>CATZIU010000045.1:0-4577 GCA_958420165.1 uncultured Collinsella sp. | reverse complement strand
AGCGGGGGCTCCTGTCGTTTCCGTGCCCTCGGATTGGGTCATAGTGTCTGACGTTGGCTCAACCTGCGATGCCGACTACTTTTCTTGCACCAAAAAACGCCCCGTTCTCGATTGAGGACGGGGCGATTCGTCTCTTGGGCTCATGCAGCCAGTCTTATGCGAAACGGGCGACGAGCTCCTGCAGGACGTCGGTCATCTTGACGAGCGAGCTGACCGGGACAAACTCGTTGACGCCGTGGTAACAGTAGCCGCCTGTCGAGAGGTTGGGGCAGGGCAGGCCGCGGAACGACAGCTGTGCGCCGTCGGTGCCGCCGCGAATCGGCAGTACTTGGGGCTCAACGCCGCAGGCAAGGTAGGCTTCCTTGGCAACATCAATAAGCTCGGGATAGTCACGAACGATCTCGGCCATGTTGCGGTACTGGTGCTTAATCTCGACCGTTACGCGCTCCTCGCCCAATCGCTGGTTGAGCAGTGCGGCGGCGGCATCCATCAGCTCGAGTTTCCGCTGGAACTTGGCGGCATCGTGATCACGGATGATATAGCGCGCCGTGGCATGGTCGACCGTTGCCGAAACGCCCTCAAGGTGATAGAAGCCCTCGTAACCCTCGGTGTATTCCGGACGTTGCACGTAAGGGAGCAGGGCGTTGAAGTCGCAGAACAGGTTGCCCGCGTTGACCATGCGGCCCTTAGCGTCGCCGGGGTGAATGGACTGGCCCTCAAAGCGAACGGTTGCCTCGGCGGCATTGAAGCACTCCCACTCAAGCTCGCCAACCGGACCGCCGTCTACCGTGTAGGCGTACTTGCAGCCGAAGGCCTCGATATCCAACAGCTCAGCACCGTGACCGATTTCCTCGTCCGGGCAGAAGCAAATGCCGAGCGCGGGGTGGGGCAGGGAGGGATCCTGCGCGATGCGAGCGACGAGTGCCATGATTTCGGCGACACCCGCCTTGTCGTCGGCTCCCAGCAGCGTAGTTCCGTCGGAGCAGACAAGGTCCTCACCCACCAGATCGTTGAGGGCGGGAAGCTTGGCGGTGCTCATGGACACGGGCTTGCCGTCAACGATGCCACAAACCAGGTCGCCGCCCTCGTAGTGCACGATGTGCGGCGCTACGCCGGCGCCCGGCGCGACCTCGGTGGTATCGAGGTGCGCGATCAGGCCCAGGGCGGGCTTATTCTCGGAACCGGCGCTAGCGGGAATGTGCGCGCAGACATAGGCGTTTTCGGTTACATGGGCATCGGTTGCACCCAGCTCGCGCAGTTCTTCGGCAAGCACGTTGGCAAGGTCGAACTGTACGGTGCTCGACGGCACCTGGTCGCAGTTGGCATCCTCGGACTGCGTGTTGATCTGGACATAGCGCAAAAAACGCTCGAGGACGTCGGGGTCCGTGGTGGTGTTTTCCATAAAGATCGCTCCAATCTTGGTCGTCGTGTGCAACAAGAACTCTAGCACGGTATGCCGCGGCATACCGCGACGCTTGGATGGGGTAGAATCAGCCATTGAGTGCAGAAGGGACGGATGTTCATGGATACGACAAATAGCTCGCGCGAGCTACACCTAACGGTGGCGAACGAAGACTACTTGGAGTGCATGGTTCGCATCGAAAGTGAAGATGGGGAGACCGGCGGCGTGCGGTCGGTCGATATCGCACAGCGCCTTGGCGTCTCGAAGGCATCGGTCAACAAGGCGGTTTCGGCTCTCAAGGCATCTGAACTTGTCGAACAGTCTCACTACGGCAAAGTTATCCTGACTGACCGTGGGCGCGAGGTCGGCTCGGCTATCTGGTATCGCCATCGTCTGGTCCGCACGTTTTTGGTTCAGGAGCTCGGTGTCGAATTTGAGCGAGCCGATTCCGAGGCCTGCATGATGGAGCATGCTCTATCCGAGGACACGATGAACCGCTGGCTCGCCTATCTCGAAAAGCAGGGAATCAGCGTCGAGGAATAGCGGGATATATATGGATACGAGTTATTACAACCGCTTTGGTGCCGAGGAACTTACGCGCCGCTTGTCGAGCGAGACCTTGTTGGCGCAGGGCCCCATGGGCAGTGTTCTGTTGAGTGAGTACGATGCCGCCGACATTCCACCGGCGTTTTGGAATCTGGCAGAGCCGCAGACCGTTTCTCGTATCCATCGCTTGTATGTCGCCGCCGGCGCGCAGGTGCTCATCACAAACACGTTTCAGGCGTCGGGCCACGCGCTCGATCAAGATGAAATCGCCCCATCCATGGCGGAGGTCAATCGCGGGGCGGTCGACGATGCCCGTCAGGCAAATCCTCAGCTCCTGTTGGGGTCTATGGGCCCTATTGCCATTGAGTGGTTCGTCGAGGGTTCCCCCGAGTATCGAGAGATCCGCGCAAACGCTCGCGAGCAGGCGTCTGCCTTGCTCAACGCCGGCGTAGATGGCCTCCTGATTGAGACGGTCACGTCCATCCGCAATCTGCAGCCCGTGCTCGCCGGCGTATGCGACGTCGCCGACGGTATGCCCATCTTGGTGAGCTTTGCTATTGACGACAAGGGCGACCTACTGGGCGATGGCCTAAACATCGAAGGCGCCATCTTGTATGCCGAGAAGCATGGTGCGAACTCTGTCGGGGTCAATTGCTGCTCCCTGACAGCAGCTACTGCTGCGGTGCCAAGGATGGTCGCCACGGCCACCACGCCCGTTACGGTTCGGCCCAACGCGGGAAATCCGGTTCAGACACAGGATGGGCCCGTGTGGCACGAGGACCCCGAAGCCTTCGCCCGCGCATGCGTTGAGTGGAAGCGGGCAGGCGCCGCAATGGTAGGCAGCTGCTGCGGAACCACGGCGGTTACGACAGCCGCTATGGCAGATGCGCTCAATATATAGGACCCGAAAATAGGAGTATCGAATCACCGCCCCCGCCGGGGCGGTTTTTTTGTTGTCGGTGCGCACCTCGACGCTTTTGCCTAAACGGTGAACGAGCGTGCCGGCGGCTTGCCGGATGCCCGTTGCGGGTATACCTCATGCGTACCATGATCCAAACACTGCGAGGTGTCTGCGCGTGTGCGCGATAATTCACTTTGGAACTGACGGTTGGCGAGCTCGCGTCGACGGAGACTTTACTATCAACAACGTCGCTCGTGTCACCGATGCTATCGGCAGGCTATGGCAAAAGACGAATCCCGGTAAAACGGTATATGTAGGATTTGACACTCGGCCGCAAGCGCGCGAGTTCGCCGAGCTCGCGGCGGGCGTGATTGCCGCCCACGGGCTCGATGCCGTGCTCGTGTCTCGACCGGTGCCGACTCCCGCTCTTACGTGGGCGGCTGCGTATGACGGCGAGGCATGCGGCGCGCTTATGGTGACGGGCTCACATCATCCGCAGGGCTATCTATGCCTCAAGCTGCGGATGGGTGATGGCTCGACGGCCAACCAGGATGTCATCGAAGAGCTCGAGGAGACGATGGCCGCCGAGCCGCTGGGGCTTGAGGGACAATACCGCACGGCAGATATCATTCCCGACTATATGCGAGCGGTGGCATCGTTTGTCGACGCGGATGCCATTCGCGCCGCGCATATGCGTGTGGTGGTTGACCCCATGGGCGGAGCTGCGCAGGGATATCTTGCCGACTTGCTTCGAGAGCTTGGCGTCGAAGTCCACGAGATTCACGCCGACGAGACGACCGATAGGGGAGATATCTGCCCCGACCCGGTCGAGCCGTGGGTGGATGCTTGTGAGCGCGCAGTTGTCGAAGACGGGGCGTGCGCCGGTCTGGTGACTGATGGCGACGCCGATCGTATCGGCGCGGTTGATGAGCGCGGCAGATATATACATCCACATCAGATCATGGCGCTCGTTTTGGGCGATTTGGTCCAGTATCGCGATCTGAAGGGACGCGTCGTCGTCAACCTTTCATGCTCCACGCTTGTGCGTCGCATTGCCGAGGCGCTCGGCTGCCGCGTGGTCATCAAGCCCGTCGGTTTTAAATATATAGCCGCCGAGATGAAGAAGGGCGGCGTTCTCGTGGGCGGTGAAGAGGCCGGTGGTATCGGTATCGCCGCGCACATGCCCGAGCGCGACGGCATCCTTGCCTGCCTGATTTTGTGCGAGCTCATGGCCAAGACCGGCGCGCCCTTGGGCGTGCTTATCGATCAGCTCGAGGCGAGCTTTGGCAAGACGAGTTACGGACGTCGAGATTTGCGCCTTGAGGCCGAGGATGCCGAGACGTTGCGCACGCTGCTTCCCGGCGTGAATCCCAAGTCGATATGCGGCAAGGCGCCGCAGAGCGTAAGCCATATGGATGGCTTACGTCTGGCATTTGAGGATGACACCTGGCTACTGATCCGTCCCAGCGGGACCGAACCGGTGGTGCGCGTGTACGCCGAGGGCTTTTCGGTGGAGGAGCGCGATGAACTGCTAGATGCCGGCTGTGCTTTGGCCAGGGGCGCATATCGGCTCTAGCCAAGGGGCCACTCTATATAAAGATGTGCTCGGCGAGCGGTAGCTATCAACTGGCAAGCGTCAGTTGAGGGAACAGTTGTGTAGGAAATGTGTGCGTCCAGATTCCCGCCCCCGGGGCCCCTCCGGTCTGGCAATATATCTCCTTGCCGCGC
>CATZIU010000044.1:0-5248 GCA_958420165.1 uncultured Collinsella sp. | reverse complement strand
ATTTAACCGTTGACGGTTTCTGTCGTGCCCAAATCGGTTTCGCTCAAAACTGCCGGCACAACAATCGTCTGGTCCTCTACAATGAATCCATTGTTTAAACGTTTCCCCACGCGCAACGCGCCTCGATATTCGGAAGGCAGAACATGCTGCAAAAAATCCAACGCTTTGGCGGGGCAATGTTCGCTCCCGCCATGCTGTTTTCTATATCGGGCCTCATGGTCGGCGTCTCCGCTCTCGCAACGACTGCGGACATCGTCGGCGATCTAGCCGTATACGGAACCCCTTGGTACGTTTTTTGGGCCATCATCCAGCGCGGCTCATGGACGGTCTTTAAGCGCCTCCCGCTCCTTTTTGCCGTAGCGCTGCCTATCGGTCTTGCCCAAAAGCAACCGGCACGCTGCTGCCTCGAGGCACTCGTGGCCTATTTTGCCTATTGCTTCTTTTTGAGCGAGATCATTAAGCTGAGCGGAGACAACCTTGGGCTTAAGTACCCGTCATCTTTGACCCCCGCCAACGGTATCACCGTCATCGACGGCATCAAGACGCTCGACACCGGCATTATCGGCCCGCTGGTGGTATCGGCAACCGTCGTCGCCATCCATGACCGCTTCTACGATGCCAAGGTTCCCGATTGGCTCGGCACCTTCTCGGGCTCCTCGCTGGTCTACCTCATCAGCTTTTTTGCCGTGTTTGCCCTTGCCGCTATCTCGGCCGCCATCGTGCCCTCCGTATACGCAATGACCGAAACGCTGCGCCATGCACTTACGAGCGTCGGACCCTTTGGCGTGGGCATCTTTGTGTTTTTGGAGCGAGCGCTCGAGCCCATGGGGCTGCACCACCTGCTCTACATGCCGATCTACTACGACAACCTGGTCATTAACGACGGCATCTACGCCACGTGGAGCAGCTTGCTCCCCATCCTCTCCCATAGCACGCGCCCCCTTAATGAACTTGCGCCGTGGGCCGGTTTTACCGCCACCGGCTGGGTCAAGCTCTTTGGCCTTCCCGCCATCGCAGCCGCGTTCTACTCCACCGCAAAACCAGAACGCCGCGCCGGCCTCAGGGTCATCCTTGTTCCCGCCATCATCGCCTCGGTGGTTTGCGGCGTTACCGAGCCACTCGAGTTTCTCTTTATGTTCACCCACCCCGGGCTCTTTTTTCTCTACGCCGTCTTATCGTCTTGCCTTGCCACAACCATGAATCTCTTTGGCATCGTCGGCATCTTCTCGGGCGGCCTCATGGAGATGGCAGCCTTCAACTTTATTCCGCTCATGCGCACGCATGCCGGTGCCTATCTTTTGGCGCTCGGTATCGGCCTTGCCTTTAGCCTCATCTTTTTTGTTAGTTTTCGAGCACTCATCTTGATCTATGACCTTAAGACGCCGGGCCGCGAGGATCATGTCGCCAATCGCGCGGCAATCGATCGTTTAACGGAAAGCGGCTTTGCCAAAGAGCAATCTCCCAATGACGAGGTCAATAGTCGATCCGATCAAGATCACATCCTCGCTGAGCGGGTAATTCAGCTTTTAGGTGGTGTTGGCAATATTGTGGGCGCAACCAACTGTGCCACGCGCCTGCGCGTCGAGGTCGCAGACCCTTCCATCGTTGCAGATAACGCGTCGTTTGTCGCGGTGGGCGCCAAGGGCCTCATCATTACGGGCAAGACCGCCCAGGTGATCATCGGCATCTCCGTTCCCCGCGTTAAAGAGCATTTTGACCAGATCATGGGCCTCGAGCCGGAATTTGTGCCCACCACCTCGGCCTCCCCTGCCGCCAGCGCAGCCCATAATCGCAGCGATATCTGTTTCTTCGATATCGACGGAACGCTCACCTGGCAAGACCCTCGAGCGGCACAAGAGCTTCCCGAGAGCGAGCGTGACCTGTCCCCCTATCCCAACGAGGCGGTCTCGCAGGCCATCCGCGATTTCGTTGCAAATGGCAACATGGCCTTTATCTGCACAGGACGCACCCTCAGCTGCATCCACCCCAAACTTCTAGAGCTGCCCTGGACCGGCATCGTCTGTCTTGCGGGCGGTTACGCCGAGATCAACGGACACGCAATTCGCGATCTGTCGATGACGCCCAGCATGCTGCAGCGTCTTGCCCCCTACCTTGAGCAATCGGGCGAGGTCATCCGCTTTGAGGGCCTCAACGGCGTCGTGCGCATGAGTGCCGATGCCCCCGATGCTCCCGGATACGCGCGCACCCTGGGCGACGCAGTCACGCAGCTGCAACATTACAGTGCTTACAAGATCTTGATGTCTACATCGCTCGCTAACCACATCGCTCAAGATAAGGCACTTGAGCCGCTGCTGTGCTTTAACGAGCTCGAACTCGAGGTAACCGAAATCTCGCCCCGCGAATGCACGAAGCGTGGGGGCATCCAGTCTGTACTCGACGCCCTCGATCCCCACCACGGAACCGTATACGGCATCGGCGACGCCAGCAATGACGTCTCGCTGATGAACGCCGTCGATGTCGGTATCGCCATGGGTAATGCGCCGGACTATCTCAAAAAGCGCGCCGACTACATCACCGACTCGGTCGACAAAGATGGCGTCGTCAAGGCGCTCGAGCACTTTAGGCTTATATAAGCAGCCGGCACGCGCACGCGTCCCGTTTCCCCAAATCGCCAAAACAGACGCGCCGGCAACTCCAATGTGGCAATATGGTATCTGCACACCGCAACGATGCAACCTAAGAAAGAATGCGAGAACCCGTGTCCAGTCCGTTTACCAGCTTTTTAGCCCAGCACTTTGACCAGATCAACGACTATCTGGCCACGTTCTTTGACGGACAGGCGACCTCTGCCGATATCGAGCGCTACCTGTATACCCCGCTCTCGGCTTTTACGGCCAACGCCGGCAAGCGCCACCGCCCGCTTATCTGCATGCTCGCCGCAACCGCAGTGGGCGGTAACTTTGAGAGCGCCCGCAGCGCGGCGGCAGCTATCGAGCACTTTCAGTCGGGAGCGCTTATCCATGACGACATAGCCGACAACGGCCAGCTGCGTCGCGGCAAGCCTTGCATGCACCTTACCGAGGGCACGGGCCTTGCCATCAACTGCGGCGATCTGGCGCTCACCATGGTCACCAAGACGGTTCTCGACGACCCCACACTCGAGGCAGACGTGAAACTCCGTGTGCTCCACGAGCTCACCGAGATGATCGTTCGCACCATCGAGGGCCAGGCGCTCGACTTGGGCTGGGTCCGCGATGGGCGCTTTGACATCTCGGTCGACGATTATCTGGACATGGCGACGCACAAGACCGCGTATTACAGCGGAGCCACGCCGCTTGCCGCCGGAGCCATCATTGGCGGAGGCAGCGAACAGCAGGTCGAGGCGCTGCGCGCCTTTGGCCTGCACACGGGCCTTGCCTTCCAGATCCAAGATGATCTGCTCAACTTAATCGGTACCAAGGAGGCCGCCAACAAGGACTTCCGTACCGACATCACCGAGGGTAAGCGCACGCTCGTTGCCGTGCACGCCCTGTCTGATGAGCGCTATCACGATGAGATTGAAGCGATCCTCTCCTCGGGCACCGAGGATCCCGCGCAGCTCTCGCGCGCCGTGGAAATCTTCCAGGAGACCGGCTCTATCGATTACGCCCACGCCTACGCGCTGGACCTAACCGCCAAAGCCAAGGCCGCCATCGAGGACGTTGAGCTTGATTCGCACGCACGCGAACTGTTCCTCTCCATGGCAGATTTCTTTGTGGAGCGACTCAACTAGCGGGGGTTGCAAAACCTGTCGGCAGCGCATTTGGGTACAAGTTGCTACACTGTTGAATGTATGTTTATGCATCCCTTTGCGTCGTCTATCCGACAGGCGCTCAAATAGTACGAATGATACGCCGAAAGGGGTTCGTTCATGGAACCTATTACAACGGGCATGCAGGGAGCAGCCGTCGAGGACGTCCAGTCCCGCCTTCTGCAGCTCGGCTATACAATCGATGACACCGAGGTCTCCGACAAGCGCTTTGGCACCACCACCGAGCAGGCTGTTGGCACCTTTAGGCTCGACAGTGGCCTTGCCGCTGGCTGCGCCGTCGATATCCCCTGTTGGAGCGCCCTGGTAGACGCCTCGTATAAACTGGGCGACCGCACGCTCTATCTGCGCATGCCCAATTTCCATGGCGCCGACGTTCAGGCCCTGCAGCGCGCGCTCAACGTTTTGGGTTTTGCCTGCGGAGAGGACGACGGCTATTTTGGCCCGCACACCGAGGCCGCTCTGCAGCAGTTCCAGGAAAATGTTGGCCTGTTTGCCGATGGCATGGCGTTCCAGGATACCTACGCCTATATCAACCGCCTGCATCACGTGTGGGAGGGCAAGCCCTCGGTTACCGAGGCCGAGTCGCGCATCGGTTTTGCCCGCGCCGCCAACGTGCTCGAGCGCTTCCAGATTGCCGTCATCGGTGAGGACCCCATCGCACGCAGCGTTGCATCGCGCATGTGGAACATCGCCACGGCGACGACCGACAGCAGCGGCATGATGCTTTGCGATTCCGAGGTTCCGACCGACGTGGATCTGGTGCTCGAGATCGCAAGCGATGAGCTGCCCGCAGATGCTGCGCCGCGCGCCACGATCGCCCTTGCCGAGTGTCACAACCTTGCACAGCGCATCCGCACCGCCAATGTCGCCGCGCAGCAAAAGCCCGCGCGCATCCGCATTGAGCTCACGGGCATGACGCGCTACAACGGAACCTTCACCGCAAGTGATGCGCAGACACTCGCCGTACGCCTGCTCGATGGCGTTTGCGATGCCCTCGCAGATTAGGTAAACTAAACGGGTTGCTTTTGGGCAACACCACACATTGGGACGTAGTTCAACGGTAGAACTCCGGTTTTTGGTGCCGGCTGTTGGGGGTTCGAATCCCTCCGTCCCAGCCCCAAAGAACATAGCGCTCCAGGCTCTTATGAACCTGGAGCGCTTTTTCGTGGGCATGCGGAGGGATTCGAACCCGCAAGGGTGCGGAGCTGAGGAAACGCGAAGCGTTTTCCAGCGCAGCACGCAAGGAGCGAAGCGACGCAGCGGGGCGCGGCCGCCGGCAGGCGGACGCGGAATCCCTCCGTCCCATATCAACCAAGAGCGCCTTACATCTAGAATTATCAGCCCAGTTCCGAAAAGCGAGCCGTATGCAACAACCAAGTAACCACAGGCCCCGGGAGAGCGGGGACACCGGCTTAGGTTTGTCGCGAGTTCCGCACGAACAGGAGGCCACTTAATGTGGCCTCCGTCGTGAGCAGG
>CATZIU010000043.1:0-5300 GCA_958420165.1 uncultured Collinsella sp. | reverse complement strand
CGTGGCGGAATTGGCAGACGCGTACGGTTCAGGTCCGTATGGGGGCAACCCCATGAAGGTTCAAGTCCTTTCGCCCGCACCATTAAATGAAAGAGCTCCCAGCAATGGGGGCTTTTTTGTTATGGGCCCATCGCAGGGACTTGAACCTGCGAAGGAGCGAGCGTCAAGAAAACGCGGAGCGTTTTTAGCGAGCTGGCGAGGACGCCGGCAGGCGGCCGAAGCCGGCGCGGATCCGCGAAGCAGATACGCGGACGTCCTTTCGCCCGCACCATTGATTGAAAGAGCTCCCAGCAATGGGAGCTTTTTTGTTATGGGCCTCCTGTTGGTGTCACGTGGCTGCTTCGTGCGGGTATCCTAGTGCCAACGTGTGCCTATCAGAGGAGAGACCATGCTGTTGTCCGGTATTATCGCTGCTCTTACGAGCCTTCTACTTCCCATCATCATTTTGTTGCTGCTGCTCCCCAACGCCTGCTATGTCGTTGAACAGCAGCATGCCGTGATCATCGAGCGCCTGGGCAAGTTCAACCGCATCGTCAACGCGGGCTTCCACATGAAGGTGCCCGTGATCGACCGCAAGGCCGCCACGGTGAGTCTGCGCACCATGAAAAACGGTTTTGGCATCGACGTTAAGACCCAGGACAACGTGACCATCGGCCTTGAGGTCTCTGCTCAGTACCACGTGAGCTATGACATGGGCGCCGGCCCGGCAGATTCGGGCATCTACAAGAGCTACTACATGCTGCAGGAGCCCGTCGACCAGATGCGTGATTTCATCACCGACGCCCTGCGCTCTTCCATCCCTGTCTATACGCTCGATGAGGTCTTTGCCAAGAAGGATGACATCGCCAAGGACGTTAATGCCACCGTGTCCGAGCAGATGGCTGCCTACGGCTTTACCCTCGTGTCGACACTCATCACCAAGATCGCGCTGCCGACCGAGGTCGAGAACTCCATGAACGACATCAACGCCGCCCAGCGCAAGCGCGCTGCTGCGCAGGAGCTCGCTGAGGCCGACCGCATCAAGCGCGTTACCGAGGCGACCGCCGAGGCCGAGGCGATGGAAAAGGCGGGCGAGGGCATCGCCAACCAGCGCAAGGCCATCGCGCTGGGCATCAAGGATTCGCTCGAGATCATCCAGGAGACGGGTGTCGGCAACGACGAGGCCAACCAGCTGTTCATGTTTACGCAGTGGTCCGAGATGATGACGGAGTTCGCTCGTACGGGTAAAACCTCGACGGTCGTGCTGCCGAGCGATTTCTCTCAGTCGGCCTCGATGTTCGAGCAGATGCTGGCCGCCGGCAAAGTTCAAAACGATTTGAAGGAGTAGACGCGCGTGAAATACACCGTCGTTTGCGTTGGTAAGCTCAAGGAGCGCTTTTGGAAGGACGCGTGTGCCGAGTACACCAAGCGCCTAGGTGCCTATGCCAAGGTGGATATCCGCGAGGTGGCCGATATCGACCCGGCTAAGGCGGGCGGCGTGGATGCCGCGCGCGACAAGGAGGGGGTGGCGATTCTTGCAACCCTGCCGCCTCGAGCGCATGTGATCTTGCTGGCCATTGAGGGCAAAGAGCGCTCGAGCGAGGAGCTTTCGGCGCGGCTCGATGATCTTATGCTGCGTGGTAACAGCGACATCGCCTTTGTGATTGGCGGATCGGACGGCGTGAGCGATGACGTGCGCGCACGAGCCGACGAGATGCTCAGCTTTGGACGCATTACCTTGCCGCATAACTTGGCGCGCGTGGTGCTGCTGGAGCAGGTTTACCGCGCCTGCAAAATCAGCCGTGGCGAGCCGTATCACAAATAGGTCGGCAATACGAAACAATGCCGTGGGACAATAGCCTTCGTTTTGAAGAGCGTGTCTGAGAGGACTATGAGATATGAAGATCGGATTTGTCGGTTTTGGCAATATGGCGAGCGCTATGGCCGATGGCTGGATCGCCGCCGGTGTGGCTGCGAGCGATATGTGCGCCTGCGCGGGCCACTACGACGCCTTGGTCGAGCGTTGTGAGGCACGTGGGATGGTTGCCTGTCGTGATGCGGCGGAGGTTGTCGCCGCATCCGATATCGTGGTTGCTGCGGTCAAGCCATACATGATTGAGAAGGTCTTCGCTCCGCTCAAAGAAACCCTTGCCGACAAGGTTGTCCTTTCGGTCGCCTGGACCTGGGATAGCGCCAAGTGGGAGCAGGTCCTGCCGGGTGTCGCACACATCTCGACGGTGCCCAACACACCGGTTTCGGTGGGCGAGGGCGTTATCGCCTGCGAGAAGGCTTCCACGCTTGGCGATGAGCAGCGTGCCACGGTGCTCGGTCTGCTCGGAAAGCTTGGCACCGTCGTCGAGCTCGATTCGAGTCTGCTGTTTGTGGGCGGTACCGTGGGCGGTTGCGCACCGGCATTTGTCGCCATGGCGATTGAGGCCTTGGGCGACGCGGCCGTCAAGCACGGTATCCCGCGCGCCGATGCCTATCGCATTGTGAGCCAGATGGTGCTGGGCACAGCAAAGCTGCAGCTTGCGACTGGTCAGCATCCTGCGGCGATGAAGGATGCCGTATGCTCACCCGGCGGCGCCACCATCAAGGGCGTCGTCGCGCTCGAGGATGCTGGCATGCGCAGCGCCCTGGTCAAGGCCATCGACGCCACCCTCCAGTAAAACCTGCCATTTAGGGACAGGTTTATTTTGGCAGGTTTTCCTGCGGTTTTATCTCTATAGCAAAAAGCGCCTCGCAACTGGCTCAATTCCAGTTGCGAGGCGCTTGCGTTTGCCCAGATAAAACCGACCAAAATAAACCAGTCCCTTTTTGGCAGGTTAGTCCCAGAAGCTGTCTTGATCGTCCTCGTCCTTGGGGCCGCGGTCGACATACATCTTATGGGTGCGCTTCTCCATTACAAAGGCAAGAATCGCAAACAGTAGGATGCCGCCGGCGAAAAGGATGGCAAAACCGGTGCGGGTGCCAAACAAAAAGGAAAAAACTGCGTCCATTGGGTGCCTTCTTGCGTAGTTGGGTTGGGTCGTAAACGCTCATAAGTATATACTTGCCCATACATGTACAAGGTTGCAACCTAAATGGAATGTATATCGCCGGAGGATCTAATGCTTGATATCAAGTTTGTTCGCGAGAACCCCGATGCCATCGATACCGCCATGGCCAACCGCCAGACGTCTTGGGATCGAGAGAAGTTCTTCGAGCTCGACGACGAGCGCCGTGCCGTCATCACCGAGGTCGAGGAGCTCCAGGCCACGCGTAATGCCGAGTCCAAGAAGATCGGCGCCCTGATGAAGGAGGGCAAGAAGGACGAGGCCGAGGCCGCCAAGGAGGCCGTGCGCGCCGTCAACGAGAAGATTGACGGTCTGGCCGAGCGCCGCACCGCTCTCGAGCAGGAGCAGTACGACTTTATGGCTCACCTTCCCAACATCCCTTGCGAGGCCACGCCGTACGGCAAGGACGAGGACGAGAACATCGAGCGCCGTCGTTGGGGCACCCCGCGCGAGTTCGACTTCGACTTTAAGCCGCACTGGGACCTGGGCACCGACCTCGACATCCTCGATTTCGAGCGCGGCAACAAGCTCTCCGGTAGCCGCTTTACCGTTCTCGGTGGCGCCGGCGCCCGTCTTGAGCGCGCCCTCATCAACTTCTTCCTTGACACGCACACCAGCCGTGGCTTTAAGGAGTGGTGGCCGCCCATCGTCGTCAAGCGTCAGACCATGTTTGGCACGGGTCAGCTGCCCAAGTTCGAGGACGACGCCTATCACGTCTCGGGCGACAACTTCCTGATCCCCACCGCCGAGGTCGTGCTTACCAACCTGCACGCCGGCGAGGTTCTCGATGCTGATACCCTGCCGCGCCGCTACACCGCCTTCACCCCCTGCTTCCGCGAGGAGGCCGGCTCCGCTGGTCGCGACACTCGCGGCATCATTCGCCAGCACGAGTTCGACAAGGTCGAGATGGTCAAGTTTGCCAAGCCGGAGGAGTCCGACGAGGAGCTCGAGAGCATGACCGCCGAGGCCGAGTACCTGCTGCAGCAGCTGGGCCTTCCGTATCGCGTGATTAGCCTGTGCACCGGCGACCTGGGCTTCTCTGCCCGTCAGACCTACGACATCGAGGTCTGGCTGCCGAGCTATAACGCCTACAAGGAGATCAGCTCCTGCTCTAACTGCGGCGATTTCCAGGCCCGTCGCGCCAACATCAAATATCGCGACCCCGAGAACTTCAAGGGCTCGCGCTACCTGCACACCCTCAACGGTTCCGGCCTGCCGGCTGGCCGCACCATGGCCGCCATTCTGGAGAACTACCAGAACGCCGACGGCACCATCACGGTCCCCGAGGTTCTTCGTCCTTACATGGGCGGCCTCGAGAAGATCGAGCCGGTTGCGTAGGTTGCCTGCATAAGCGATTTGCAAGGGCGCTCCTTTCTGGGGCGCCCTTTTTGTGTGCGGAGCTTTACCATATCGCGCGGACAGCTCAATAGAAAACACACGAACAAACGTTCTGTATACAGCCATCTACCTGCTATGCTTATGTTAAATAGAAGCGAGAGGAAGGGGATGCGATGGAGCTGTTTGATGAGCGGGTAGTTTTGTTTGAGAGCGATGAAGGTGGGGAGCACTTACTAGTTACGTGTGAGCCATCGGGTATGGGTGGTTTGGTGGTGCGGCAGACGAGCGAGGGTCCGTTGACCCAATGGTGCTTTGAGGAGTCGCCGCATGTAGTCGAGACCTTTGTGACGCACGAGGGGCTTGTGGCGCTTGAGCGGTTCTATGGAGTTGGGACTTCTAACCAGGTGGCGCGCATGCTGAGTATCTCGTTTGCCGATTATGACTGTGCCCAGCGGGTGCGCTCGCTGTTGAGGGAGCTCGGTGCTGGGTTCGATGTAGTTGAAAAACCGATTGATCGTATGGGGGACATTGGCGCATGCGGAGCTGCGTGAGGAACATATTCTCCAAAAAGTTTGAGATTGTGCTTGACTCCAACTAACTAAAGTGGTTTTATATGTTTTGCGCTGCGGCGTTACCTCAGCTGGATAGAGGGTCTGACTACGAATCAGAACGTCATAGGTTCGAATCCTATACGCCGCACCAATCGAACTTGAAGCCTCCGGCAACGGGGGCTTTTCTTTTATGGCAACCATGCATGGATTCGAACCTCGGTCGAGGCGCGAGCGTGAAGCGGACGCGGAGCGTCCGTAGCGAGCGGGCGAGCGCGCCGGCAGGCGGGCGAAGCCGGTGCGGATCCGCGAAGCGGATGCGCGGAATCCTATACGCCGCACCAATCGAACTTGAAGCCTCCGGCAACGGGGGCTTTTC
>CATZIU010000042.1:0-7381 GCA_958420165.1 uncultured Collinsella sp. | reverse complement strand
CTTGAACTGAAGAAGGGGGAGGCCTCGCGGCCTCCCCCTTTTTTGCGTTTATAGGGCCATCACTCCACTGTCGCTGTGTTTTTGACCCTCGTTTGTTGCATCTTCTGCGAACGGGCTACAATATCATAGTCTGTGCAGCATGGAGGTGATTATGGCCGAAGCCGGAATCGGTGTTGATATCGTCGAGATTTCCCGAATGAAATCAATCCTTGAGAAGACGCCCGCGTTTGCTCGGCGCGTGTTTACCGATGAAGAGCGTTCGTATTGCGATGCCTCGTCTCGTCCTGCCGCGCATTATGCCAGTCGTTTTGCTTCTCGCGAGGCGGTGCTTAAGGCGCTTGGTACGGGTTTTAGCCAGGGCGTTGGTCGTAAAGACGTTTCCGTAACGCGCGATAAGCTCGGCAAGCCAAAAGCGCTGCTTTCGGGCCGTGCTCTCGAAATCGCCCAGGAATTGGGCGTTGTCGAGGTCGCTCTTTCTATTACTCTGACGGGTGACTTGGCTGTCGCTAATGCCATTGCGATCACCGAGGATGCTCGACCTAAACCCAAGGAAGAAAAAGTGAGCACGAAGGAGCGCGTTGCTCAGACATTTAAAGAGGCTCGTTCTGTCTTAGACGAGCTTGAACAGCTGCAACAATCTGCTTTGTCGGAACATCTGGATGATGATCCGCAAGATGCGCTAGGAGCATAGATGAAACCGGTTTTGAGTACCGAGGAAGTCGTTCGCCTCGAAGATGTTATCGAGCGTGAGGGTACCTCGAAGGCCGAACTCATGGAGTTGGCGGGCGAATTTGCTGCCAACGAGATTTTAAAGCTCAACCCCGATCGCGTTCTTGTATTGGTCGGTTTTGGCAACAATGGCGGAGATGGCTGGGTTGCCGCTGACATTCTGACTCATAAGGGCGTTGATGTAGATATCGTCTCCCCGGTTGAGCCGGATGAGATCCCGGCCGCTCTCGCTCGTCATGTCGCCCGTCGCACTGCTGGTCGCGACGTGCATGTGTGTGTCGGCCCCTCTCGTGATGAGCTGGAGGTGCTGATCGATAAGGCTGATGTTGTAGTCGATGCCATTTTTGGTACTGGTTTTCACGGTGATCTTCGTGCGCCGTTTTCAATCTGGATTCCCACGGTCAATGAAAATGCCGATTGCGTTGTTTCCATCGATGTTCCCTCGGGCTTGAATGCCGAGACGGGCGTTGTGGATGATGACTGCATTCGTGCCGAGCGTACGGTGACGATGATTGCTCCCAAGATCGGCCTATACAGCGCTGACGGTCCCGAATATGCAGGCGATCTGGTCTGCGGTGGTCTGTACGACCGCCTTGATGAGGTCATTGACGATGTCGACCATGCTGCCGAGATCGTGGAGCCCGGCGACCTTGTGGACTACTTTGCTCCGCTGCCCACGAATATCGATAAGTACTCGCGCGGCTCGGTGCTCATTGTTGCCGGATCGGCGCAGTATCCTGGTGCTGCCATTATGGCTGCCAAGTCCGCAGCCCGCGCAGGTGCCGGCTATGTGGCGGTCGCGACGCCGGATGCGTGTGCCAACCTTATCCGCATGGCGCTTCCTTCGATTCCGGTCTTTGACATTCCATCTGATTCCCGCGGATCTTTTGGTGCCGCTGCGCGCATGACGGTATGTGAGATTGCCAAGAAATATAGCTGCGTGCTGTGTGGTCCCGGCATGACGACGTCTGCCGGTGCCATGCAGGTGGTTTCGGGTCTGCTCGAGCTCGACGTGCCGCTTATCTTGGATGCCGATGCCCTCAACTGCCTTGCCAAGATTGCAATCGACGGCATCGACAGCAATCCCGAGATGTATCGTCGCGAGCAGCCGCTCGTCATGACGCCGCATTATCGCGAGCTTTCGCGTCTCGTTGCCGGCGATGAGGTCAATGACCTTGGCACCGCGATCGCTGCTGCGCAAAAGGTTGTCTGGGCCGCTGGTTCCGATAACCTCGTTGTTATCGCTAAGGGCCCGACGACAGCCATTTGCGGTGTTGAGCGTGTGCTACTGCCGCTCTCGGGCCCGGCGTCGTTGGCGACCGCTGGCTCGGGAGACGTCCTTGCGGGTATTCTGGCCGGCACACTGGCCACCATGCGCGACGAGATGGACCGTTGGGAGCTGCTGTACTCGTATGCCGTCGCACTTCATAGCTATGCCGGTTTTGCCGCGGTGACGGAGTTTGGCGAGAAGAGCGTTATCGCGACCGATCTTATCGACTTGATCGGTCCCGCCATGGAGTTGGCGGCAAAGGATGCGCTCGATGATCTGGGAATCACAGACGAAAGGTCGGATGACTAATTATGAATAAGGCCGATTTGACGCGTTGGTCCTGGGTCGAGATCGACCGCGGGGCGCTCCGCCGCAACACGAGGGCCTATAAGAATTTGCTGAATCCGCGCCAGCGCCTGTGCTGCGTGGTTAAAGCCGACGCTTATGGTCATGGAGCTGTTGAGTGCGCCAAGATTATGTATTCGGCCGGTGCCGACATGTTTGCCGTGGCGACGGTTAGCGAGGGCGTTGAGCTCCGACAGGGCGGGATCACGAAACCCATCCTCATTCTTAGCGAACCGCCTATCGAGGCGATTCCGACGTTGCTCGAGTTTGATATCATGCCCTCGGTCTATACGTCTGACTTTGCTCTGGCGTATGGCGAATGTGCCGTCGCGGCGGGCAAGGTGGGCAAGTATCATCTCGCCATCGAGACGGGCATGAACCGCATCGGCGTACATTACACGCAGGTGCTCGACTTTGTCCGCGGTATTAATTTCCATCGCGGTATTCAGTGCGACGGCGTATTTACGCACTTCGCCACGGCCGATGAACCTTCGGGCTGGGACTACAAGCTGCAGTGTCAGCGCTTTACCGAGGCCGTTCAGGCCATTAAGGATGCGGGTTTTGAGTGCGGTATCGTGCACTGCGCCAACACGCCGTCCTCGATGCTCGACCCCTCGATGCATTTTGATATGATTCGCGCCGGCGTTGGCTTGTATGGCATGCAGCCGTGCGAGCTGAGTGGCCGTGTGATGCAGCTCGATCCCGTTATGAGCGTTCATGCGCGCGTGACGCGCGTGGCACACCCTGCGATGGGTGAGGGCGTGGGCTACGGTTTTACCTACCGCGTACCGCGTACGCGCGTTCAGATCTGTACGCTGCCGATCGGTTATGCCGACGGCCTATCGCGTACGCTTTCCAATCGTATGGACGTGCTGTATCGCGGCGAGCGCGTGCGTCAGGTTGGCAATATCTGCATGGATCAGTTTATGGTCGCCATTCAGTCCAACCCGGCACACGAGATTCCCGAGGCCGAGTTTGGTGACGAGATGATTATTGTCGGCCGCGATGGCGATGCCGAGATCACTATGGATGAGATGGCCCGACTGCGCGGAACGATTAACTACGAGGTCGCCTGCGGCTTTGGCATGCGTCTCGACAAGGTCTACGTGTAGGAGCCGCTATGGGCGTCATGCACATCCCCGGCCATTCCCATCAGGCGCCACGTGAGGTCGCACTCGAGGAAATTGAGGCCGTTCTGGGCGATTGTCACCTCTGCCAGCTCTACCAGTCGCGTCACAATATCGTGTTTGGTGTGGGAAACCCCCGCGCCCGCGTCATGTTTATTGGTGAAGCACCGGGTCGCAACGAGGATTTGCAGGGCGAACCCTTTGTGGGGGCGGCGGGTGAAGACCTCAACGGCATTTTGTCCCTGGCAGGTCTTAAGCGCGAGGATGTCTATATCGCCAATGTGCTTAAGTGTCGCCCGCCGGGAAACCGCAATCCGCGCCCCGAGGAAGTGCTGGCTTGCTCACCGTTTTTGCGCGAGCAGATTCGAAGCATCTGGCCCGATATCATCGTGACACTCGGCAATCCCGCGACGCACTTTGTGCTCAAGACCGAGATCGGCATTACCAAGCTGCGCGGCAGGTTCCATCAGATGGGGCACTTTGTGGTGATGCCGACGTTTCATCCCGCGGCAGCGCTGCGCAATCCGGCGTGGCAAGAGTTGCTGGAGGAAGACTTTAAGATGCTGGGCGACTATCTGGAGCGGCACCCCGCGCCAGAGGGTGCCTCGGAATAATAAGGAGCATATATGTCCCTGGAGCGCCTGGGGGTAGGTATTTATAGAACGGCTTGCTCTGCCGATACGGAGCACTTTGGCGAGCTGGTTGCGCCGTGCCTGGAAGATGGTGATGTGCTGATCTTGACCGGCGGCCTCGGGGTGGGAAAAACCCACTTTACCAAGGGCGTCTCGCGCGCTCTGGGCGATGAGCATATGGTCACGAGCCCTACGTTCGCACTCATGGCCGTTCATGACCAAGGGCGTATTCCGCTGTTTCATTTTGATCTGTACCGCCTGGAGCATGCCTACGAGCTTGAGGATACAGGCATTTTTGACGTGCTGGGCTATGAGGGTGTTTGCCTGCTGGAATGGGGCGAGCAGTTTCAGGATGAACTGACAGATGAGTTTCTTTCGGTGACGCTTAAGCGCGATGAGAACGATAGCGACGTGCGAACGGTAACGCTCGAGGCGCACGGCGAGCGCGCAGCGGAGCTTTCCGATTTGATTGATAAGGCTGTACAAGATGAGCTTGCATAACGATTACGCGCTGGTGGTGGCGCTCGATACTTCGACCGATATGCTTGCCTGCGCGGCAAGCTGGATTGATGGGCAGACGGGCGAGGCGAAGCTGGTGAGTGGCGACCATATGTGCCGTCGCCATGCCAATGTGGAGCTCGTGAATACCGTCGACAGCGTGCTTGCTCAGGCTGGCATGGACCGTGCTGACGTGGGCAGTTACGTCGTCGGTCGCGGTCCGGGTTCGTTTACCGGCGTGCGTATCGGCATTTCCACCGCCAAGGGCCTGGCGCGCGGTGCCAACGTGCCGCTGTTGGGTGTGTCGACGCTCGATGCCTGCGCATGGACCGCGTGGAAGGCTGGCGTGCGTGGCAAGCTCGGCATTCTGGCCGATGCCATGCGCGGCGAGGTGTATCCGGCTTTGTATGTGCTGGGCGACGAGGGCCCCGAGCGTCAGTTTGAGCGCGAGCACGTGGTCAAGGCTGCCGTGGCGCTTGATGAGTGGCGCCAAGCCGCGGACTGGGACCAGGTTAAGCTGACTGGCGACGGTCTCGTGCGCTATGGCAAGCTGCTGGGCGAGGATGAGGCCGCTCGCTGCGTAGAGCGCGGCTTGTGGTGGCCTTCGGGCGAGGGTCTCATCCTTGCGCACGCCGCGGGTGACGGCGACCCGGCCCGCGTCCTACCGATCTATACGCGCCTTTCTGATGCCGAGGAAAACGAGCGCAAACGCCTCGGTCTATCCGAGAGCGCGCAGAGCGAAATTACGGGCGTCGCCGATGAGCTCGCCGGTCGCCATCTGCAATTTCGCCCCATGGGTGCGGCGGACGCCGAGGGTGCGAGTGCGCTGGAGGCCGCCTGCTTTGAAGGCGCTGGGCACGAGGCATGGACGCCGGGCATGTTCCTGTCCGAGTTGGGCGAGGATGTTGCGGTGCCGCGCAGCTGGTGGGTGGCGCACGATGACGGTCAGCTGTTGGGGCTTGCCGGTGGCATGGTCGTAGACGGTGACGTGCAGATTCTGGATGTTGCCGTCGACCCGAAACATCGCCGCGAGGGCATCGCCCGCAAGCTGCTGTCGCACGTGAGCTACGATGCCCAGATGCTCGGCTGTACGACCGCCTCGCTCGAGGTTGAGGATGGCAACGAGGGCGCTATTGCGCTCTATGCCTCCCTTGGCTTTACCGAGGCGGGCCGCCGCCGTGGTTACTACGGTGCTGGCAAAGATGCCATCGTCATGACGGCGCCGCTGCCCCTGGTGCTTCCTCTCGACAATGCCTCGCCCGAGCCGACGGCGGCTGAGCAGCGTGTGTGGCCGCTGCCCGCGCCCGAACGCACCGCTGAGGAGCGTGCCGAAATCGAGCGCCGCCGCCTGGTGCTTGCCATCGAGAGTTCCTGCGACGAGACGGCCGTGGCGATTATCGATGCGGACGGCAAGATGCTGGCCAACCAGGTGTCGACGCAGATTGATTTTCATGCTCGCTTTGGCGGCGTGGTGCCCGAGATCGCCTCGCGCAAGCACGTTGAGGTCATCGTGAGCGTCGTGGACGCGGCACTCGAGGACGCCGCAGCGTCGCTGGGCCTTACGGGCGGAGCCATCGCGCCGAGCGAGCTTGCCGCTGTTGGCGTGACGCAGGGTCCGGGCCTGGTGGGTGCTCTGGTGGTGGGCGTCGCCTTCGCCAAGGGCTTTGCCTATGCCGCCGGTAAACCGCTCGTGTGCGTCAACCATCTGGAGGGTCATCTGTTCGCCAACCTGTTGGCGCAGCCCGATCTCAAGCCGCCGTTTATCTTCACGCTCGTCTCGGGCGGTCATACCATGCTTGTTCACGTCAAGGCGTGGGGCGACTACGAGGTGCTCGGCGAGACGCTCGATGACGCCGTGGGCGAGGCCTTCGACAAGGTGGCCAAGGCGCTGGGTCTGGGCTATCCCGGCGGCCCCATCATTTCCAAACTGGCCGAGACGGGCAATCCCCGCGCGATTGACTTCCCCCGTGCGCTCAATAGTAGGGGAGACTATCGATTCTCGCTTTCGGGCCTTAAGACGGCCGTGACGCTCTACATTGAGCAGGAGACCAAAGCCGGGCGTACGATTCATCTGCCCGACCTGGCTGCTTCGTTTGAGGCCGCGGTCTTTGACGTTCAGTACAAGAAGGCCAAGAACGCGCTGCATGCCACCGGATGCAAGGAATACTGCATCGGCGGCGGCGTCTCGGCCAACCCGCATCTGCGCGAGATGATGATCAAGAAGCTCGGGCGCCAGGGCATCCGCGTGACGGTGCCGCCTCTCTCGGCATGCACCGACAACGCCGCCATGATCGCGGAGGTCGCCCGCCGTAAATTCGACCGAGGAGAAATCTCGCCGTTCGACGTCGACGCCGATCCGAACATGACGTTGTAGTCGTACGGGTGCGGTCCCCGGCGCTGCCCGGGCGCCAGCGGCCGCATATGAACTTTCCTGCTCTACAGTCCTGCTCACGACGGAGGCCACATTAAGTGGCCTCCTGTTCGTGCGGAACTCGCGATAAAGTTCATATGCGGCCGCTGGCGCCCGGGCAGCGCCGGGGACCTTCCTGTATCGATATAGCTTCCGAGCTGGTTTGGCGTCGACAACGTCCAGCAAGATTAACAAGCCAGCGTCGAATTTCCGGCGTGCTTTAGCTGAAAGAAAAAGTTGGTGTGCGGAGCTTTGCTCCGCACATTTGGGACGGGAGCCCCCGAGAGCGGCGGGAGCCGGGCGGCGCATATGAACTTTATCGCGAGTTCCGCACGCAAAGGAAAGCACTTAATGTGCTTTCCGTCTTGCG
>CATZIU010000041.1:0-7883 GCA_958420165.1 uncultured Collinsella sp. | reverse complement strand
CGGTCGGCGGGGCCATTGTGGCTCTTGACAGCGGATTGGGTCATATGAGCGAGCGGGTCGCATTTGAGGCAAGGTGCCGTGAAATGAAAGGGCGCTGACCTTTCGGTCGCGCCCTTGAAATTGAACGGCAGATTGTCCAAATGCGGCCCGCGCAGCGTCGGCCGGTCCGCCGTTCGGCAGAACGGCGGAACCTCAGGCGTAACTAGCAAACTCGAGTCTTGCCGATCATAATGTTGAGGATCTCGACGTCGGTGTCCTTCATACCCACACGGCCCACATAGCCCATGCTGGCGATTGTCTGCTCGACGGTATCCTGGATCAGGCCCTCACCGGCGCGGAAGCCGCGACCCTGCATGGCCATATCGTGGCCCAGAATCGCCGCATCGACGGCAGCGGAAATCTTGGCGGCACAGCTTGCCTTGGCGCCATCGCACACGATGCCACCCACATTGCCGAGCGTGTTCGAAACCGTTGCGCCAATCTGCTCGCGCGTGCCACCGCACAGCCAGGTAATCGCGGCGCCGGCGCCGCACGCGGCGCAAATAGCACCGCAAAACGCCGAGAGCGCACCGATATAGCTCTTGATATGCACGGCAATAAGGTCGGACAGCATCACGGCGCGCACCAGGCGCTCATGGTCGCAGCGCAGGTACTCGGCGTACTCCATAACGGGCAATGCACAGGTAATGCCCTGGTTGCCCGAGCCGCACACAATGGCGACCGGCAGCGCGCAGCCGTTCATGCGGGCGTCGGACCCGGCGGCTGCACGGGCACGGGCACGGCAGGCGACGTCATCGGCACGAGCACCCAGCAGCGTACGACCCACCTCGGCACCCCAAGCGTGCGCAAGGCCCTCGGCACTGATCGCGCCGTTCAACTCAATCTGACGCTCAACGGCAGCGCGGGCGTCCTCGATGTCGCCGTCCTCGATAAAGTCGATGATGGTCTCGATCGACATGGGCGTGTCGGCGCTATCTGCCGCGCGCTCGGCCACGACGCGCTCGGCGCAGGCGGCACACTCCCCCGCCGACTTGCCGCATACCGGAATACCGTCGAGCGTATGGCACGTGACATTAGTGTGGTGGTCGGTAATCTCGACGACCGCGGTATGGCCTCCGGCTGTAGCAGTCACCTTGATGTAGAGGTTAGGCACACCCTCGACAAGCGACACATCGCAGTAGTCCGTATCAGCAAGCAGCTCGGCCACGCGGGCGCGATCCGCGTCATCGACACTCTCGAGCACCTCGAGCGCGCTCTTGGCGTCGCCGCCCACGGCACCTAGCACGGCCGCCGCTTCAATACCGTGCATGCCGCCCGAGTTGGGCACGGTCACGCTCTTAACGTTCTTGATGATATTGCCCGAGCAGGCAACATCCATATGATCGGGTTCGCAACCGAGCGTCTGGCTCGCAAGCGCCGCTGCATAGGCAACGGCAATAGGCTCGGTGCAGCCGAGCGCACAGACAAGCTCGCGGTTCAAAACATCGCAAAACGCGGCATCACGAAGGGAATCGGTAGGCATAAGTATCTCCTACTTGTATAACGGACTGGGCTCTCGAAAATAATTAGCTCTTTTATTTGATAACAATGCATCAAAAACCGCAACCGTGGTTCCGGCGGACGGCACCCAAGCACAAACTGACAGCATTCATTCATGAGAAGCCGGTCTTGTTGCCCGCTAAAGCGTTTGACCAAAAAACGCCCGAGCGTTTACGCAAAAGTCGCGCTATCATGCAGTCGAACGCGGTAAACACCTTTAGCATTTGCGCCGCACAGACCAGAGAGGAACCATCCATGAAGATCGGTATCGGTAACGACCACGCCGCCGTCGAGCTCAAGAACATCATCTCCGGGCACCTGAAGGAGCGCGGCTGCGAGGTCGTGAACTTTGGCACCGACACCTCCGAGAGCTTTGACTACCCCATCGCCGGCTACAAGGTTGGTAAGGCCGTTGCCAACGGCGACGTCGACCTGGGCATCCTCATCTGTGGCACCGGCGTCGGGATTAGCCTGGCTGCCAACAAGGTCGAGGGCGTACGCGCCGTCGTGTGCTCCGAGCCCTTCAGCGCCAAGCTCTCCCGCATGCACAACAACACCAACGTGCTCGCCTTTGGCGCCCGCGTCGTGGGCTCCGAGCTCGCCAAGATGATTGTCGACGAGTGGCTCGACGCCGAGTTTGAGGGCGGTCGTCACGAGCGTCGCGTTAACCTCCTCAACGAGATCGACCACACGCGCGGCCTCAAGGTCGTCGACGAGGCCTAAAGACCCACAAAGCCATACGCTAACGCCAGCCCCCGCCCGGAATACACATCCGGACGGGGGCTCTTTAGTAGATTTCTACGCGGTTACCAGAAATCTACTGGGATATAAAGGGCGCCGCGGATGGAATTCCGCGGCGCCCAAGCCACACGCTAACAGCTTTAAGGAGTCAAAGCTGGTTTAGCCAAAGAAGCGCTTAATCTCGATCTCGGCGTTCTCCAGGCAGTCGGAGCCGTGAATCACGTTGGCGTTGACATCGACAGCGAAGTCGCCGCGGATGGTGCCGGGAGCAGCATCAAGCGGGTTGGTAGCGCCCATAAGGGTGCGCATCTTGGCAACAGCGGAGAGACCAGAAACGACCATCTTGACGACCGGACCGCTCGTCATAAAGTCGCAGAGACCGCCAAAGAAGGGCTTGTCGGCCAGATGGGCGTAGTGCTCCTCGACGGTAGCGCGCTCGAGCGTGGTCATCTCCATGCGCTCGATGACAAGGCCGCTGCGCTCAATACGAGCAACGATCTCGCCGATCTTGCGGTCGCGCACGGCGTCGGGCTTAATCATGATGAAGGTCTTCTCGATAGCCATAAGGTAGCCTTTCAAGTAGGTTCGCGCGTGCCCAAGTCCCATTCCGGCACCCGCCTGGACTGCATCGTAACAGAGTTTTAGCTGCAGTTAAACAAAAAGCTGTTTATTGAAACGCTGCAATTTATTAAAGCGCTCCATATGTGTCACTTCTGTTTCGAAGCCCGATTAGAGTACCATCCGACCGCGCATCAACCGCATCGAACCGAGCGGACGGTCGGTTGCCGCCCGTGAACGCACCCCCTTCACAACCTGCCCAAAGGTCCTACAGAAGTTCTCGACAAGCTCCTCCCCCATAGCAACAAAATACGGGCGCCCACAACAGCAGACGCCCGTAAAAGCAAAAAACGATTTATCAATAAATGGCCAAAACGGCTTCGGCCAAACCCTTACTTTGCCCCGTGGCCCATCTCGACGACCTTAGTCAGCGATCCAAACACGCCCTCGTCGGCCACGAGCTGCACCTCGGCACGCTGCAGCTGCACGGCAACGGCGGCAGGGGCGGTACCGCCCTCGGTCGTGCGCGCGGCGACAATCGACGGGATGTCGAGCGCCTCGGTAATGTCGTGCTCAAAGAGCGGGCTCGCCTCCTGGAACACCTCAAACGGCAGGTCCTCAAGATTGCAGCCGCGCTTCTCGCACATCAGGACCAAATGGCCCACCACGGCATGTGCCTCGCGGAATGGCAGACCACGCTTGGCCAGGTAATCGGCAACATCGGTAGCGGCAAGGTGCCCCACGCCGCACTCGCGCGCCATGGCATCCTCGTTGACGGTCCAAGTCGAAATCATTCCAGCCATAACGGACAGGCACTGCATGAGCGTGTGAGCGGTATCGAGCGCACCCTCCTTGTCCTCCTGCAAGTCCTTGTTATAAGCAAGCGGCAGGCCCTTCATGGTCACGAGCAGCTGCACCAGGTTGCCATAGACTCGGCCGCTCTTGCCGCGGATAAGCTCGGCAAAGTCGGGATTCTTCTTCTGCGGCATGATGGACGAGCCGGTGGAGTAAGAGTCGGAAAGCGTGATAAAGCCAAATTCGGAGCTCGACCACAGCACGATCTCCTCGGAAAGACGCGACAGGTGCATGGCCATGACGGAGCCGGCGTAATGCAGATCGAGCAGGAAATCACGGTCGGAAACCGCATCGAGCGAGTTGGGAATCACGCCCGCAAAGCCAAGTTCGGCAGCCGTCATCTGACGATCGAGCGGATAGCTCGTACCGGCAAGCGCGGCAGCACCCAGCGGGCAGTTGTCGGCGGCATCAAAGGCGGCCTTCAGGCGTGTAAAGTCGCGCGCAAACATCCAAGAATACGCCAGCAGATGATGCGACAGCAGCACGGGCTGAGCATGCTGCATGTGCGTGTAACCAGGCAGAATCACCTTGTCGTACTGTTTGGCCGCATCCACCAGCACGTGGCGCAGCTCAAGATTGGCCTCCATGAGCTCCTTGGCCAGCGCCTTGACGCCCAGGCGCGTATCGGTCGCCACCTGGTCGTTGCGTGAACGCCCGGTATGCAGGCACTTGCCCGCCTCGCCGATGCGACGGGTCAGCTCGCTCTCGATGGACATATGAATGTCCTCGTCGTTGATATCGAAGGTGAAGTTGCCGGCATCGATATCCTGTTCGATTCCAGTCAGGCCCTCGGCAATCGCCTGCTCGTCCTCGGCGCTGATAATGCCCTGGGTCGCCAGCATCTTGGCATGTGCCTTAGATCCGGCGATATCCTGCTTATAGAGATGTTTGTCGACCGGCAGCGACGCGCCAAACTCCTGCGTGACCTCGGCCACGCCTGCCTCAAAACGACCGCCCCAAAGAGCCATGGAACCGTCTCCTTTCATCAAATCCCAAAACAAGCGCCCAAAGCAATGCACCCTGTCGCTAAAGCGATTTCTCAACAGCTAGTTTTGCATACTCCCCACCATGTGGGAGGCCATATAGCTAATTTGCAAAGAAGTGACGCGCCATGCACTTGGCGCCCAACGTCTCCCTACGAATGTTGCCCTGCGAACCATCGATCCAGGCCTTCAGGCTCATAGGGACGTCCTCGACCTTTGCAGCATCGAACTCGGGCGCAAGGGCAAGTAAAGCATGCGCGACAGCATTGAACATAATGGATACTCCTCATATATATAGGCGCAGAGCCGCCAAATTGATAGAAGGAGCCCCGCCGGACAACCCCGGCGGGGCTCGGACTCAGCCGCAGACGCGGCGTCATATATGCGGGCGGAACGTAGGGGCCACCGATGTTAAGAAGTGTCAGCAAGCATAACGAAAGGTAGGGACCCCGTGCGCCCGTTTTGTATCACGCGGATGGGCCGCGCGGATACCAAGGGAAGGAAGACTTAAGCCTGGACGGCAGCAGAGCTGGGACCCTGGACCTTAGCCCACGTCTTGAGCGACAGCGTATCGATCTCGATAAAACCGGCGCTGGCCTTCTCGTCAAACGTGGTGTCGCGGTCGTAGGTGGCCAGGCCGTAGTCGTAGAGGCTGAAGGGGCTCTTGCGGCCGACGACATGGCAGTTGCCCTTAAAGAACTTCAGACGGACGGTGCCGGTCACGAACTTCTGGGTGTCGGCCATAAAGGCGTCGAGCGCGTTTTTGAGTGGGCTGTACCACTGGCCGTTGTACACGGCGGTGGCCCAATCCTGCTCGAGCTTAATTTTAGTCTTGAGCAGGTCGCCCTCAACGCAAATATCCTCGAGTGCCTTGTGGGCGGTGATGAGCGTCAGGGCGCCGGGAACCTCATAGCACTCGCGGCTCTTGAGGCCCACCAGACGATCCTCAACCAGGTCGAGACGGCCAAAACCGTTGTCGCCCGAAATCTTGTTGAGGGCGATGACGATCTCGGAGAGCTTCATCTTCTTGCCGTCGACGGCGACGGGCTTGCCGGCCTCAAACTCAATCTCGGTATACGTCGGGGTGTCAGGCGTGTCCTCAGGATTCTTGGTCATAACCCAGGCGTCGTCGAGCGGCTCGTTCCAGGGATCCTCCAGGTGACCGCACTCAATGGCACGACCCCACAGGTTATCGTCGATGGAATAGGGGTTGTCGTTGGCACCCTCGGGAACCGGCACATTGTGAGCATGCGCGTAGGCGACCTCGTCGGGACGGCACTTCAGGTCCCACTCGCGAACCGGGGCGATAACCTTGAGCTCGGGGTCGAGAGCCTTGACGGCAGCCTCAAAACGAACCTGGTCGTTACCCTTGCCGGTGCAGCCGTGGGCGACGTAGGTCGCGCCAAACTCGTGAGCGACCTCGACAAGCTTCTTGGCGAGCAGCGGGCGAGACAGGGCAGAGAGCAGCGGGTACTTGTTCTCGTACATGGAGTTTGCGGCGATGGCCTTAGTCAGGAACTCATCGGAGAACTCGTCGCGCAGGTCGAGCACCTGGCAATCAAGAACGCCCAGGTCGAGCGCCTTCTGTTTCTTGGCATCCAGGCCGGTCTCCTCCTGGCCCACGTTGCCGCAGACGCAAACGACATCGAGATTCTTCTCGTCCTGGAGCCACTTGACACATACGGATGTATCAAGACCACCGGAATATGCGAGAACGACTTTTTCCTTGCTCATGGCTGTTTCCTTTCGCCCTTGGTAGCTAGTTAGAACATCGGTCAGTTGCAAGTCATTTCAAGGTCACATACCGTGCAATATCAGGTTAAATAGCAAAAATCAGCACATACATGCCCTAGAAACATGCAGCAATGTCGTGCTATAACCCAACGACCTCAAAATGACTCTGTTGAGGCAATTCGCCCCATGCGGACAGAGACGATTGTTATCGTCGTCGGGAAATTGCGCGCTGGCGTCGGATGGCATTGTCTGCAGCAGTGATGATCTTTACGAACTGCATCTGCCTCTCCTTTCACCTATCGCCGGGCGCAATTCTAATATCGCAAACGGTACCTTTTCCTCGGTAAGCGGTTGTAATTCCGTCTCCGTTTTCGATGGTCGCTATATTACGCTAAAGTGCCCGCAGCACAAGCGACAAATTCAAATTTCTGAAAAGTTTTTTCATTACTTTGTGAATGATGATGCAAATATGCGCCAATCCTGCGAAAATACGCCCGACTACCAAGTAGAGGGTCAATCACCCGAAACATTCTGGAAACCGAAAGGCGCGTTTTATGCAGACTTACGAATCAGACGCCAATATCGGCAACATTAAGATTCTCGCCGTTGATATGGACAAGACGCTTCTCACCGACGAGCGCGTGTTACCACAGGGTCTTGATGAGCGCCTGGACAAGCTCGCCGACGCCGGCATCGTATTCTGCCCCGCCAGCGGACGTCCCGCCCCCAAGCTCGAGGAGATGTTCGAGAGCATCAAAAACCGCCTTGCTTTTTGTCCCGACAACGGAGCCTGCGTCATCTATCGCGGCAACTATATCTATAAGAGCAACATCGATGTGGCGCTGTATCAGCAGGTGCTCGCTCGTGCCTCGGAGGACCCGCGCGCCGTTCCCGTCCTGTGCTGCTACGACGAGTTCTATGTGCTCGCCCGCGACCATCAGTACCACGGCGAGATCAGCGTGTACTACAACACGATCAACTACGTCGACACCTTTGAGGGCCTTGATATCGAGTCCAACAAGATTTCGATCTTCTTCCCCGCCTACGATGCCGAGCCAGCGTTTCGCGAGGACTACAGCCCGGCATTCTCGGACCGACTCTATGTCACGAATGCTGGCCGCGAGTGGATCGACTTCATGAACTTGGGTGTCGACAAGGGCGCTGGCGTCGCGCACCTGTGCGAGCAGCTCGGGATCGATATCACCGACGCCGCCGCCGTGGGGGATACTTACAACGATATCCCCATGCTTGAGCGCGTCGGTCACAGCTTTATCGTGGACAATGCCGAGGAGCACATGAACGCGCACGCCAAGTGGCGTATTCCGAGCAACAACGACGGGGGCGTACTGACGCTCATCGACGCCATCTTGGCGGCTCGTTAACGCACTCGTCGGACCTGGCCGGGCGAGGCGGGTAAGTTTTTCGTTCGGTCAGGTCCTGGGCTCGCTCGGAAAGCACATTAAGTGCTTTCCG
>CATZIU010000040.1:0-9317 GCA_958420165.1 uncultured Collinsella sp. | reverse complement strand
CTTGAAAAATGTATATAACGACTATAACGTAGTGTGAAACATATTGGAAACAATACCGAGGAGGCTGCGTTGAAGAAAAGCAATCTGGGCTATGTGCTGGTGCTGATCGCCGCGCTTATGTGGGGCAGCATCGGAATCTTTGTAAACGGCATCTCGGCCATGGGCGTTTCGTCCCAGAGCATGGCTGCCTTTCGCTTGTTGGTCGGAGCGCTTATCTTGGCGCCGGTCCTGATGTTTATGGGCTGCCGTCCGGGTGAGGGGTCTACCGTGGCTCAGGGTCCGCTGGCTCTGTTCAAGGCAAGTCCTAAAGAGCTCGTTCCCTGCGCGCTTGTCGGTATCGTCGGTTTGGCCGCCGCCAACACCTGCTATTACGAGTGCATGGGCGAGGTGGGCATGTCCACGGCCTCGGTGCTGCTCTATACCTCGCCGGTGTTTGGCGTCATGCTCGGTCGCGTGCTTTATCGCGAGGACGTGACCCCCAACAAGCTCGTTGCCATTGTCTTCAACATCGTTGGCTGCGTGCTTGCAGTGACCAATGGCGACCTTTCCGGTTTTCATTTTTCGGTTTGGGGCGTCACGTCGGGCGTGATTGCAGGCCTTTGCGGTGCGTCGCTCGCGGTGTTTAGCCGGATAGCAACCAAGACGGTCCACCCGCTGGCTGTCACGTTTTGGGGCTTTGTTTTTGGCGGTGCGGTTATGGCAGCTATCGCGGCTCCGTGGCCGGATGTCGCCGCGGCAATGTCGCCACAGCTGCTGCTGCTGTTCCTTGGCTTTGGACTCATCCCCACAGCCGTGGCTTACATCTTATATATGCAGGGTCTGTCCATGGGGCTCGAGACATCGAAAGTTCCCGTCGTAATGTCTTTCGAGACGGTCGTCACCGTACTGGTGGGCATTGGTGTCTATGCCGAGCCCGCCGGCGCGATCAAGGTTCTGGGCATTGTGCTGGTGCTCGCGTCCATCCTGATCATGAATACCGACTTCTCCAAGCTGCGCAACAGCGTGTTTGTCGGTCATGTCGTTGAGAGCATGACCTTTAAGCCCAACGCGTGGTGGACGGAGAAATCGCAGGACATGGATCTGTTTAAGGAGCGCACTGGCATCGCGCTGGAGCCCACCGTGCAGGAAAGCCCCTGGTACTTCGTGCGGTAGGGGATTGGCGAGGCGTCTGATCGGGCGTCGCCAAGACAGCGCCGGCCTACCCAGCCCCAACGTTTCAAGTACGTTAAACCCGTCAACGGTCGATTTTCACCCGCGAACGGTCTTTATACTAATTAGCAATATAAGCAACGTATAAGACGTTATAATGACCATAACGAAAAGGAGGAGGCAAGATGAATCAGATCATTCTCGCATCTCATGGCGGCCTGGCCGCAGGCGCCAAAGACACGCTCGAGATGGTTCTCGGCGACGTGTCGAACGTCCACGTCGTGTCGCTTGCTCGTGACGACAAGGAGCCCATCACCAATAAGGTGGACGCCATGATCGCCACGTTCAACACGGACGACACCGTCTATGTGCTGACCGATATGCTCGGCAGCTCGGTCAACAACAACATGGTCGAGCTTTCCAAGAACGGCACGAAGTTCACGGTTGTCAGCGGTTTCAACATTCCGCTGGCACTGACGCTCGCTATGAGCCCCGTCCCCGTCAAGGGCGCCGAGCTCGCGGCCCTCATCAACGAGGCCCGCACCGGTCTGACCAACCCCAACGCACCGGTCGAGGCTGCCGCGGCTCCCGCCAAGAAGGCTAAGGCGCCCCGTCACAGCTCCGGTCCCGCCAAGATCGTCCTCGCACGTCTTGACTACCGTCTGCTGCACGGCCAGGTCGTCTTTACCTGGACCACCAAGGTTCAGGCCGAGCGCATCATCGTCGTCGACAACGCTGCCGCCAACGATGACATCAAGAAGGGCGCTCTTAAGCTGGCCAAGCCCCAGGGCGTGCGCCTGAACGTCTTCACCGTCGAGCGTGCCCTCGCCAAGATGGACAAGCTCAACACCCTCGGCGAGCGCGTCATGTTCGTCTTTGGCAACACGGCCGAGATGCTGCAGTTCTGCCAGGGCTACAAGCTCGACGCCATCAACCTGGGCGCCACCGCCAACCACGACGGTGCCGATCAGGTCGGCGGCAAGGACAGCTCCGTCTTCCTCGACGCCAACCAGAAGGCCGACGTCAACCAGCTGCTCGACATGGGCATCAAGCTCTACGTCCAGCAGACCCCTACGTATCAGAGCGTCGACATCGACGCCAAGCTGTAATCAACCAGGCTTTTGCCTGACTGAAAGGAGAAGGGTATGAATACGTTCATCAGTGCGGTGCTCGTCGGCCTCGTCGGCGTGTTCTGCATGTGGGACTCCCGCCTGCTCGGTCGTCTTAACTTCGAGCAGCCCCTCGTTGGCGCTACGCTCGTCGGTCTGCTGCTGGGCGATGTGCCCACCGGCCTTGCCGTCGGTGCCGCCGCCGAGCTCGTGTCCATGGGCCTGGTGCAGGTCGGCGCCGCCGTTCCGCCCGATATGGTCCTGGGCGGCATCGTGGCCGCTGCCTTTGCGTGCCTGACCGATGCTTCCGCCGAGACCGCCATGACGATCGCCATCCCGGTCGCCGTCCTGGGTCAGCTCCTCGGCATCGTGTTCCGCTCCATCATCGCCGCCCTCACCCATGTGGCAGATAACGCGATCGATAACGGAAAGTTCAAGACCGCCTACCGTATGCACATCTGCGCCGGCTCCGGTCTGTACGCCGTCATGTACTTCCTGCCGATCTTCCTCGCCGTCTTTGTTGGCACCGACCTGGTCCAGGCCATCGTCAACATGGTTCCCGAGTGGCTGTCCACTGGTCTTAACGTTTCGACCAAGATCATGACCGCCTACGGCTTGGCCCTGCTGCTCACCATGATGATCAAGAAGGGCATGACTCCGTTCCTGTTCATCGGTTTCCTGCTCGCCGCTTACCTCAACCTGTCCGTCATCGCGGTCGCTCTGATCGGTGTGTGCCTGGCTGTCGTCTTCATGGGCTTCAAGTTCAACGGTTCCCATGCAGCCGCCGGTGTCGATTCCGACTACGATCCGCTCGAAGACGACGAAGACTAAGGAGGAACACACTATGGCAACCGCAACCAAGGACGTGTCCCTGAACAAGAAGGTCAGCCAGTTCTTCTGGCGCTCCTGGGCCATCCAGGCCTCTTGGAACTACGAGCGTCAGATGAACATGGGCTTCCTCTACGGCATGGTTCCCACGCTCGATCGCCTCTATCCGGATGAGTCCGACCCCAAGCAGCTCGCTGCTAAGAAAGAGGCTTACCACCGTCACATGGCGTTCTACAACTGCACCCCGCAGACGAGCGCTTTCATCCTGGGCCTCTCCGCCTCCATGGAGGAGGAGTACGCCAAGGATCCCGAGAACTTCGATCCCGATTCGATCAACGCGGTCAAGACCTCCCTCATGGGTCCGCTTTCCGGTATCGGTGACTCCTTCTTCCAGGGCACCATCCGCGTTATCGCCTTTGGCCTGGGCGTTCAGCTGGCTCAGCAGGGCTCCATCATGGGCCCGATCCTGGCCATGCTCATCTCCATCGTCCCCTCTGTGCTGATCACTTGGTTCGCAGCCAAGATGGGCTATCAGGGCGGCCACGAGTACCTGAGCAAGCTTCAGGGCGGCGACCTCATGGAGAAGCTCATGTATGTCTGCGGCATCGTGGGTCTTATGTCCGTGGGCGGCATGATCGCTACGCTGATCGGCGCCACCACCCCGCTGCAGTTCGCTGAGGGCACCGTCGTTATCCAGGACATCCTGGACGGCATGATGCCCCAGATGATCTCCCTTGGCCTCACCGGCCTTATGTACTGGCTCATCAAGAAGAACGTCAACACCGGTTGGCTTCTCGTGATCGCCATCGTGGGCGGCATCGCCCTCTCCGCGGCCGGCATCCTGGCCTAGTCGCGACCAAGCGTCTAACCGCTTTCCCCCGGGGGCCTGCCTGGCATCCCATACCCCAGGCAGGCTTCCATTTCCAAAATGCGACAATGGGACAGTCCCCTTGTCGCATCCTCAACGGGCCGGCGACTCGGTCCAAACCACGGTAACCCTGCGAGCGCCCGGCAATGTGGCGCCGCAAAAATCGAAAGGAATGTGTCAGATGTACGAGATCGACCTTAACCTCCCTAAGCAGATCGTCGCTGACGTCCTGTCCAACCACGAGATCCACAGCGTCGCCTTCGTCGGCTGCGGTGCTTCCATGTCCGACCTTTACCCCGCCAAGTACTTCCTGGCCAACAACACGGACAAGCTGAACGTTCAGATCTTCACCGCTAACGAGTTCAACTACGACACGCCTTCCTGGGTCAACGAGCACACCTTCGTGATCACCTGCTCCCTCGGTGGCTCCACGCCCGAGACCGTCGAGGCCAACAAGACCGCCAAGAAGCACAACTGCCCGGTCGTCTCCCTCACCAACAAGGCTGGCTCCGCTCTGACCGTCGACGCTGACTACGTCATCGTTCACGGCTTCCACGCCAACTACGCTGCCAAGTGCGAGAAGCCCGGCTATGCCATCGCTCTTGCTCTCGAGATCCTTCAGCAGACCGAGGGCTATGACCACTACGAGGACATGATCACCGGCCTCACCAACGTCTTCGAGCTCTGCGAGAACGCCGCTCAGCACTGCAAGAAGCTCGCCAAGAAGTTCGCCGAGGACTTCAAGGACGACAAGATGATCTACTTCATGGCTTCTGGTGCCTCCGAGAAGATGGCTTATTCTAACGCTGCCTTCCTGTTCACCGAGATGCAGTGGATCGACGCCGCCGCCTACAACACCGGCGAGTACTTCCACGGCCCGTTCGAGGTTTCCACCGAGGGTAAGCCCTACGTCTTCCTCATGTCCGATGGCGCCACCCGTCCGATGGACGCCCGCGCCCTCACCTTCCTTGAGCGCATGGGCGCCAAGGTCGCTCTGATCGACTCCAAGGACTACGGCCTGGCCGACGCCGTGCCCGCGAGCGTCGTCACCTACTTCAACCCGCTGCTGCACCTCGCCGTTATGCGCGAGTACGGCAACCAGATCGCCGAGGCCCGTCAGCACCCGCTGACCATGCGTCGCTACATGTGGAAGCTTTCCTACTAATCACAAGTAAGTAGACCTTACGGGTTGATTGAGAGGGGATGGGGTTTGCGCCCCGTCCCCTTTTTGCTCTGGGGAGAGTGTGTCTGTCGCGTCGCAAAGCCCCAGATAAAACCTACCAAAATAAACCTGTCCCTTTTTGGCAGGTGGGAGGAGATGCGTATGATCAAGGCAGTGCTGTTTGACATGGACGGCGTGCTGGTCGATACAGAGTGGTTCTACAACCGTCGTCGTGTGGCGTTTATGGAGGAGAAGGGCTTCCACTTTGACGAGATCCCCGATCTTTCGGGGTCTAACGAGCCTGCCATTTGGGAGGCGCTGGTGCCCGACGATGTTGAGCTGCGCGAACGCCTGCGCGTTGAGTACAAGCAGGTCTACAGCCCGGACCATCCCGTTCCGTATGCCGAGCTGCTCAACGAGCAGACGGAGCCGGTGATGCGTGAGCTGTACGAGCGCGACGTGAAGTGTGCCATCGCGAGCTCGTCCTATCGCGAGCTCATTGACGAGCTGGTGGAGATCGCTGGCATTGCCGATGTGCTGGATTACACCATCAGCGGCCACGAGTGCAGCGCGTTTAAGCCCGATCCCGAGATCTACCTGCGTGCCATGGAGGCGCTGGGGATGGAGCCTGCCGAGTGCCTGGTTATCGAGGATTCGCCTATGGGGATCGAGGCTGGCAAACGTTCCGGCGCCCGCGTCCTGGCGCTGCGTCCGCACGAGGGCGTCAACCTCGATCAATCGCGAGCCGATGCCGTTATCGATAATCTGACCGACATTTTGGCCGCTTTGTAGTGTCAATCCGCCGCGAGAAGCACGGGTTCAAACGTTTTTTGTGGTGGACTGGCTCAATTTGGTTTCGATTTTGATCCGTTTGGCTTCGATTCGGGCTAAGTGAGTAGACTTTTTGGCGCAGGCCGAGCACAATGCATATCTTCCTTTGTAAAACCGCAGGTCACAGGGGTGGCGGTTTTGGGTGTGCTCGACAGATCGTAAAAAGTCTACTCACTTGTAATTTGGGCCTTTGGTCGTGGGGGTTGCTGGTCCCGCTTTGGTTGTCGAGGGAGGGTGAATTGAAGCGCCCCCGCACGCTCCATGCTACAATCGCGGGCATGCCCCACAACTAGATTTGCCTTCGAAAGGAGCCTCCGTGGCGAACGCCATCGATCAGCTCACGGACCGCGTGCTCGTGCTCGGCCGCCTCACCATCGTCCGCCGCGCCATTACTGCCGTGGCGGTCACAATTTCCGCCGTTCTCCAGACATTTCTGATCCAGGCGTTCATTCAGCCCGCCGACCTGCTTCCGAGCGGTCTCACCGGCGTCGCGGTCCTGCTCGATCGCGTTACTTCGCTTGGCGGCGTTCACATCGACATCTCGCTCGGTATGCTTGCGCTCAACATCCCCGTGGCGCTCCTATGCTGGAGCGGCATTAGCAAACGCTTCGTCATCTTCTCGATGATGCAGGTCGTGCTTTCATCGCTGTTCCTCAACGTCTTTCACTTCGCTCCGTTTTTGGGCGACAAGATCATGCTCATCATTTTTGGCGGCGTGGTCTCGGGTCTGGGCGCTGCCATCGCGCTCAAGTCCGGCGCATCCACCGGCGGCACCGACTTTATCGCGCTGTGGGTCTCCAACCACACGGGCAAGACCATCTGGGGCGTCATCTTTGGTTTCAACTGCTTTATCCTGGCGATCTTTGGTTTTATGTTTGGCTGGGACAAGGCAGCGTACTCCATCGTGTTCCAGTTTATTTCGACCAAGACCATTGACAGCTTCTATCGTCGCTACGACCGCGTGACGCTGCAGATTACGACGCACAAGGCGGACGAGGTCATGACCGCCTATGTTGACCATTTTCAGCACGGCATTAGCTGTGCCGAGGTCATCGGCGGATACAGCCGCGAAAAGATGTACCTGCTGCACGCCGTTGTCTCAACCTACGAGAGCCAGGACATTATCAAGCTGGTGTGCGACATTGATCCCGGCGCCGTGATCAATGTGTTCCACACGCTCAACTTTGTGGGCGGCTGGTGGGGCGGTCATGTCGACGAGCCCATGCCCACGGCCGTACCTGATCCCGACAAGCCCGCGCGCATGGCCAGCAGGCAGGCGCGCCTCAGCGAGCAGGACAGCCTGCAGCAGGACGACGGCAGGTAGGGTATTGGCATTTTGCCGGCCTGGCGCAACCCTTCCGTATGAGCCCCTCGAAAGCCTCGCTGCTTTCGAGGGGCTTTCGTTTTCCCAGATAAAACCTACCAAAATGAAGCTGTCGCTTTTTGGTAGGGAGGGTGTATCGTTTTATCATTATGAGGTAACATGAAACTAGACGTTATATACGTATTAGTTATTTCGATATTTCGATAAGAGTGATCAGATATGCCCGCGCCCAAAAATGCACCGCTTTACCAGCAGATTTACGATGAAATCAAGGATGCGATCGAGAAAGGTGTTTATGCACCCAAGGAGCGTATTCCGTCCGAGCTTGAGCTAGCCGAGCAGTACGACGTGAGCCGCATTACGGTGCGCCGCGCCGTCGAGGAGCTGTGCTCCGATGGCTACCTGGTTAAGCAGCAGGGCCGTGGTACCTTTGTCTCCACGCCGCACATCAATCGTCAGTTCCACGCTTCGACGCTGCAGACGTTTACCGCGCTGTGTGCCAGCAACGGCATGAAGGCGGGCGCGCATGTGGTCGATCGCCAGATTGTGCCGGCACGTCAAAACGAGATGGAGTTCTTTGGCCTGCAAAAGGACGCGCTGCTGCTGCATATTAAGCGCGTGCGTACAGCCGACGGCGAGCCCATCTTTGAGGAGAACATCTTTGTGCCGTTTGACGCCTACCGCGAGCTGTTGACGGCCGATCTTGAGGACAAGTCGATTTTTGCCGAGGTCGAGCGTGTTGGCGGAACGCCGATTGTCTCGGTTGGCTACCGCACGGTCGAGGCCGTTCGTGCCAATACCGAGCAGGCGGCCGAGTTGGGCATTGCTCCGCACGATCCGCTGCTCAACCTGCGTGCCAGCTTTACCGGTCCCAATGGTGAGCCGGTTCTGATGGGTAAGCAGTACTACGTGGGATCGCGCTACGTCATGGTGATGTAAGTTACGCGGTTTTACCAAACCGCGTAACGGCTCGACGCTACAAGCCCGCCAGAGCGGCAATCTGCAGAATGAGCGTGGATAATCTCCCGTTTTTGGTTTGGTGACGGGCTCAAAGTGGGAGATTATCCACGCTCATCCAGAAAGTGTCCAAAAATCCACGCTCGTTCCCTTCGGATTGCATCGCCCGTGGCCGGCAGCCGCGCGGCACCGGTCCGCGTGGCGGCGTATAATCGGCGGCAGATGACTTGGACGTTAGGAAACCATGACCGATAGCATGCAGCAGATGGCGCTCGACACGCTCGGCGCCTATTTTGGCTACACCTCGTTTCGCCCGGGACAGGACCGCATGGTCGATGCGATCCTTGCCGGTCGCGATGCGTTGGGTGTTATGCCCACGGGCGCCGGCAAGTCCATTTGCTACCAGGTGCCCGCGCTCATGCTGCCCGGCATCACCTTTGTGGTGAGTCCGCTGCTGTCGCTTATGGAGGACCAGACCCGTGCGTTGCTCGCGGCGGGTGCGCGACCCAGCTATCTCAACTCCAGCCTTACCCCGGCCCAGCAAAACACCGTGCTCAAGCGGGCGCGCGAGGGTCGCTATCAGCTTATGTACGTGGCGCCCGAGCGCTTGCTTGAGCCGCGTTTTTTGGCCTTTGCGCAGGAAGCTGCGGCCGAAGGCGGCATCGGCGTGCCGCTCGTGGCCATTGACGAGGCCCACTGCGTGAGCCAATGGGGCCAGGATTTCCGCCCCGCCTACCTGCAGATTCGCGAGTTCATCGATTCCCTGCCGCAGCGCCCCATCGTGGCGGCCTTTACCGCTACGGCGACCGAACGTGTGCGCGCGGACATTCAGCAGATACTCGGCCTGCAAAATCCCGCGACGGTGGTGACGGGCTTCGATCGCAAGAACCTCTACTTTGGTTGCGAGGAGATGGGCGACAAGGCCAAGGCCGCCTGGGTGCGCGACTATGTGATTGCGCATTCGGGCGAGAGCGGCATCGTGTATTGCTCGACCCGCAAGACGGTCGATGCGCTGGCAGGCGAGCTTGCCGAGGCGCTGGGCCCCAGCGGCATTCGCGTTGGCCGCTACCATGCCGGCATGGGCAACGA
>CATZIU010000039.1:0-9806 GCA_958420165.1 uncultured Collinsella sp. | reverse complement strand
AAGTTGGGGTTGCCTGCGCGGGCCGAGAACGACTGATAGGGCGAATCGCCATAGCTGATCGTCGTAAGGGGCAGAATCTGCCAGTAATGTTGTTTGCACGAGGCGAGAAAATCGACGAAGTCGTAGGCGTTCCAGCCAAAACCGCCGATTCCGTAAGGTCCGGGCAGGGATGAGACGGGCATGAGGACGCCGCTTGCACGCTCCATGGATGCGCTCACCAACCTTCTTGTTGTGGGGTCGGCCTGCCGATGGGTGTGCAGTCCGCCTCCGATGTTCTGATTCGATATGCCTATTGTAAAACATGTTGTTTAAACATGTACAGGCAAGATAAAAAAGTTGGTCGATTTTCGGCGAATGGCTACATGCCATGAAAAAAGCCCCGACCTCACAACGTGAGATCGGGGCAAGAACTGTATGTAGGTTTTTGCTACTCGGCGTCGGCGAAGCCGTTGGGGTTGTGGCTCTGCCAGTTCCAGCTATCGCGGCACATGTCCGCGATGTCGTACTGGGCCTTCCAGCCCATCATACGCTCGGCCTTGGAGGCATCGCACCAGTTGGCAGCGATGTCGCCGGCGCGGCGCTCGCGGATCACGTAGGGCAGCTCCTTGCCACAAGCCTTGGAGAAGGCGGCGATGACCTCGAGTACCGAGGTACCGGTGCCGGTGCCCAGGTTAAAGATCTCGACGCCGGTCTTGCCGTTCATCCAGTTAAGGGCGGCAACGTGACCAGAGGCCAGATCGCACACGTGGATGTAGTCGCGCACACCGGTGCCGTCGGGGGTGGGGTAGTCGTTGCCAAAGACCTGAACGGCCTCGAGCTTGCCCACGGCGACCTGGGCGACATAGGGCACCAGGTTGTTGGGGATGCCCTTGGGGTCCTCACCGATCAGGCCCGACGGATGAGCGCCGATGGGGTTGAAGTAGCGGAGCAGCACGACGTCCCACTCGGGATCGGCGGTGTGTACGTCCATAAGGATCTGCTCAATCATCCACTTGGTCCAGCCATAGGGGTTGGTCGCGGGCTTCTTGGGGTTTTCCTCGGTGACGGGCGGGTTGTCCGGATCGCCGTAGACGGTCGAGGAGCTCGAGAAGATGATGGACTTGCAGCCATGGTTGCGCATGACGTCGATGAGCACCAGGGTGTTCTCGATGTTGTTGTGATAGTACTCGACGGGCTTGCTCACCGACTCGCCGACGGCCTTAAAGCCGGCGAAGTGGATGACGCGGTCGATCTGGTGAGTGTCGAAGATCTTGTTCATGGCCTCGCGGTCGAGCACATTAGCCTCGTAGAAGGTGAGGTTTTTGGCAGCCTCTTCGCCCACGATGGTCTTGACGCGGTCAACGGCGACAGCGCTGGAATTGGAGAGGTCGTCGACGATGACGACCTGGTAGCCGCCCTCGAGCAGCTGAACGACGGTGTGCGAGCCGATAAAGCCGGCGCCACCGGTTACGAGGACGCAGGTGTCTTTGGGGTCGAGTGCTTTGGACATGCAGTCTCCTATCGAATCAGGAACACTTCTTGAGGGGAGTATAGCGCAGGCAGGGGTACCCAAAACGTGCAGGGCAGGAAAAGCAGATGAACATGCTAACGTACTCATGGAAATGTTTGGCGTGGGCATACCCTCGACCTTGACGTTTGCATATGAGCCGCCGACCATACGGTTTGCTGCCGTTCGTGGAAATCGTTGGGATGCGCCGGATGTACGCTAATATGTATGAGTTGAGCGACATATAAATAAACATGTAACGGAGTAGATATGTCACCAAACAGCGATTCCATCCTTTCCCAGGAGCTTTCGCGTCGCACTGCCCTCAAGGCCCTGTTCGGCGCAGCTTCTGCAGCCGTTCTTTTTGGTCTGCCCGCTCGCGCCCATGCTGCGGAGGCCACCAAGGAAACCACCGACAAGCTCAATGCGGCCCAGGCTCAGCTTGACGAGGTCCAGGCCCAGCTCGACAGCATCGCAAATGAATACGCGGCGCTGGCCAACAAGAACGCCCAGACCCTCAACGATATCGAGGGCGTACAGGGCCAGATTGACAGCACGCAGGCGCAGATTGACGAAAAGAAGGCCGAGCTCAAAAAGAAGCGCGGCGATCTTTCCGATCGCGTTTCCGCCAGCTATAAGTCGGGCGGCACCAACATCCTGTCGCTGCTGCTCGCCTCGGGCTCGTTTGAGGAGCTCGTCGCCAATGCGCACTATGTTGAGAAGATCAACAAGAGCGACCGCGACGCCATCGAGGACATTCAGACCATCCAGGAAGAGCTCGATGCGCAAAAGACCGAGCTTGAGTCGCAGAAGGCCGACTTGGAGAAGCTCAAGGATCAGCAGACTGCCCAGATGCAGGACATGCAGGCCAAGCAGCAGGAGGTCCAGACGGTTCTGAACGGCCTCTCTGACGATGTCAAGGAGCTCATGGCTCAGCGTGATTCCGAGATTCTCGCTGCCGCCCAGGCCGAGGAGGCTGCCAGGAAGGCCGCTGCTGCCGCGGCCGCCGCGAACAAGAACAATTCCTACTCGGGTGGTTCGAGCTCGGGCGGTGGATCGTATGCGCCCGGAACTCCGCAGCAGAATGCCGGCTCGGGCAAGCAGCAGGCCGTCGTCAACGCGTGCTACTCCACGCCTTCGCCGGGGCAGAACTGGTGCGCGGCGTGGGTTACCAATGTCTTCCGTAACGCCGGCGTTGGCTACTTTGGCGGTAACGCGTGCGATATGTTTAACGCCTGGTGCTATAGCTCCGACCGCTCGGCGCTGCAGGTGGGCATGATTGTTGCCGACTCATCGCATAGCGGTACCGGCATACCGGGCCTGATCTATGGCCACGTGGGCATCTACGTTGGCGGCGGCATCGTTATGAGTAACGAGGGCGCCATCACGTCGAGGTCGCTTGACTCGTTCATTGGGTTCTACGGCACTGGCTCTGGCGTGCGCTGGGGCTGGCTTGGCGGTATTGCGCTGTCGTAGCTGCGGTTTGGTCCGGGACAGTCCGAGAGGCATAAGGTTGCCTGCTCGGGCAGTCCTGCTCGCACGGAGAGCACATTAAGTGCTCTCCGGCTCGTGCGGAACTCGCGATCAACCTTATGCCTCTCGGACTGTCCCGGCCCTCTCGGGTCCTGAGCGCGATACACCGGACTGGTTGTCTGATATAAAGATGGCGAAGGCCCCTTTCGGGGCCTTCTTTTTAAATAAAATTATCGACTCCGTGGACTTCGGTTTTGGAATTTGGAGCCGACGGCTCATCAAAGTGGAAAATGAAATATAACCTAGCTGCAATAATCGCCTTGTTGCGAACTCGAACTGATCATGTAGATCTAAAATAGTCGCAATATACAATTGTCGTGTGGTGCGTTGGGTCGGAGCTGCTGCGGGTCCTAGATGGATTGCGGTCTTGCGCCCCGATGTTCAAACAGGTTTCTCTCTAGACGGGAAGTTGCTCATGGACACCATATATGACGGAGACGACTGGGTCGATCATTATAGTTGGCGCCTGGTCGGCTCGGATGACAATGGGGATGTGGTGTTTGACGGACTATGTCCAAAGCATCTCCATCCTTTTGTCTCGTCGTTAATTGAGAGTTCCGCTCGTGTTGCCCCCTACAGCTCGGCGTCGCTTCATGATACGGACGTTTTGAAGACCATAAAGGAATCAATTGACGAGGGCACGATGAGTAGCTTGCTGTTTTCTCGCCTTGTGGGGCTAGATGAGATTGACTCGAAACGACTGCTTGCGGGCGAAAAGGTGGAACTCACTTATCGGTCGATGATTTCAATCCTGCGGATGGCCGATGTTCTTCGCAAATAAATGAAAACGGGACAAGTGAGCTACGTCACTTGTCCCGTTATTAATTAAAGTGGACCGCGGCGAGCGGGCTATAAAAATTCGCCGACTCGGTGGACTTCGGGTTCTAGGTCTACGTCGAACTGCTCTTTGACTTTGGCTTGGATGTCGCGGATGAGTTCGTCGACGTCGGCGGCGGTGGCGTGGTCGGCGTTGACGATGAAGCCGCAGTGTTTTTCGCTCACCTGCGCGCCGCCGACAGCATGGCCGCGCAGGCCGGCATCCATGATGAGCTTGCCGGCAAAGTAGCCCTCGGGGCGCTTGAAGGTGGAGCCGGCGCTCGGCATGTCGAGCGGCTGCTTGTCCTCGCGGCGCTGGCGGTAGTCGTCCATGTCGGCCTTGATCATCGCGGCGTTGCCCGGGGCGAGATTGAAGGTGGCCGAAAGCACGGTAAAGCCGTCGTCGGCGATGCGGCTCTTGCGATAGCCCAGGTTAAGCTCGTCGACATCGAACTCGATGATGCTGCCGATGCCGCGGGTGCCGTCGTCGAGCATGCGGGCGGGCTTGTAGACGCGCACAGACTCCAGCACATCGGCCATGCAGGCGCCATAGGCGCCGGCGTTCATGTAGCAGGCGCCGCCGACCGATCCGGGGATACCCGAGATGGGCTCCATGCCGGTGAGACCGGCCTCGGCTGCCGCCGCGGCGACATCGGAAAGCAAGGCGCCGGCTGCTGCCGTGACGTGCGTGCCGTTGACCGTAATGTCGGAGAGGCCCTCGCCAAGCGCCACGACGACGCCGCGGATGCCCTTGTCACCGACGAGTAGGTCGGAGCCGTTGCCCACGATGGTGAGGGGCAGATCGCAGCGATAGCAGGTATCGAGCGTGGCGACGAGGCCCTGCTCGGTATCGGGCGTGACAAAGACGTCGGCCGGGCCGCCGATCTTAAACGTGGTGTGCTCGCGCATGGGCTCGCTCATCAGTACGTTGTCCTCGCCGGCAACGCCAGCAAGCGCGCACAGCAGGTCCTCGTTAAAAAAATCGTTTTCGTGCATACTAATAGCCGCCTTTTGGTGGTCGTTGTCATCAATCGATTGCAATATACCCCACCCGGACGGATTTGGTGCGCTGGCGGCGATAAAACAGCCGTCTACCGGATTGGTAAAGTGTTTATCACCGAGGTAGAGGGGTAGTCGCTATACTTTCAAGAGATTGCGCGTAAACCCGGAAGGAGCGAGATGGCCAACAAAGTCACCCTCAAGCAGATCGCCCAGGAGGTGGGGCTTTCCCCCTCGTCGGTCTCGCTTGTGCTCAATAATCGGCCCTGTCGCATCTCGGAAGAAAACCGCAAGCTCATCAAAGAGGTCGCGGCGCGCAACCACTATGTTCCCAACCAGATCGCGCGCAGCCTGGTCATGCGCGAGTCGCGCACCCTGGGCCTTATCGTCCCTAACATCGAGAGCCGCTTTTTTGCCTCGCTCGCCGGTAGCCTGGAAAAGCGCTGCCGCGAGGACGGCTATGCGCTCTTCATTACCAGCTCGGGCGGAAGCGCCGATGACGATCTGGAGCTGCTGCGCCAGCTGGTGACGCGCGGTGTTGACGGCGTCTTTCTGGTGGTGGGTGACGAGTTCTCCGACGACCGCGCCCTGCGCGAAGAAGTCAGCCATCTGCCTATCCCGGCCGTGATGGTCGACCGTGCCATTGAGGGGCTCGAGTGCGACAAGGTGATGTTCGACCACGAGATGGGTGGCTACATGGCCACTCGCTATCTGATCGAGCAGGGCCACCGTCGCATTGCCTGCTTGGTTAACGCGCGCCGTTCCAATACGGGGCGTAAGCGACTTGCCGGCTATGAGCGCGCGCTGCGCGAGGTTGGCCTGCCTATCGACGCACGTTTGGAGTTTGAGAGCGAGTACTACATTCCGAGTGCCTATGAGGCCTCGGAGGCGGTGCTCGCAACTGATGCCACCGCTGTGTTCGCAAGTTCGGATAACATCGCCCTCGGTCTGCTCAAGCGCTTGCACGAGATGGGGAAGAGCATCCCGGGCGATATCTCGGTGGTGAGCTATGACAACTCGGCGGCCGACGTTCTCTTTGAGCCGGCGCTGACCGCGATTGAGCAGGATCCTGGTGTCCTTGCGGAGCATGCTTTTGGCTGCATGTCCAAGCGTCTTGCCGGTAGGGGCGGCAGGCGTGCCGAAGAGGTCGTCCTGGAGCCGGCGCTTATCGTTAAGGGCAGCGTGCTCGAGCTTACCGAATGTAGCTAAGCGTACTTGTTTGTTTGCATAGATTGCATGCGGAGTGTCCGCTATTTGCCGGCGGGGCCGGGGTGCCTGCCTTGTTTTGAAAAGTGGGCTCCGCGAACTTCTCAAAACAAGGCAGGCACCCCGGCCCTCGTCCGTAAACTCTTCCGCTGGGCGAGCCATAGACGCCGCGTACCGATACGGTAAAGTGGCGGCTTGAAATTGGTGCTATATTCAGCTTGAGTTGTTTAATGCTAGTACGGGAGGGTGATATGGGGCTGTTCAAGAAGAAAAACCCGCAGGATGCCTTTGATCCCGATGTGTTTACCATCACGGATACGATTTTGGACCCACCGCGGTTTACGTTTTTGCCGGCTATCTACCAGGATGCCACGCGCCGCAAGTGGGCCGTGCATCAGCGCGGCGGCGAGCCGAAGATTTTTGACTATGCGGATGTGCTGCAGTGCGAAGTAGCCGAGGCGGGCGATCCGGAGGCCGAGGAAGTGACCTCAAAACAGGAATTTGCCCAGCGCATCCTGGCAAATCCTGCCAAGGCGGCGAAAATAAACGCTGCCAAGCGTAATATGTGTCTTGGTATGGGCGTTGTTGTGGCGGTTCAGACGGGAAAAGACGAGGTTTCCAAATTAGAGATTCCCGTTATGACCGACGAAGTCAAACGCGATTCAAGTCTATATAAGTCGTATCGGAATGTCGCCGAGAAGATCAAGGCCGAATTTGATGCCATGGGAGGGCTGGCCTAATTATGGCGGCATACGTTTCTGAATGAGGAGTCTGTGCAATGGCAGGCGAATCTTATGCAATTCCCCCCAAAGATCGTGCTGTTGAGGGAATTCTTTGGTATATCCAGCACCACCAGCTTGCCGGCGGCGATCGCCTGCCGGCTGAGCGCGTGCTGTGCGAAGAGATTGGCGTTTCGCGTACGGCGTTGCGCGCCGGTATCACGCGGCTCATCTCGTGTGGAACGCTCGAGAGCCGTCGCGGATCGGGTACGTATGTGTGTCCTCCCAAGCCGCTGAATATCTTCCAGGAAACGTATAACTTTTCCGATGCTGTGCGGACTGCCGGCCTGCACCCCTCTTCTCGTCTGGTTTCCACCGGGACCATCGAGGCGGATGAGGCGCTTGCCGACAAGCTTGGGGTGGCTGTGGGCGCTCCTTTACTCCGCATGCAGCGCATTCGACTTATAGAGGGCGAGCCGGCGTCAATCGAGACCGCTCACGTTAACCTGTCCCTGTGCCCCGCGCTTCCCGAGCACGATTTTGAGTGTGAGAGCCTTTACGATGTCTTGCTCAAAGAAGGTGGCGTGCGTGTTGAGCATGGACGTGAACATATCTCCATCTCGCGTTTGAACGCCGAAGAGGCCGAGCTGCTCCAGCAAGAAGAGGGAACGCCGGTGTTCTATGAGAGCTCGATCGAATTTGATAAGGACATGCGTTTTGTGGAGCATTGCAAATCGGTGATTTTGCCCACAAAGTTCCGCTTTGCCGATAACGGCGAAGAGAACGGCATGAGGAGCGTGGCAGGTGAACAATGGCTGAAACAGTAGATGCCACCCCGGTTTATATGCGCATTCGACGCCGCATCGAGGAACGTATCGAGCGCGGTATATATCCCACGGGTTCCATGATTCCGTCCGAAAAAGACCTTGCCGAGGAATTTGGTACGACACGCTTGACCATCCGAAGCGCTGTCGATGAGCTGGTTCGGCGCGGGCAGATTCGCCGTGTTCGGGGAAAAGGTGCCTTTGTGGCGCAGAAAGTACCTGCTTTTTTTGAACGCACGGTCGGTTTCCGTGAATCGGTCCGTGCTTCGGGCGGCGAGCCGTCCGTCCGTATTCTCGCGCGTTCCAAGCGTTATGCGGGGCCATATTACGCCGACCTGTTTGGCATCGCCGAGGACGACCTGCTCTATTCCGTTCGACGCCTGAACTGCATAAACGGTAGCCCCGTATCGATTGAGACGGCGCTGATTCCCTGCCTGCCGTTCCCAACCATCGAAGATATTGACGTGTCGGTCTTCAGTTTGTACGAGACCTATGAGATGCTGGGCCGAAAGCCAGTCATGGCACAGGAAAAGCTCGATATCGAAGCGCTGGGCGCACGAGATGCCGGCCTCCTTGGACTGGAACAGGGCGATCTTGTTTTGCTTTTGGAATGCGTGAGCTATGACGCGAGCGGTCAGGCTATCGAGTATGTAAAGTCCTTCAATCGTGGCGATACGGGCGGCTACACCTATACGTACTAGCTGGTATTTTGTGAATAACGGCTGGGAAACTAACCAGTTTTGATCGTTGGGTCAGCTGTATATACAACCTTACAGGGCTCAAAATCGACCGTTCGCCGATGGGGATAAATTAATCGACAAAGAGGTATCAAAAAGCCGTAACCTATAACTGTGATTGGTATCAAATACTAATGATTTGTTACGAGGTGAGACGATGAAGATGCTCGATTACGTTCAGCTTGCCCATGTGCGTATGGGGGAGAACCTCGAGCGTTCGTCTGAGCTGGTAGCGCAGCTCGTTGATATTTTCCAGTCCGGTTCTTTTGACGCGCTGCGCATCGTTGCTTCGGGTTCGTCGCGCCATGCCGCCGATTGCGCCCGCGATTACCTGCAAGATGCCCTGCAAATGCAGGTGTCCGTTGTGACGCCCGAGGCCTTCGTCGATTTTGAACACACCTATCCGCAGCATGTGCTCAACATTGCCGTTTCGCAGAGTGGCTATTCGACCAATACGATTGCGGCGCTCGATTACATGCGCGCACACGATATGGCTGCAGTTGCGCTCACGGCAAACGTCGAGGCACCCATCAAGGAACACGCTGACATCGTTCTTGACTACGGTGTGGGCGTCGAGTCGGTGGACTTTGTGACTCTGGGCGTCGAGGTGCTCGTTGAGTACCTGGTGCTCTTTGGTATTTACGGCGGTCAGGCGCGCGGAACGATTGACGCCAAGGGCGTTGCCCAGCGTCTTGACGACCTGCGTGAGGCTATCCAGGCCAATGCCGTGATGTGCAAGACCGCCGAGGCATATGTCCAAGACCACATGCTCGAGCTTTCTGAGCACACGCCCGCCATGGTCGTCGGCAACGGCCCCAACTATGGCGTTGCCGAAGAGGCGGCCCTCAAGCTGAGCGAGACCATCAAGATTCCTGCCATGCATCACGAAGGCGAGGAGTTCGTCCACGGTCCCGAGATGCAGATCGTTCCGGGCTATCTGGTGTTTATCGTCGACGATCCGCAGGGGTCGGAGCGTCTTGCGAATATCGCTGATGCGCTATCGAACGTTACGACAAAAACGGTGCTGCTCACGGCCCATCCCAAGGGTAGGGCTCACGAGGTTGCGGTGCCTCAGGTGGCTCCGCTGCTCAGCGCAATTCCCAATCTTGTGTTCTTCCAGACGATTGCGGCCATGATAGCCGAGCGTCTGAAGTCATGGGACGTGCACCCGTATCTTGATGCCGTCTCCAAGCAAATGGAGGTCAAGGCAGAGGGCTACGAAGAGTCAGTCAATGCGCTTAAGGCCAAAGCGGCCGAGTGTTACGGAATGTAAGCGGGTTTTGATGCCCGTTGGCATGGGGGATGTGGAAACAACCCCAGAAAGGAGAGACAAATGAAGGAAACCGAGAAGATCGAGATCATGCATTTCGACCAGGAGGGCTATCTCGAGGACGGCAAGGCGCTCTACGAGACCGGCAAGAAGATGACCGCGCTCGCCGACAAGGTCGCCGACGAGGGCTACGACGCCGTGTTCCTGATGGGCGTC
>CATZIU010000038.1:0-10293 GCA_958420165.1 uncultured Collinsella sp. | reverse complement strand
AAACGCGAAGCGTTTTCCAGCGCAGCACGCGAGGAGCGAAGCGACGAAGCGGGGCTCGGGCGGCGAAATGGACCCTTGGCGAATACCCGTGTGCAAAAAATGCCAAATATGAGTACTGCTACCTTTTTAGTAGCAGCGTTTTCGAAGTCATAAAAGGCAAATCCGGCATTAGAACGACGATCGATAGTCCAGTTAAGCCAATTTGCCAACTACAAAACTGGACATATGTGGCCCAACTCATCTAAAAGTGCCTAATTTATATGTTACGAAGTTAGTGCCCGTACTCATATTTGCCACATTTTGCACACGGCCTATCCCAGCCATGGTAAATCGATAGCAAAACGGGCTCCAGTTCGCCCAATCGTGCGCCAAACGGCACGTGACAGCCTGAAACCCGCTCCAAATTGCTATGTCTGATGGCGCTAAGCCAAAACGTCCGACAGAATCTCGATCAGGTTGTCCACGTCGGCCTCTTCGCACACGAGCGGCGGAAGGAAGCGCAGCGTATGTGCGCCTGTAGCGTTGATCACGGCACCAGCCCCCAGTGCACGGGCTACAACGTCGTGTGCATCACCCGCGGCATCATCCAAATCGCAGCCGAGCATCAGGCCGCGACCGCGCACCTCTACCACATGCGGAAGCTTAGCCAGCGCCTGCTCCATATAGGCGCCAACCTTGGCAGCATGCTCGGCATAATCGCCGTGCACAAGCGCGGAGAGCGTCGCGGCACATGCCGCGATGGCCAAGCAGCTACCACCGAAGGTCGAACCATGATCGCCGGGCTTAAAGACGTCGGCGATTTCCTTCTTTGCCACCACGGCACCCATAGGCACACCGTCGGCAATGCCCTTGGCAAGGCTCATGATGTCGGGCTCCACACCATAGGTCTGGAACGCAAACGGCTTACCCGTGCGAAAAATTCCGCACTGGACCTCATCGGCGATAAGCACGGCACCCACCTCGTGCGCCAAGTCGCGCGCCGTAGCCATAAACTCCTCGGTCATGGGGTGCACACCGCTCTCGCCCTGAATCGGCTCGAGCATCACGGCGCAAATTTCACTGCCCAACTGCTTAAAAATTGCACGCAGTTCATCTACATCGTTGGGTGCGCAGGCCACAAAGCCACCCGGCAGCGGGCGGAAACTGTCCTGCAGCCAATCCTGCATGGTCGCGGCAATGGTCTCGAGCGTACGACCGTGAAAGCCGCCGCGCATGCACACGATGGTGTTGCCACCGTTGCCGGCACGCTTGGCGTACAGACGCGCGAGCTTCATCGAGCCCTCGTTGGCCTCGGCACCGGAATTGCCAAAGAACGTCTCCCACACCTGCTCGCCCGCAGCCGGAGCGCCAAGTGCCGCCGCCGTGGTCTCGTCGCCAGCGGCAATCGCGTCGGCAAGCACGCGTGCACCGTCCGCATCATCGTTAGCGAGCTTGGACAGCAGCGCCGCGACCTGGCCGCGCTGCTCGATGTAGAAATAGTTGGAGACATGCAGGAGCCTCTTGGTCTGATCCTCGAGCGCCGACAGCACTGCCGGATTGCCGTGGCCCAGGCTGCACACGCCAATACCGGCAAGAAAATCGAGGTATTCGCGACCATCGTCGCCGGTGAGCTTCATGCCGTGGCCTTCGACGAACTCGACCGGCGAGCGACCAAAGGTGTGCATGACGTAGTGGGATTCGAGCGATTGTTGTGCTGCAAATGACATGAGATACCTTTCGTTAAGCGCCAGGTAGCGCGGACTGTGGGCGTAATGGCGTAGCAATTTCGAGCCGGCTAGACCGTTTGAAGCTTCTCGACCTCGTCGAGGTTCTCGGCCAGGCGCGCCGCAAAGGTCGAAAGCGGGTGCGGGTGCGTATCGAACTCGTAGGCCGTCTCGGTGGAATGAATCACGGTGCCGACGCCGGCATCGGTCAGCAGCTCCAGGAGCAGCGAATGCGGCGTGGTACCGTTAATGATGTGGGCGCGAAATACGCCGCCGGCAAGCGCATCGACGGCCGCGCGCAGCTTGGGAATCATGCCCTTATCGACCTCACCGCCGTAGAGCATCTCGTTGACCTCGTCGAGCGTCAGGTTGGAGATGAGCGAGTCCTTATCACTAAAGTCCTTGTACAGACCGTCGACGTCGGTCAAAAAAATCGCCTTGTGCGCATGAAGCGCCGCCGCAACGGCGCCGGCGGCGGTATCGGCGTTGATGTTGAAGAAGCCGCCGTCCTCCCCCGCCGCGACGGTAGCGATTACGGGAATGTACTCGCTATCGAGCAAGCGCTCGATATAGTCGGTGTTGACGTGCGTCACTTTGCCCACGCGACCGAGTTCGGGGTCGAGCGGCTCGGCGATGAGCGTGCCGGCATCGCTGCCCGACACGCCTACGGCCAAATTACCGTGGTGGTTAATGGCAGCGACCAGCTCCTGGTTAACCTTGCCGCCCAGCACCTCGCGCACGATATCCATGGTCGCCGGCGTAGTCACGCGCTGCCCGTTCTTAAATTCGACAGGGATGTCATAGTGGCTGAGTGCCTCGTTGATAGCTTTGCCGCCGCCATGCACGATGACGGGGCGCATGCCGATAATCTTGAGCAAAACGATGTCGCTCATCACGTCGCGGCGCAGCTGCTCGTCAACCATGGCTGCTCCGCCATATTTGATAACGACCGTCTTGCCGGTCAGGTTTTTAATCCACGGCAGCGCTTCGAACAGCAGCTGCGCGGTTGCTTCGTTGGATTCGCTCGAACGACAATCGCGTGCGAATTTCATAATCTGCCTCGTCTTTCGTATCGTTATCACGCCGTGCTCCGCTGTCCGCAATGCGGCAAGATGCGCAGCGTGCCTGGAATCTAGGAACGGTAGTCACCGTTGATGGAGATGTACTCGTGCGTGAGGTCACAGGTCCACACGGTCGTTGCCGCGTCGCCTGCGCCCAGGTCGGCCGAGATCACGATCTCGGACGCCTCAAAACGTCGCAGAGCCTCGTCCTCGTCAAAGGGAACGGTCAGGCCATCGCGGCAGACGGGCATGCCCATCATGTCGATGGAAACGTCTTCCTGATGAAACTTCACGCCGCACTTGCCAAGAGCCATGGCAACGCGGCCCCAGTTGCAGTCGTGGCCGGCGATACAGGTCTTGACGAGCGGCGAGTTGGCGACGGCACGGGCGGCGATATCGGCTTCCTCGTCGTTGGCGGCGCCGGTGACGTTAACCGTCACGAGCTTTGACGCGCCCTCGCCATCGGCCGCAATGTTGCGCGCCAGGCTCTCGCACACCTCGTGCACGGCAAAGGACAGTTCGTCAAAGGCATCAGTACCCTCGACGATGGCCTCGGCATCTGCGGCTGCAGCGCCAGAAGCAAGCATGATGCAGGTGTCGTTGGTCGAGGTATCGGAATCGACCGTCACCTTATTGAAGGTCTGCTTAACGGTCGAGAGCAACAGGGCGTGGAGCGCCGACGGCTCGACGGGGGCATCGGTAGTAATGACCGCGATCATGGTGGCCATATTGGGCATGATCATGCCCGAGCCCTTGCACATGCCGCCCACCGTATAAGCGTTGCCCGCATGGCCCGCAGCCTCGCTGCGATAGCGAACGGCATACTCCTTGGAATGCGTATCGGTCGTCATGATGGCACGGGCCGCATCGGCACCGCCATGGGCAGAGAGCGCCTCGTAGGCGGACGGGACGGCTGCCTCAAACGTGTCGATCGGCAAAATCTGTCCGATCACACCCGTCGAGGCAACCAGGATCTGCTGGGGCTCGCAGCCAATAACCTGCGAGGCGATGTTGCACGTCTCGCGCGCGCAGGCTAGGCCGGTCTCGCCCGTGGCAGCGTTCGCGTTGCCGGAGTTGATTGAAACGCCGGCGATGATGCCATAGCCCTTGTCCGCACCGCCCAGGTTGACACGACTCACCTGCACGGGCGCCGCGCAAAAGCGGTTGGTCGTAAACACGCCGGCGCCGGGACAGGGCTTATCGGGCACGACGAGCGCATAGTCCAAGCGCTCGGGATTCTTCCGGAATCCCGCATGGATGCCTGCGGCCTTAAAGCCAGCCGCTGCCGTAACGCCACCCTCGACGGCGCGTATCTTGATATCAATCAGGTCGGTATTCATCGTCCCTTCGGCTCCTTATATCAAATAAAAAAGCGGGCATCGGCTGGCACGCCATACCGGTCGCAACTAATAGACCAGCTTGAAAGCGGCGCCCAACTCGATACCCGACCACCAAATCGTTAACAATCGAATGTGCTACACCGGGCACGCCACTGTGGGCAAGCCTCGTCGCTCGTCAAAGCCAAAAACGATGTTGGCGCACTGGACCGCCTGGCCCGCAGCACCCTTGCACAAATTGTCGATAGCACCCGTCGCCACCAGCACGCCCGCACGCTTGTTGAGCGCAAGGCCAATCTGGGCAGCGTTGGTGCCGACGACCGAAGCCGTCTTGGGCTGCTGGCCGGCATCGAGCACGCGCACAAAGGTGCGACCGGCGTAGAACTTCTTGTAATGGTCGACGACGTCCTCAAGGGCCAACGTGTCGAGAGCCCGCGGCGCGAGCGGCATCGTCACCGTGGAAAGCAGGCCGCGCTTGAGCGGTGCCAAGTGCGGAGTAAAGACGACACGATCGGTCAGACCCAGAATCTGCTCGATCTCTGGTGTGTGGCGATGTTTGCCTACGCCATAGGCCTCTAAGTTCTCGTCTGCGCTACAAAAATGGGTGCGGGCGTTGCAGGACTTACCGGCGCCCGTCACGCCGCTAATGGCATCGACGATTACGGGGCCGTTCTCTGCCATCCAGCCCGCACGCACGGCAGGAGCGGCAGCGAGGCTCGTTGCGGTGGGATAGCAGCCGGCGCAAGCGACCAAAACGGGCTTTCCGGCGGCATGGCTGGAAGCAGCGGTCTCTAAGTCCTGGCAGAACAGCTCGGACAGGCCAAAAGCGCGGGTCTTGAGCAGCTCGGGGCTCGTGTGCTCGGCGGCATACCATGCCTCAAAGACGGACGGGTCGCTCAGACGGTAATCGGCCGAAAGATCAAAGCAGGAAACGCCCGCGGCAAGGAGCGCGGGCACCTGCGCCATGGCAGCCGTGTGCGGCACGGCAAGAAAAACCGCATCGCAGCTTTTGAGCTCGGGGGCGTCATGCGTGGTGAAAACCAGATCGCTCACGCCAGCAAAGCTCGGATACACCGCGGACAGCGGCTGGCCGGCATCGGCGTTGGACGTAATGGCAACAAGTTCAAACTCGGGATGGCCGAGTACGAGGCGAATGAGCTCGGCTCCGGCATATCCAGCCGCGCCGACGATTCCAACCTTCAAAGACATATCAGACTCCTTGTCTGCGATTTATGCACCGATGCGCATTTTGCAGCGGTCATTATGAGGTGGGTTGAAACTTTAGCACCAAAAGATGCATGAATACGTAAATAGCTTGCATGTTCATGCATTGAAACATTCCCGACACATTCGCTTGAAGGAATTGACAAATAGAGCGGGCCCCGTATTGACCGGCACTCCTTACGGTGCCGGGCAACACAGGGTCCGCCCATGCGAAAACTAAGTTGTTAGGATGAGCCAGCTGGCTAGAGCTCAACCGGCACCCATTCGTCGTGATTGCAGATAAATGCCTCGGGATCCTCGACGCTAAAGAAGACGAGCGCGGGGTCGTTAGGCCCCTCATAGTGCTCGCCCAGGTGCTCTAGATGCTTCCACCCGACTTCGCGCATTTCGTCTAAAGCCCGGTCATCCAAGCCGGCACGCCCGCGCAAGATGAGCCAGCCATGGCCCGGCCACCAACTCGTGGCCTCAAAGCGCTGGTTTTGCAGCAGCTCCTGCCACACATCTTTGGTGCGCGCTGTCACAAACCACAGCTTGCCGTCCTGAATCTGCGCAAACGAGAACGGACGCACATGCGGCTGCCCGCCCACGCTCGTCGCCAGATACCACGCCGGCACCGACGTCAGATACTCCAGCACCGTATTCAATCCGTCCACGTTTCCTCCTGTCGCCTGACCAGTCTTTTTGGAATGGGTAGTCAATTTGGGAAATTAGAGCTCGAGGCGCTCTTCGCTGCCGTCGATATCGCAGAACCGTGCGGCGATATTGCGGACCGAGAAGAATGCAAGGCGGCCATCGTTGGCGCTATCGTGTTGCTCGCCAATGCCCACCATGTGCTTAAAGCCCGCTTGGCGCACCTTGTCGCTCACGAATGCATCGTCCTCGAGCGCGGCCTCACCGGTTAACACGATCCAGCACTCCCCCGGCTTCCAGCCCGATACCTCAAACTTGGGATTCGCGCTCAACTCCGCCCATACGTCCTTGTCGCGCGACGTGCAAAACCACAGCTTGCCGTCATCGACCATGGCAAACGAAAACGGCCTCACGCGGGGCTGATGCCCGTCGCTCGCATCGGTCGTGGCAAGATACCACGCCGGAATGCGCCTGAGATACGAGCAGGCGCGCTCGAGCTGAGCCGTGCGATCGATGTCGGTCATGGAGACCCCTTTCTTGTGCTCGAATCGAGCTTAGAAGAGTTGAAGATTGATAACGACAACGCATGTCACCAGCAGCGCCATCGCCAGCGCTGCCAGTACATCCCCCCGGCCAAACGCAAGCGCATGCAGACGCGTGCGTCCCTGCTCGCCGTGATAACAACGCGCATCCATGGCGGCCGAAAGCGTCTCGGCATGACGGAACACACCGGTGAACAGCGGAATCGCCACACTGCCGAGCATGCGCACACCGCCGAGCGGACCGCCCGTCACGCGCGCGCCGCGGCTTGCCTGTGCATCGGCCGTCTGTTTCATCTCGGTGGCAAATTGCGGCATAAACCGCAGCGCGATACCCATAATCATGCCGAGCTCGTGCGCCGGAAGCCCCACGCGCGCAAATGGTGCGAGTAGACGTTCAAAGCCCGCGGTGAGGTCGAGCGTCGGCGTGGTGAGTGTAATGGCGCTCATGCCGGCCATCATCAACGTCAGGCGGCACGCCACAAACGCCGCAGAACGCAGCGAGCCCTCGCTCACCTGCAAAAAGCCAAGCTGCCACAAAATGCGGCCGCTCTGATCGGAAAACAAGTTGAGCACCGCGACTACCACGACAATCGCCAGCAGTGGTGCCATCGATGATAGGACCCGACGCAACGGCACCCGGGCCACGACATAGACCAGGACCACAAACATTGCGACCGGAACCAGCCCGCAAAAGCTTCCGACGGTGAGCACGGTGACCAGAAAGGCGAAACCTAGGAGCAACTTAGTACGCGGATCCAGGCGATGCACCGCGCTATCCCCGGGATAGTAGCTGCCAAATGAGAACGCCTCCATCAGCAGCCCTCCTCTCGCGCGGCTATCTTGGAACCGGCCTGACACGGAGCCCTCAAAGGCCCTTCCGCGCAGCCCAGCAGCAAGCCGGCCAGCTCGTCGGCCAGTGCCTCAACCGTATAAAGTTTGTCGCAGCGGAGCGGCACACCGGCTTGCACGAGCGATAATGCCATGCGCTGAGCGGCAGGGGCGCCCAGGCCGATTGACTTGAGCTCGTTCGCGTGCGCAAAAACCTGTGCGGGCGTTCCCTCGGCAAACACGGTGCCCTCGTTCATCACAACGATACGGTCACAGCAATTTGCCAGGTCATCCATGCTATGCGAAACCATGACAACAGTCAGACCCTCGCGATGGAGCCGGTCGATGAGCCCCAGGAAATCCCTGCGCGCAGCCGGATCGAGCCCCGCCATGGGCTCGTCGAGCACCAGCACCTCGGGCTCCATGGCGAGCACGCCGGCAAATGCCACGTGGCGCTGCTGGCCGCCCGAAAGCTCAAAGGGGTTCTTGTCGCCTATCGCGGCAAGGTCGAGGCCCACGCGCGCAAGCGATGACGCAACGCGGCGTGCAACCTCGTCTTGTGGCAGGCTAAGGTTGCGCGGGCCAAACGCCACGTCCTGCGCCACGGTCTCGGCAAATAGCTGGCGCTCGGGATACTGAAACACCACGCCGACCTTGGCCTTAACCGCGGCGGCGTCTTTCTTGCTTGATAGGTCGAGCCCCAGCGCGCAAACGCTTCCCTCCTGCGGACGAATCAACCCGTTGAGATGCTGAACCAGCGTCGATTTACCCGAGCCGGTATGACCCGCCAATCCCAGAAACTCGCCGCGGCGCACCGTCAGCGAAACATCACGTAGCGCCCAGGGGCTGTTTGGATCGTTGCCCCAAAGAGCTTGTTTGCTCGATGCGTCCGCAGTGGTCGAGCGCTTGCGCCATCGACGGCGCTCGCGGGCGCTCAGCGAGTAACTATGCGAGAGGTGCGAGATCTCGATAACGGGCTCCGACGCGGCTATCCCGTCGGCCGCAGAGGATCCATTGTCAAGCACATGAGAATCGGATGCGGAAGGCTGCCCTGCGATGTCCGTCCCGCTCCGCTCGGCATAAGCCTGTGCAATCTCGGCGACCATATCTGCCTCGCGCACCTGCGCGCAAACGGAAACGCCCTTCTCACGAAGTGCCCTACCTAGGCAGCACGACGCCGGCATATCCAGGTTGAGCTGCGCAAGTTCGTCCGCCCGCGTCAAGATTTCCTCGGGCTTACCGAGCATGGCAACGCGGCCCGCTTGGAAGACAGCAACGCGATCGGCCTCGGCGGCCTCTTCCATAAAGTGCGTAATCATCACGATGGTCATGCCACGATTGTGCAACGCGTGGCAAGCCTTCATGAGGCCCTTGCGTCCACGCGGATCGAGCATCGAAGAAGCCTCGTCCAATATGAGCACGCGCGGTTCCATGGCGAGCACGCCGGCAAGCGCCACGCGCTGCTTTTGGCCGCCCGAAAGCGCATGGGTCTCGTGACGCTCAAAGCCCACCAGGCCCACACCCTTCAGCGCCTCGCGTACGCGCTGCGCAATTTGCATCGATGGCACACCAAGGTTTTCGGGACCAAACGCAACATCATCTTCGACAAGCGTTGCCACCAGCTGATCATCGGGATTCTGGAATACCATGCCCGCAGTCGAACGAATGTCATAGACCAGCTCGGGGTCGGACGCATCCATGCCGTTGATACGTACCGTGCCCGCATCGGGCTGCAACAGTGCATTCAGATGCTTGGCAAACGTCGACTTGCCCGACCCATTGCCACCGAGGATGCAGAAAAACTCGCCATCCTCGATGTTCAGATTGATACCATCGAGCGCTTTCGCAGCGCCATCGTAGCTAAAGGAAACGCCCCGACACTCAATCATGCGCGGCCTTTGACCTGGTCCTTCTTGGGCGTGATGAGATTAGAGACCGCCTTGTACACCGCCAGCGTCAACACCGAGTTGAGCACGGTCTTGATGAGGTTGAACGGCAGCACCGCAGGAATCATGAGCGGGGCGATCACATCGACCGAGCCATACCAGAACCATACGCCAATGGTAAGATTTGCGACCATAGACAACGCCGTAGCGGCAATAACGCCGAGCACCAGGCCAATCACGGCACCCTTATAGGTATGCATCTTCTGGTAGACGATAGCCGCGGGCAGAATGTAGCCCAGCGTGGCAACCAGATTCATAAGCGCGCCGACCCAGTCACCCGTAGTGAGCGCATGGATAACGATCGCCATGGCTGCAACAGCGGTACCAGCACCGGGGCCATACGCAAATCCGCACACCATCGCCGGCACCAGCGACGGGTCATACGTCAAAAATGGCGCCGAAGGAAGAATGGGCAGCTGCACGTACATAAACAGGGCGCCCAAGGCGCACATCAACGCCATGGTAACGAGCTGTTTGGTGCTCCACCTATTCGTGTTCTCAAAATGGATATGCTGCGACTGTTCAGACATAAGATCACCTGCCTCTTTCATCCGGACTCTAACCGTTGGTACTGGGATCTCACCAGTTCAGCCGGCATGCGAACCAACGCATGCACGGGTCGCGGACTCATCGGCTCGGTCGCAGACGCCTCGTCTGCGCCACGGCACCCCTTTGGCACCGCCCGATTTACCGCCAGTGGGGAATTTCACCCCGCCCTGAAACAGCAATTGCAAGTGTAGCACGGGCAGGTTTTCGCGCAAGTATGCCGAGGGTAATTTATGGTGGGGATCAGTTGCCGCAACAACCACGTTCCCCACCCATCCCAAAGTAGCGCGCCTTTCGCGGCAAAGCCGCGAAACAGCGACCGGGACATGTATCCCCATCAGCCACGATCTCCGTCCACGCCGACCTCAAGGCCGTAAACACCGGGAATCCGGGGGCGTGACGGGGTTTCTCTCCGGAACATTCCGCACTGATATTTTCTGTATTGAAGACGTCGATGATGCACCCGTATACCATTG
>CATZIU010000037.1:0-11615 GCA_958420165.1 uncultured Collinsella sp. | reverse complement strand
CGCGCGTGGGCGCTCCAGAATCGATATCGTCTGCTCAGCCAGATGGAGGGCTACTGCAATACCACCGGCTGCCTGCGCGAATATATGTTGCGCTACTTTGGCGACGAGGCCGCGGCCGAGCATGCTGCCGCGGCTGGTGCGGGCGCCACCGCCACGGACGAGGCCGAGGGCTGCGGCAACTGCAGCAACTGCCTTACGCAGTTCGAGGTCGAGGACGTCACCGATATGGCCCGCGCCGCTGTGCGCTATGTGGCCACGCGACCCATGCGCTTTGGCAAGTCGCTCATCGCCGACGTGCTCCACGGCGGCAACACCGAGCGCATTCGCCAGATGCATCTGGACGAGGACCGCGGCTATGGTGAGCTGTCGAGCGAATCGGTCGGGCGTATCAAGGACATCATCGGCCAGCTGTGCGGCCGCGGTTATCTGGCTACCTCGCAGGGGCAGTACCCGGTCGTGGGGCTGGGCCCGCGTGCCGCCGAGGTCGAGGATGAGGCGTTTGCCTTTACCGTTAAGCGTCGTGCGTCCAAGCACAAGGCCTCGGCCCGTGCCCGCCGCGCGGTGGATCTGCTGCGTGAAGAGGCCGAGCTAGATCAGCGCCCGCGCGTGGGTGACGATGCCGAGCTGTTCGAGCGCCTGCGTGCCCTGCGCAAGGAGATTTCGACCGAGCTGGAGATGGCGCCGTACATGGTCTTCTCCGACAAGGCTCTGCGCGGTCTGTGCCGCCTACGCCCGCAGACGCGCGACGAGCTTATCCAGGTCAACGGTATTGGCGAGAAAAAGGCCGACGCCTTTGGCGAGCAGTTTATGGCGGCGATTGAAGAGTTTGAGTCCGAGCATGCACGGAATGGAGCATAACGATGACATCCGACGATAAAACCGAGCGTACTGAGGTGTCCGCCGTGCCGCTGTACCAGCAGGTTATGGACGACCTAAAGGGCGAGATCGCGCGTGGCGTGTACGCATCCGGCTCGCGCATTCCTTCCGAGATGGAGCTCGCGAAGTCTTACGGCGTGGGGCGCGTCACCGTGCGCCGCGCCATCGAGGAGCTGTCGCGCGCGGGGTATCTCAGCCGCCAGCAGGGGAGGGGCACGTTTGTGTGTGCGCCTAAGCTCAAGCGCAAGATTGTCCAGAAGGGTGACGTCCAGAGCTTTTCCGAAGGCTGCGCTGCCAACGACATGGTGGCCGGAGCACGTCTGGTGTCGCGCACGGTGGTTGCGGCGACGCGCGAGGACGCGGCGTTTTTTGGGGTGGAACCCGGCTGCGAGCTCATCGTGGTCGAGCGCGTGCGCACGGCGGATGGCGTGCCCGTCATGCTCGAGAACAACGCCTTTGTGCTGGCCGACCATCCCTATCTGCAGACGCTTGCCGACAAGGACCTCACGGACAATTCCATCTTTGCGCTCGTTGCCGAGCATTCGGGCCGTGCGCCGCTCAAGTCAGACCCCTGTACGGTGGAGATTGCGCTTGCCGATGCTCAGGCGGCCCCGCTGCTGGAGGTGCCGGTCGGCGAGCCGCTCTTCTATATGGAGGCATACTTTACCGATGCGGACGGGCGGCCCCTGCTGCTCGGACGCCAAAAGATCGTGGGCTCGCGCTACGTGTTCGACATCTAACGTCCACAGATAGAACGATATAGAACAAATTTGGTGAAATGGCTTCATGGGCGTCGTCATGCGTGCTATAAATAGGACAATATAGAACGACCGCAGGTACGAGCTGCCGTCGTCCAAAGCCGCCACACAAGGAGGAACATCACCGTGAACGCACACGATCTGGTTCAGGAAATTATCGAGCGCAAGGGCAAGATTGAGAACGTCTTTTGGATCGCCTGCGGCGGTTCGATGATCGACCTGATGCCGGCCAACGAGCTGCTCAAGCGCGAGGCCACCACGTTTACCTCGACGGTCTACACGGCACGCGAGTTTTGCCTGATGGCTCCCAAGAGCCTAGGGCCGAAGTCGCTCGTCATCGCCTGCAGCCACAGCGGCAATACGCAGGAGGTCGTCGACGGCTGCGAGATGGCGCTGGCCGCCGGCGCCGAGGTTGTCGCCCTCACCGACTGCGAGGGCTCGAAGATCGACAACGGCAAGTGGACCACCTGGGTCTATCCGTGGGGCGAAGGCGTGCCGCAGGCCGAGGTGCCGCAGGGCATCGGCGCCCTGATGGCTGCCGAGCTGCTCGACCAGCAAGAGGGTTACGAGGCGCTTGCCGACATGTACGCCGGCCTTAAGCAGATGGATGCGCTGCTGCCCGCTGCACGCGAGAAGGTCAACGCCGAGCTGGGCGCCCGTTTTGCCGAGCTCTGCCAGCAGCATAAGTTCTTCTATATCCTGGGTTCCGGCCCCAACTTTAGCCAGACCTACGCCATGGCCATCTGCTCGCTCATGGAGATGCAGTGGCAGCACTGCTGCTACATCCACTCCGGCGAGTACTTCCACGGCCCGTTCGAAGCCACCGAGCCCGGCGTGTTCTACTTTGTACAGCTCGGATCGGGCGAGTGCCGCCCCATGGAGGAGCGTGCGCTCGCGTTCCTCAACACGCGCACCGATACGGTCATGGTGCTCGATGCGCTCGAGTACGGTGTGGGCGACGTGCCTGCCAGCGTGCGTTCGTTCCTGGAGCCGATCTTCTTCTACAACATGAGCTGCGAGCTGCGCGCCGCCCGCGGCAAGGTGTTTGACCACAGCCCCGAGGTTCGTCGCTACATGGGTATCGAGCAGTACTAATCGAGCGGTATTAAGTTACCGGGGTAACAACTTCTCACGTCGGGGCCTACGCTAAGCGCAGGCCCCGTTTGCGTTGCGATGACCGGTTTTGTTTGTTGGAAAACGAAGTCAAATACTTTTCCCGAGAAGTGAACGACCTATTTTGGACCCTCGAAGCATCGACACTTTTTGGCGCCAAAACCGCAGGAAAATCTCAATGAAACTGCAGGAAATGGCTCCCATAAAGTGTCGATGCTCCGGGGGCTCGATTTTGCTCGTTCACTTCTCGGGAAAAGTATTAGACCTAAATGTGCGAGGGTGTTGCATGAGCAAAAAAAGCGGGCCGCGCCGGGGATTTCCGGCGCGGCCCGCTTAGTATCGCGCTTAGATTCGCAAGGTTGCGGCAGCCGGCGGCCTACTTCGCGTCGTATGCCTCGGCGTCCCACCAGTCGAGCTGGGCGATGTTGTCGCGGATGTGCTGGCAGCTCTTGTGGAAGCCCTCGAGCTCGTGCTCGGAAAGGTCGAGCGTGTAGACCTCCTCGACGCCCTCGGCGCCGATCACGCACGGCAGGGAGGTGAAGATGCCCTCCTCGCCATACTGGCCGGTCATAAGCGTAGAGGCCGAAAGCACGGCGTGCTCGTTGTGCAGAACGGCGGCGCAGACGCGTGCGGCGGAGTTGGCGACGGCGTACTCGGTGCACTGCTTGCCCTGGTAGGTCACATAGCCGCCCTTGCGTGCAAGCTCCTCGACCTCCATGTGGTCGAAGGCGTACTTGTCGGGGTTCTCGGCCTGAAGCTCGTTAAGGCTCTTGCCGGCGATGGTTGCGGCCTTAAAGGCTGCCAGTTGGCTAAAGCCATGCTCGCCGATCATGTAGGCGTCGATGGACTTGGGGCTCACACCGACCTTCTTGGAGATCTCGGTGCGCAGGCGGGCGGAGTCCAGGCCGCAGCCCGAGCCGATGATCTTCTTGGGATCGTAGCCGGTTAGGTGCCACAGCTCGGTGCACACGACGTCGCAGGGGTTGGAGATGCTCACGAAGATGCCGTCGAAGCCGGCATCGACGATGCGCTTGGCAAAGGTGCGGGCGGCGTCGGTGGTAAAGAACAGCTCGCCGTCGCGGTTGCCGGCGGCCAGCGCGACCTTGCCGGCGGCGTTGACGATGACGTCACAGCAGGCCAGCTCCTCGTAGTGGTCGTAGCAGTTGACGATCTTGGTGTTGTACGGGACAAACGAAAGGGAGTCGCGCAGGTCCTGGACCTCGGACGTCACCTTGGCCTCGTTGATATCGCACAGGTACAGCTCATCGGCAATGCCCTGCATGAGCAGGCTGTTGGCGACATGTGCTCCTACGTGGCCCTGGCCGACCACACCGATCTTACGCGTCTGGTACATATGAGTATCCTTTCGGCCGAGTTTTTCGCGTCGAACCATTGTAGCGTCCAGCTGCCACTTTGCTAGACTAAAGCGCCGTAGATTTTTGGGACATGCCGTAATCTCTACTTTTGGAGTGATTTGGGCCGCTGACGGCATCGCTGGGCGATGCACTCGCGCAGATGGGGCCGGTCGTTGTACCATAGCTGCAACTGACTCGTAAGGAGCATCCATGCCCATTCGCATCCCCGACGCCCTCCCTGCCGCCGCGCAGCTCGAGAGCGAGAACATCTTTGTCATGACCGAGTACCGCGCGCTGCACCAGGACATCCGTCCGCTGCGCGTGCTCATCCTCAACCTCATGCCCACCAAAATCGCCACCGAGACGCAGATCATGCGCAAGCTCTCCAACACGCCGCTACAGGTGGAGGTGGACCTGCTGCGCACCAAGACGCACGAGGCCACGCACGTGAGCGCCGGCCACCTGGAGACGTTCTACCGCACGTTCGACGACATCCGCGACATCCACTACGACGGCCTGATCATCACGGGTGCGCCGGTGGAGCAGATGCCGTTCGAGGAGGTCGACTACTGGCCCGAGCTCTGCCAGATCATGGATTGGTCCACCACGCACGTGCACTCTACGCTGCACATTTGTTGGGGCGCGCAGGCGGGGCTCTACCATCATTACGGTATCCAGAAGTACGACCTGCCGGCAAAGGCGAGCGGCGTGTTCGAGCATTACCTGGTGAAGCCGCAAAGCCCGCTGGTCCGCGGCTTTGACGACCGTTTCTATGCCGTGCATTCGCGCAACACCGATGTGCGCCGCGAGGACGTGGAGGCCGAGCCGCAGCTTGAGGTCGTGGCCGTGTCCGACGAGGTGGGCCTGTACATCGTCAAGTCGACCGACAGCCGTCGCTTCTTTGTTTTTGGCCATCCCGAGTACGATACCGACACGCTGCGCCTGGAGTACGAGCGCGACGTGAAGCGTGGGCTCAACCCCCAGGTGCCGGCGCATTACTTCCCGGGCGACGACCCCACCGCCGAGCCGCGCAACGTCTGGCGCAGCCAGGCTCAGCTGTTCTACACCAACTGGCTCAACTACTATGTCTATCAGACCACGCCCTACGACCTGGCCCGCGCCGGCGAGGAGCACTAGGCTGCGGCCGTGGCTGCGACTGTGGCTGTGCTCACGGCATGACGAGCGTGGATTATCGGACACGCGAGCGTGGATTTTCGGACGTTTACAAATCGAGCGTGGATAATCTCCCACTTTTGGCTTGAAACTAGGCTCAAAACGGGAGATTATCCACGCTCATTTTTTAGGCATGTAGATGCCGATGGCTCGGCTAAGAGACGGTGCGTGCAGAGGCAAAGTCGCATTTGGCGTGGTCTTGAATCTCGACGGGTTTTTCTTTCTGATAATCCGATGGACCAAGGCGCCAAATTGTGGAGACAGGGACCTCTCGACAACCGCCCTACCTGCAGATATAAGTCATCAGCCTAAAACGCCCAAAACCGTCAAGCATTTGGTCAGCGCCTGGACAGCATTTGGTCAGACTTCGCATGAAACCGTCTGGTACGTTTGCGCCGTTCCAAGAGTTGGGAGGCGACATGGGAAACATGACGGCGAATCAAAGGCTTACAAGTCACATTAAAGCATGCGAACAGCAGATGAGCTGCGTGTACGCACGCACGACGGCGGAGGCAAAGCAGATTGAGCGGCGGGTGGCGGCGGGAAGTCTAGAGGCGGTCATGCCGGGGCTGTATGCGCGTCCGGATTATTGGTCCGAGCTCAAGTTTCGGCAGCGTTATCTGCATCGGGTGCGGGCCCTTGCGCAAAAACATCCCGACTGGACGTTTTGCTCCTATACGGCGGCTGTTATCTATGGCCTTTCGGTTTCGCATGCCAATTTGGCGCACATCCATATCGCCGTGGCGCCGGCGCAATCGACGACGCCCGGCTCTCAGGTGATTCGCCATCGTTATGCTCGTCAAACACGGGCAATCCAGATGGATATTGCCGTGACCGATATCGATCAAACGATTACGGATTGCCTGGTCGATGCATCGTTTGTCGAGGGACTGATCATTGCGGACTCGGCGCTTCATGAGCAGCTGTTGTCGAAGGAGCATCTCGTTGAGGCAATCAACAAGCTTGGCTTAAATCGTCGCGGTGTTGTGACGGCGCGAAGTGTTGCGCGGTGTGCCGATGGCCTATCGGAAAGCGGTGGCGAGTCCAAGGCGCGTGCTCTGATGATTGAGCGCGGCTGGCAGACGCCGGAGCTGCAAGTTGAGCTGTTCGACCCGGTTGAGCCGGGGCGGCCGTATCGAGTTGACTACTTGTGGCGTGTGGGCGACCGGCTGATTATCGGGGAGTTCGACGGATTCGTTAAAAGCGAGAAGGCGGCGGAGGAGGGTAGGCTCGCAAAGGCGCAATTTGATGAGCGCCAGCGCGAGTCAAGGCTTTCGCTGCTTGATAACTGCAAGATCGTGCGCTTGTGCTGGGATGATCTAAGGGATCCGACAAAGCTCGATCGCAAGCTCAGGGTCGCCGGCGTGCCGCGTGAGTGCTGAGGCAGTTGCGGGACGTTTGGCTTGCACGAGCGTGGAAATCCGGACGTGTATTGGTTGAGCGTGGATTTTCGGACGCTTGTTGAATGAGCGTGGATAATCTCCCGTTTTTGACTCGTAAGGGGGCTCAAAGCGGGAGATTTTCCACGCTCATCTTGCGGGTGCGATACAGCGGCGATCAGGCGCTGATGATGTGGGGCAGCGGCAGGTCGTGGGCGTCGGTGGGAACGTGGTCGACACGCTGCTCGTCAAAGGCGATGCCGATGATTTGACATGCGGGCGAGAGCGTGGGCAGGTAGCGATCATAGCAGCCGCCGCCGTAGCCCAGGCGCGCGCCGGCGCGGTCGAAGGCTACGAGTGGCACGACGACCATGTCGAGAGCTTCGGCAGGCACGATAGGGAAGCGGTCGCTGTCGATGTCCACGGCCGCGAAGGTCCGCGTGGGGTGGGCGATAAACGGAGCCGAGGACGCATCGCCGGCGGCAACTGCCCGCATGCACATGCGCTGGCCACAAGCTGCGGCGTCTGTTGCCGAGAACATGCACGGATAGGCCGCGCGCCAGCCGCGTTTGGCGGCCGCTGCGGCAAACGCGGCAGGATCGACTTCGGAACCCATCGCGGCATAGACGGCAACGATGTGCGGCGCCGCGGCATCCGAGCGATCCAACAGCTCAACAAGCCGCGCGCAGGTAGCGGCGGACTTTGCCGCCCGCACATCCAAATCAAGAGCATCGCGCCGAGCAATCACCGCCCGCCGCAACTCAGCCTTGTCCATCCCAGCCTCCTCTAGCAAACCTACCAAAAAGGGACAGGTTTATTTTGGCAGGTTTTATCTGGGCAAGTGCGATATGGGCAGTAAAGCCACCGCAAATATGCCTGTGAACTGCGCCCCTTGTGGTTGTTTGGGCCTATGCGTTAATGCTATAACGCCGCAGCGATTGCTTCAGTCACAAACTTATTGAGTGACTCACCCTTCTTTGCCGCTGCCAGCGCCGCTTGCTTGTGGAGCTCAGAGCCCGTTCTTACGTTGAACGAGCCCTTAAAAGCCCGCTCGGGTTCCTTGCCTTTCTCGGCGCAAAACTCAAGGTAATCGTCGACGGCGTCGTGGAAGCATTGCTCCACCTCTTCAGCTGTGGAGCCTTCAAATACGATTGCGTCCCTAATGCCGGTGACCATACCTGTTAGCACATGCTGTTCGGCATCGAACTCGACTGGGGCGAAATAACCCTTGTATGCCAAAACGTTACTCATGACTACCTCCGACATCTTGCAGAAATCGAACGATGTTTCGAATGGTCCCCGCCGTCAATTCGTCAGATGGATGTGGCGCGTGCATTACGAACATCCTGCCATCTGATGGCCTGTAGAAGCGAATGCGCGATCCGGATGTCTTGCCTTTGTTGTCCATTTCAAAGCCATATGAAGCCATGACTTTTAAAAAATCGGTATACCGATACGTCGAAGGGCAGCTAAGCAGTTGGGCGATGAGTTTATCGGTCCGAGTCATCCCGCCTTACATCCTGCAACTATATCCTAGTTGCAATTTAAGTCCGATGCAAGCACCCCTACTATAGAACATGTGTACGTATAGAACAAGTGTTCGAACCAACGCAAAGGCACCTGCCCCTTCGTGGGGGTTTGCTGGTGGGGCGGGTGTCTGCGGCGGTTTGTCTCGATCTGTAACAGTAACTCGGCAAAAATGGGCCTAGCTGTTACAGATTGAGACAAAGGGGCGGCGCCATTCGGAAACGTCTCGATCTGTAACATCTGGAGCCAATATTGCCGCCTAGATGTTACAGATTTAGACAAACTGGTGGGACGGGGTGAGCTGCCCCACCCAAGCAGCGGCAAAAGAAAAAGGTAGATTTTCAGGCATGTCCCAAAAATCTACCTTTGTGGTTAGCTGAGCAGGTCGACGACGTTAAAGCCGGCGTTGCTCTTGGCGATGACGTCTCGGCCGCCAAAGACACAGGTTGGCGACTCGGCTGCGATGCGCGTCACGTCGGTGCCGAGCGAGCGAAGCTCACCGGGCGTGGCGGCGAGCATCTGGGCGCGGCGCTCCTCGCGTGCGTGCGGATCGAGCCCGGCCAGGTAGGTCGTGTTGCGGCGCTTGGTGAGCGCGTACGGCTTTACCGGCGCGTCCATGCCGCTCACGCAGCTCACGATAAAGCCTTCAAAGGCGGCCTCGTCGGGCTCAAAGGTGCCGAGCCATTCGCCTGCGCGCGCCACACGCTCAATCGAGGGGTCGATTGCCGGGTCGCGGTAGGTGTAGAACGCCGTCTGACGCTCGCCGGCCGCGCGGAATCCGCAGCCGTACGCACCGCCCTTCACGCGAATCTCGTTCCACAGGTAGTCGTAGGAGAGCGCATTGGCAGCCACGGCCCAGGCGCCCGTCACGTCAAGCCCTAAGCGACGCGGGTCGCACGCGCTTGCCGCAAAGCAGATGTCGCTGGGGATGACAAAGGCCTCGTGGCGGTCGCACGGCGTCGGCACCACGAGTGCGTTGCGGCCGGCATCGGCGCCGTGGCCCGCGCCCAGCCCCAGGTCGCCCGCGGCGGCCCAGTACGCGTCAAAGTCCTCATCGCTGCCGGTAAAGCTCGCCAGGCAACCGTCGGCCACAAAGATACGGCCCGCCAGCTCGGCAAGCTTGGCGCGTAGGTCGCCCAGGCGCTCGTCAAAGTGGTCGAGCAGATCGCGCAGGAACAGATAGAAATCAACGCCCGAAAGCTGCTCGCGCACCACGGCCGAAGGCGAGCTGTAGCTCATCGCGCGACCGAGCGCCGCCGAGTGTCCGTTGTTGATAAAGCCCTGCTCAAGCCCAATGCGAATCTGCGTGAGCACATCGCGCACGCGGTCGGCGTCGGCATCGAGCAAAAGCGTGCTCGACCACACCTCGCGCGGCAGGCTCGCCAGCGCATCGATCTTCTCGGACAGGGCGCCGGCACTCACCAGCAGGTAGGGGCGCACGCCGTCCACGTCAGGCTGGGTCATGACCTCGGTCGTAAAGCTCAAAAAGCCCAGCTTGCCGGCGAGCAAGTTGTCGAGCTCCTCGGCCGAGTGCTCGCTCGTGGGCAGCTGTTTGAGCAGACGGCAGAGCAGTGTCACATAGGGCAGGTCCTCAAACGCGACGCAGCTCAGGTCGAAATACTGCATGGCGTAGGCCAGGCGGTTGGTGGGGATGCCGTGGCGCAGGCAGGGGATGGGCGCGGTGGTGTCCACGACCAGCGGCGGCTCGGGGCGCGCCGCGCCAATGTCGGATACACGCAGGCGCGGTAGCGTGGCCTTGTCCTCGGGCGTGTCCTCGGCCTCCTGCGCGGCACGCAGCGCGGCCGTGCGCTCGACCACGTCGGCCAGCTCGGCATCGGTCATGGCATCGCGCTTGGCTGCCAGCTCGGCGGCCTCGGCACCCTCCGAACCCTCGGCGGCGTCCACCGGCACCAGCTCGACCAGTGCCATATGGTCGTTTTCCAGCACGAGCTCGCGCAGCAGGTCCTCAAAGTAGCTGCCGTCCAGCTCGCCACGCAGCTCCTCGTACACCGGGCCGTACTTGAGCGCCAGCGTCGCGGCGTCGTCATCGTAGAGCCACGTGCTCAGCGCGTCGCACGCAATGGCCACGCCGTCGGCGATGCCATAGTCGCGCTGGCGCAGGTCGTACTCGTTGCTGCTGATGATGGCCTCCAGGCGCTCGCGCGGAACGCCGTGCTCGCACAGGTCGCGGCAGGCGTCTTGGAACACGCGGCGCAGCTCGCGTGCCACGCCGGGCTGCGCGTTTTGCAGCATGATGAGCTCGTAGGGCTGCAGACTCTCGGCCGCGGTGTAGCTCACCACGTTGCCGCCCAGGCCGGCGGCCAGAATGGCCTTCTTAACTGGTGCCTCGTTGGAGCCCAGCAGCGCCTCGAACAGGATGTCCGCCGCGATCGTGCGCTTGCGGTCGAGCGCGCTGCCCAGCACAAGGCCCAGGCCCACCAGGGCGTTCTCGGGCGTGGTGGCCATCTCGACGCGCTTATACTCGCAGGTCACAGGCGCCTGCACGTCCAGCGGATTGGGCGCCAGCGCGGACGGGTCCTCGCCGGCGGCAACGGCGGCGTCCATGCGGCGGCTCGCGGCACTCGACTGCGACAGATAGCGATCGTCCAAAAACGCCAGCGCGCGGTTCACGTCCAGGTCGCCGTAGAGCGTGATATAGGAGTTGGAAGGATTGTAGTGGCGCGCGTGCGTATCCAGGAACTGCTCGTAGGTGAGCGTGGGAATCGCGCGCGGGTCGCCGCCGCTCTCGTGCGCATAGGCGGTGTCGGGATAGAGCGCGGCGTTGACAGCGTCGTCCAGCACGCTCATGGGGTCGGACAGCGCTCCCTTCATCTCGTTGAACACCACGCCGTTATAACGCAGCGTGCCCTCGCGCAGGCTCGCGGAGCTGTCGTCGCCCTCGCCCTCGACGCCCTCCGGCAGGTCCAGCTCGTAGTGCCAGCCCTCCTGCTCAAAAATGGTGGGCTTGGTATAGATGGCCGGGTTGAACACCGCGTCCAGGTACACGTCCATCAGGTTGTACAGATCCTGCTCGTTGGTGGTGGCAACGGGGTAGATGGTCTTGTCGGGGTAGGTCATGGCGTTGAGGAACGTCTGCATGGAGCTCTTGATCAGGTCGACAAACGGCTCCTTGACGGGGAACTTGGCCGATCCGCACAGCACCGAGTGCTCAAGAATATGAAACACGCCGGTGGAATCGGCCGGCGGCGTCTTAAAGCCAATGGCAAAGGCCTTGTTTTCGTCGTCGCATGCTAGGTACAGCAGGCGAGCGCCCGATGCGGTGTGGCGCAGCACGTAGGCGTCCGAGTCGAGCTCGGGCACGGTCTCGCGGCGCTCGACGGCAAAGCCGTGGCAGTTAGTGCCGGGCACTAACAGCGCGGCGGCAGCGGCGCGCGGGTCGGTTGAGGTGGTGGGCATATGCAGTCTCCTTTGAC
>CATZIU010000036.1:0-12493 GCA_958420165.1 uncultured Collinsella sp. | reverse complement strand
CCATGCACCGGGCCCAAAAAAGAAAGGCCTCCATCGCTGGAGGCCTAACAATTCAATGGTGGGCGATGAGGGATTCGAACCCCCAGCCTTGTGCGTGTAAAGCACCTGCGCTAACCGTTGCGCCAATCGCCCGCAGGGACTGAGTATAGCGGAAACCCCGTGCTGTTCACCGCTAATTCATAACGAAATCTAAGCGGCGACTTCGGTGCCCTTGTTCTCGTCGATAAAGAAACGCTTGTACCAGATGAGGAACGTCAGCGTGGTATAGATCTTGCGCTGGTTGAGCGCGCGACCCTCAAAGTGATCGTCGAGCAGTTTCATGAGCGCATCGGTGTCAAAGAAATCAGCAGCCCACGGTGCGGTGAAGTATTCCTTTACGTAGTCGTAGTACTTTTGCTCGCGCAGCCAGAACTTGACCGGTACGGGGAAGCCCACCTTCTTGCGCGTTGCCCACTCGTCGGGCAGCGTGCGGTTGGCAGCGTGACGCAGAACGAGCTTGCAGCCTTCTTCGTTAACACGGTAGTTGGCGGGAATGTGCTCGGCAAACTCCATGACCTTCTTGTCCAGAAACGGGACGCGAAGCTCCAGAGAATGCGCCATGCACATCTTGTCGGCCTTGAGCAGAATGTCGCCCGGTAGCCACATGTTCATATCCAGATACTGTTTCTTGGAAAGCTCGCAGCAGTTGGGAACCTGCTTGTAGTACTCGGCGCACATCTCGGCGGCGTTCTTGCCGGTGTCATAAGCGGGCTTGAGCACCTCGTCGACTTCGGAGGGATCGAACACCTTTGCCTGACCCACATACCAGCGCTCGGGAACCTCGGCGCATTTCGTCAGGAAGTTGTGACCCTTAAAGTAGGGGAGATGCTGAACGAGTGAGCCCAGGGCGCGACGTATGCCGAGCGGCACGCGCTTCTTAAAAGTGCGCATCTCGGGGGTGTCCTCGTACCACTCATAGCCGGCAAACAGCTCGTCGGCACCCTCGCCCGAAAGGACGACGGTGACCTCCTTGGAAGCCATCTGCGCCAGATAGTACAGCGGCACGCTGGACAGGTTCGATTGCGGCTCGTCCATGTGGTACTGGATATCGGGCAGTGCATCAAAGAACTCGTCGGCGGTAATCATCTTGCGCACGTTCTTGATGCCCAGCTTGTCGGAAAGCTCGGCGGCGTAGTTGGTCTCGTTGAAGTTCTTGTAATCGAAGCCGACAGAATACGTGGTGTCGGGCATGAGACAGGCAGCGATGTAGCTGGAATCGACACCGCCGGAGAGGAACGAACCAACCTTAACATCGGCGATTCGGTGCGCAGCGACGCTTTCGTGCACGACCTTGTCGCACTCGTCCACGTACTCCTCGAAGGTCTTGGAGTTGTCGTCGGTGAAGTCACAGCTCCAGTAACGCTTGATGTCCATGGTGTTGGTCGTCAGGTCATACGTAAAGCAATGCGCTGGGGCAAGCTTGAACACGCCCTTAAAGAAGGTCTCCTCCGTGGCGGGGAATTGCAGCGTCAGGTAGGGGCGCAGCGCGTCGTGGTTGACAGCCTTCTCAAACTTGGGATGGTCCAGGAAGCTCTTGATCTCGGAGCCAAACAGCAGTGAGCCATCGGATGCCTGGTAGTAATAGAACGGCTTGATACCAAAGATGTCACGAGCACCAAAGAGTTTGTTCTTGTTCTGGTCGTGAATCACGAACGCGTACATGCCGCGCAGACGGTTGACCAGGTCCTCGCCCCACTCCTCGTAACCGTGTACCAGGACTTCGGTATCAGCGTTGCAGTGGAAGGCGTAGCCGGCCGCCTCCAGCTCGGCGCGAAGCTCCTGGAAGTTGTAGATCTCTCCGTTGAAGACAATCGTGACCTTGCCGTCGTCGCTCGACATGGGCTGGGCTCCAGCTTCGGAAAGATCGAGAATCGAAAGACGACGGAAGCCAAGGGCAACGTTGTCGACGATATGCTGGCCGCCCATATCGGGACCACGGTGGATGATGCGATTCATCATGGCCGTGAGAACCAGCTCACTCTGTTCATCTGTACCGGTAAAACCGACAAAACCGCACATGCAAGATCCTTTCTGCTGACGGCTCAGGTGTACTGCCGCAAGGATTGCGGCAGCTGATGTCAAATAATCTTTACTATCATGCCAATCTTTTGTTTCGTGATAGGGCATAAGCGCCGAGCGAACCGAAAAAACCACGTCCCGATCTTCAGGCGAAGCGGCGGGACGTGGTTGCGAACGCTATGTTAAAGAACAGCACCCAGATTTCCTTGGTTTTACACGGGGTGAACACTGTTGCCATTTATTAGACCACGGCACAGTCCATGCAATTTTTTAGAAGGCTGTGATGCGCGCAAGGTCAGGTGGCATATTAGGATGGTTGATAATACAGAATGTTTCATCGTTTCTGCCGCGGGACGCCTTCTGCCCTTTAAGGTTGAATTTAGCGAGAGAGGTCTTTGTATGTCGAGTCCGACACAAGAGAAGCTAACTCTGATGCGCTATATAGAGTTGCTCGAGGAAGATGACCTTGTTGTTTCCAGACCGAGCGCTTCGTGCGACCAGCGCATTGAGTTTGCGACTGATGACTCGCGCCAGGTGCGTCCGGGCACGTTGTTTGTCTGCAAAGGCCGTGCGTTTAAGCGCGAGTACCTGCTTTCGGCAATCGCCGATGGCGCCGTGGCCTACGTTTCCGAGGTCGATTACGATGTTGATCTTCCCGCGGTGATTGTGAGCGATATTCGTCGCACGCTCGCCGTGGTGGCAGATGCCTTTTATGGGCACCCGTCGGGTAAGGTGAAGGTCTGCGCCTTTACAGGCACCAAGGGCAAGTCGACCTGCAGCTTTTATCTGCGCGGCATCCTCGCTAACGAGGCCAAGCTTAAGGGCTGTCATCGACCCGCTCTTAATACGGGCATTGAGTTCGATGACGGCATCGAGACGGGCCCTTCCAAGCTGACGACCCCCGAATCCTTCCTGCTGCAGTCTCGCATCGCACATGCTGCGGAGGCGGGTGCCCCGTGGCTGGTTATGGAGGCATCGAGTCAGGGCCTCAAATACGAGCGCACGGGCAAGATTGACTTTGAAGTCGGCGCCTTTACCAATATCGGCGAGGATCACATTTCGCCGATTGAGCATCCGACGCTCGAGGATTACTTTGCCAGCAAGCTCAAAATCTTCTCGCAGAGCCGTTTTGCCGTGGTCAATCTCGATATGGATAAGGTCGATCGCGTGCTCGAGGCGGCATCTCGTTGCGAACGTACGGTGACGTTCTCCCTGACCGACGAGCGTGCCGACGTGCTTGCGCTGGCGATTCGCAATGGCGACTGCGGCGTGGTGGCAACGGTGCGCACGCCCCGTTTTACGCGTGACATTGTGATTCCCACGCCGGTTAAGTTCAATGTGTCCAACGCGCTTGCCGCTATTGCCTGCGCCGAGGCCCTGGGCATTTCCGAAGAGGGTATCGTCCATGGCTTTGAGGGCGTCTTCGTTCCCGGTCGTATGGAGCTCTATCCGTCCGTATCGGGCAAAATCCTGGGCATCGTCGATTTTGCACATAACGGCATGAGCCTCGAGACACTCCTGCGCGACTTGCGCGAGAACTATCCCGAGCGCGAGCTGGCGGTTGTATTTGGCGCTACGGGCGGTAAGGGTGTCGATCGACGCACCACGATGGGCATCGCCGCTGGCAAGTATGCCGACCGAATCGTGATTACCGAGGATGACCCCGGCCCCGAGGATGTCGAGGACATCTGCGCCGAGATCGCGCGCAACGTTCAAGCGCAGGGAAATGATAACTGGCAAATCGTGACTGATCGCGTTGCCGCTATCGAGACTGCCGTGCGCGAAACTGTCCGTCCTGCCGTGGTCATCGTGACCGGTAAGGGCGAGGAAGAGTGTATGCTGCGCAAGAACGGACCCGAGCCTTGTGAGCGCGACGGTTCGATTCTCAAGCGCATCCTTGCGGCGTACGACGCCTAGACCAAGCCCCTTCTATGTAAACGGAGTGACCATGTCCCACAACATCCTGCCGACCGTTGCCGAGCTTTCGGGCGAGATGCGCGAGCGTCTTGCCAAGGTCAAGTATGTCTTTACCGATCTGGACGCCACGATGCTCGCCCCCGGCTCGTGCGTGCTGCGCGATAACGACGGCAATCCCTCGACCAAGCTCGTCGAGGCGGTTGTCGCGCTCGCCCGTGCCGGCATCCAGGTGGTCCCCACCTCGGGTCGCAATCGCACCATGATCCATGAGGACGCCCGCGTGCTCGGCCTCAACTCCTACATCGGCGAGATGGGCGGCCTGGTCATGTACGATCTCAAGGCCAACGACTGGGAGTATCTGACGGGCGACATGCCCTACGACCCCGCCTGCGGTCTCACGCCGCACCAGGTGATCGAGCAGACCGGCGTGTGCGAGAAGATCCTTGCCCGCTGGCCGCACAAGATCGAATACCACAACGACATGTCGACCGGCTACAAGTACCGTGAGGTCACCGTCGGCATGCGCGGCGATGTGCCCGACGATGAGGTCCAGGCCATCCTGGACGAGGCCGGCTGCGGTCTGGTCTGGGCTTGCAACGGCCATCTGACTCACCTGTCCAAGCCGACGACGCTCGAGCTTAATCGCGTCGAGGACGGCCGCGCCTTCAACATCAATCCGGCGGGTCTCAACAAGGGCGTTGCCATTGCGCGCTTCTGCGAGCACCTGGGGATCGAGCGCGAGGAGACGCTTGCGCTCGGCGACTCCGAGTCCGACTTCTACATGGCCGGCCATGTTGGCATGTTCTGCCTGGTCGAGAACGGTCTGACGAGCGCCGGTGCCCCGGAGTTCTTGGACGCCTGCGACAATGCCTATATTACGCGCGGCAAGATTGTCGACGGTTGGGTGGCAACGGCCGAGCTGCTGGTCGCAGCCCGTTCGTAGCGCGACGCATCACGAGTGGTCGCATTTTTCGAGAGAGAATCTGGTGAGGTAATGTCCGATATCGATAATCTGGCCGGGGACACGCGTCCGATCGGCGTGTTCGACTCGGGCCTGGGCGGCCTGACGGTTGCGCGCGCGATCGCAACGGCGCTTCCGCACGAGTCCGTCTACTATTTCGGTGACACTAAGCGCTGCCCTTATGGCACCCGCACCGAGGACGAGGTTCGCTCGTTTGCGCTGCAGGCGGGCCGCTGGCTATCGAGGCACGACGTTAAGATCATGGTCATCGCCTGCAACACGGCGACCGCCGCGGCCTTGCGTCTGGCTCAGCAGGTGCTCGACGTTCCCGTGATCGGCGTGATCGCCCCGGGCGCGCGTGCCGCCATCAACAGCACGCGTACGCGTCGCGTGGGCGTGCTGGCCACCAACCTCACCATTCGCTCGGGTGCCTACACGCGCGCCATCCAGGACTTGGATGCTGGTGTCGATGTGTATGGCTGCCCGGCCTCGAGCTTTGTCGAGGTCGTCGAGCACGAGCTCGCCTCGGGCGCGCATCTGCAGGAGCAGTGGCTCGAGAACGAGGATATTTTTGATACGCCAGCCGTTCGCGCGCTGGTCGGCGCCACAGTCGAGCCGCTGCACGATCGCGGCATCGATACCGTGGTGCTCGGCTGTACGCACTTCCCGCTGCTGGTGGGTCCCATCCGCCATGCGCTGGGACCCGGGGTGCGCGTGGTGAGCTCCGCCGAGGAGACCACCCGCGAGCTGACTGATATCCTCACGCGTCGTGAGCAGCTGGCGGGCGATACCGCCGAGCCACAGCATCGCTTTGCCACCACGTCTGACAACATTGCCGAGTTTGCGGTGGCGGGTAGCTTTATCTTTGGCCAGCCGCTTAAAAGCATCGAGCATGTCGATATCGACGAACTCGGTTAGGCTCGCAATGTCGCCGGAGTCTTCGCCACATCTTTTGCCGAAAGGATAGTTCCATGGAATACATGCAGGTCAACCGCGCCAACGGCCGCGCCGCCAACGAGTTGCGCCCCGTTAAGCTCACCCGCGGCGTCATGAAGCACGCCCACGGCTCGTGCCTGGCGGAGTTCGGCGACACGCGCGTACTGTGCGCCGCCACCATCGAGGAGGGTGTGCCGGGTTGGCGCAAGGGCGCCAAGGCCGGCTGGGTAACGGCGGAATATGCGATGCTGCCGGCCTCGACCGGTAAACGCTGCAAGCGCGAGCATGCCAACCGCAAGGGGCGCTCCATGGAGATCGAGCGGCTTATCGGCCGCAGCCTGCGTACCGTTGTCAATATGAAGGCGCTCGGCGAGTACACCGTTACCGTCGACTGCGATGTGATCCAGGCCGATGGCGGCACGCGTACGGCGAGCATTACCGGCGCCTGGATGGCGCTGCACGACGCCCTTGCCATGTGGGTCGAGGCGGGCAAACTCGAGCGCATCCCGCTCACGGGCCAGGTTGCCGCCATTTCCATGGGCGTCGTCGATGGCAACACCCTGCTCGACTTGGATTATTCCGAGGACAGCCACGCCGAGGTCGACATGAACCTCGTCGCCACCGATTCCGGTGAGATGATCGAACTCCAGGGTACCGGCGAGCAGGCGCCCTTCGACCGCAAGCGTCTCAACGCCCTGCTCGACCTGGGCGACAAGGGTATCGCCGAGCTCATCGAGCTTCAGCGCCAAGCCCTCGCCTAACCTGCCAAAAAGGGATGGGTTTATTTTGGCAGGTTTTATCTGGGAAAACGTCAAAGTATAAGACTGCCGTTGATTGAGACGGGAGAGAGGCCGAAGTCCTCGTCGTCCTCAACTCGGCATTGCTATAGAGACAAAGGAGGCCAGCTATGGCACTTGAGAAGATTGACATCGACACTCTCGACCCGGCGGCGACCATCGTCGTGGCAACCGGCAACGCCCATAAGCTCACCGAGATCGAGGCCATTTTGGGCAAGGTCATGCCCGAGGTGCGCTTTGTGGCGCTCGGTCAGCTGGGCGATTTTGAGGACCCCGAGGAAAACGGCACGACGTTTTTGGAGAACGCCATCATCAAGGCGCAGGCTGCCGTTGAGGAGACGGGCCTTATGGCCATCGCCGACGATTCTGGCTTGGTCGTCGACGCGCTGGACGGCGAGCCGGGCGTGTATAGCGCGCGCTATGCGGGCGTGCATGGCGACGATGCCGCCAACAACGCCAAGCTTCTCGTTAACCTGGAAGGCGTGGCGGATGAAGATCGTACCGCGCGCTTTATGAGCGTCGTCGCACTTATCGATACGGACGGCTTGGTCACCTATGGCGAGGGCGCCTGCGAGGGCGTTATCGCGCACGAGGGCCGCGGCGATCATGGCTTTGGCTACGATCCGCTGTTCCTGCCGGTCGATACGCCGGGCAAGGCCATGGCCGAGCTCACGGCGGACGAGAAGAATGCCATCAGCCATCGTTTCCATGCGCTCGAGCATCTGTCCGCCAAGCTGACGGGCGAGGAGTAGACCGTGCGTGCGGTGGTGCAGCGCGTGCTCAACGCCGGCGTGACAGTCGACGGCGAGTGCGTGGGCCGCATTGGACGCGGCTACCTGGTGTTGCTGGGCGTGGGCCACGGCGACACGCGCGCCGAGGCTGACAAGCTGTGGAGCAAGCTGCGCGGACTGCGCATCAACGAGGACGAGAACGGCAAGACCAACTTGGCGCTGGCCGATGTCGACGGCGAGGTACTCGTGGTGTCGCAGTTCACGCTGTTTGCCGATTGCCGCCACGGCCGCCGTCCGTCGTTTACGGACGCCGGCGCGCCCGATGTCGCTAACGAACTTTACGAGTACTTTTTGACACTCGTCGCTCAGGACGTTGAGCATGTGGCGCACGGTATCTTTGGCGCCGATATGAAGGTCGACCTGGTCAACGACGGTCCGTTCACCATCGTCCTGGACACAGACAATCTGTAAGTAGTCAATTTGGGACCGGGCTTTTTTAGCTGCTTGCGTATGGCTGCAGCAGGGTGCTATAGTATTAGAGTTTTGTCTATCTTAGGGGTATTATCCCCTTTTTGAATTGCACCCTCTGGAGGCCCTATTCATGGAAGAGATGGAAGTCAATCACGTCGACGACATCCACGAGAAGCTGACCGATATGGTGGGCGATCGCGTCAAGGTTAAGGCCAACATGGGCCGTACCCGCGTCATCGAGCGCATGGGCACCATCAAGAGCGTCCACCCCGCTGTCTTTATCGTTGAGGTTGACGAGCGTCGCGGCCGCAAATCGCGTCAGTCCTACCAGTACATCGATGTCCTTACCGGCCAGGTCGAACTGTTCGACCCCGAGAGCGGCGAACATATCTTTACCCCGCTCGGCAACCAGCTCGAGGAGCACTAACGGTGACCGATCGGTCCCTCATCCTTACCGCGCCGGCAAAGATTAACCTCTATCTGGGGGTTCATACCGAGCGCGACGCCCGCGGCTATCACAGGGTCGATTCCCTGATGGCAGCCGTCGGTCTAGCCGATACCGTGACGGTCACGCCGGCGCAGGCGTTGACCGTCCAGACGGTTCCGGCATCCGATTTTCCCATGCAAAAAAATACGGCCTATCGGGCGGCAATCGCTATGGCCGAGCGTTACGGTCGCGATGCCAACGTGTGCGTGACGATCGAAAAGCGTATCCCGCTGTGCGCCGGCCTGGGAGGCCCCTCGACGGATGCCGCTGCGGTCATCGTTGCCTTGGCCGAGCTGTGGGGTATCGACCGCGCCGACCCCGCGCTCGATGACATCGCTCGCGGTATCGGCGCCGACGTGCCGTTCTTTTTGCACACGAGTCCCGCATTCTACGTCGGCGGGGGAGATGTGCTGGCCACTGAGTATCCTGTGCTTCCGGCGACACCTGTCGTATTGGTCAAACCGCACGAGACGAGCGTTTCAACGGTTGAAGCGTATCGACGATTTGATGAGAGCCCGGTGCCCGCGGAAAAACCCGATGCGATTGCTTCTGTCTTACGCGCCGGCGATGCCGAGGCGGCATATGCGCTCGTTCATAACAATCTGGGCGTCATATCCGCGCAGATGGAGCCGCGGATCCAGGCAGTTCTCGACTGGCTGCGCGCACAGGAGGGAACCGTTGCCGTGGACGTGTGCGGTTCGGGTGCTTGCTCGTTTGCCATTTGCGATACCGTCGCTGCAGCAGCCCATCTTGCGGGAGCTGCCCAGCAAAATGGCTGGTGGGCCTGCGCGACTGAGCTTATTCCCAACACGGTTCAAATCGACGCGCCAAAGAAATAAAAATTTCTCTAGCACGCGACGAAAATCTTTGTTACTATAGTCGAGCTAACGGGTTGTGGCTCAGTTTGGTAGAGCACTGCGTTCGGGACGCAGGGGTCGCTGGTTCAAATCCAGTCAACCCGACCAGAGCATGAGAAGGGACCGCTTCTTGCGGTCCCTTTTTTTAGCTATTGTTGTGATACCGCGGCACCCGCGGTATACTCATTCGAGCTTGTCTCGCTGTATTGTGGAGGTCTACATGTTTGGACTGAGGGCTCCTGAGCTCATCATTATTCTCGTCGTTGTCTTGATCATCTTCGGGCCTAAGAACCTGCCGAAGCTCGGCAAGTCTCTCGGCTCTACCGTCAAGAATATCCGCGAGGGTATGGAGGGCGACGATAAGGGCGAAACCAAGCAGGCCGAGGACGTTGTGGTCGAGGAGTCCAAGGAGGACAAGGAGATCGCAGAGCTCGAGGCCAAGCTCGCTGCTGCCAAGAAAAAGCAGGCAGAGGACAGCGACGCGGACGCAGAGTAGTCCCATCCCTTTGGGGTGAGCACCTGACCGGCTTGCCCGCAGGCTAGCCGGTCTTTTTCGTTTTGTTGACAGTTGATCGTTACATCATAGTTGGGGAGATATCCGTATGGACGCAAGCCAGATCGTACTGACCGCTGAGGGCCGCCAGAAGCTCGTCGAGGAGCTCGCTTGGCGTGAGGGCGATTACGCCAAGGAGATCGTCGAGGACATCAAGGAAGCCCGCGCGTTCGGCGACCTTTCGGAGAACTCCGAGTACGATGCCGCCAAGGACAAGCAGGCCCAGAATGCTGCTCGCATTGCCGAGATTCAGGCCATCCTCGCCAACGCTCAGGTTGCTGCCACCACGGGCGATCTGACCGTCTCCATCGGTTCCACCGTTTCTCTGATCGATCCCAACGGTGAGGTCATGGAAGTCACGCTCGTCGGTACCACCGAGACCAACTCGCTCGAGCACAAGATCTCTAACGAGTCTCCGGTCGGTCACGCCATCATCGGTCACGGCGAGGGCGACTCCGTTGAGGTCGTTACGCCTTCTGGCAAGACCCGCGTCTACACCATCGCCAAGATCGCACGCTAGACCACGGTCCCGCGTAAAGGTATGTTTTCGCTCCCTGGGACCGAATCCTGGGGAGCGTTTTAGTTTGAGGAGCTAACTTATGGCAGAGAACCAGAACGTCGCCGATCAGGCCTCGACGCTCAACGACGAGCGCGCCACGCGTCTGGCAAAGCGCGCCGCCCTGTTCGAGGCGGGCCAGAACCCCTATCCCGAGCACTCCGAGATCGAGGACTATGTCGTTGACATTGAGGCCAAATATGCCGATCTTGCCGATGGCGAGGATACTGAGGACGTCGTGAAGATCGGCGGCCGCGTGGTCGCCAAGCGCGGTCAGGGCAAGATCATGTTTATCGTCGTGCGCGACGCTACCGCCGAGATTCAGCTGTTCTGCCGTATTAACGACATGGACGAGGCGGCCTGGAGCACGCTTAAGGCCCTCGACTTGGGCGATATCCTGGGCGTGACCGGCGTGGTCGTGCGCACCAAGCGTGGCCAGCTTTCCGTCGCCCCCAAGAGCGCGACGCTGCTCTCCAAGGCCGTTCGCCCGCTGCCCGAGAAGTTCCATGGCCTCTCCGACAAGGAGACCCGCTATCGTCAGCGCTATGTCGACCTGATTGCCAACGACGATGTTCGCGAGACCTTCCGCAAGCGCTCGCAGATTCTCTCCACCTTCCGCCGCTTTATGGAGTCCGACGGCTACATGGAGGTCGAGACCCCCATTCTGCAGACTATCCAGGGTGGCGCTACGGCTAAGCCGTTCATCACGCACTTCAACGCGCTCGATCAAGAGTGCTACCTGCGCATTGCTACCGAGCTGCACCTCAAGCGCTGCATCGTCGGTGGCTTTGAGCGTGTCTTTGAGATTGGCCGCATCTTCCGTAACGAGGGCATGGACCTTACCCACAACCCCGAGTTCACCACGATGGAGGCCTACCGTGCCTTCTCCGATCTCGAGGGCATGAAGGCGCTCGCCCAGGGCGTCATCAAGGCTGCCAACAAGGCCATCGGCAACCCCGAGGTCATCGAGTACCAGGGCCAGACCATCGACCTTTCTGGTGAGTGGGCCAGCCGTCCCATGACCGACATCGTCTCCGACGTGCTCGGCAAGAAGGTCACCATCGATACACCGGTCGAGGAGCTTGCCGCCGCCGCGCGCGAGAAGGGCCTGGAGATTAAGCCCGAGTGGACTGCTGGCAAGATCATCGCTGAGATTTACGATGAGCTGGGTGAGGACACCATCGTCAACCCGACCTTCGTGTGCGATTACCCCATCGAGGTCAGCCCGCTCGCCAAGCGTTTTGAGAACGACCCGCGTCTGACCCACCGCTTTGAGCTGGTCATCGCCGGCCACGAGTACGCCAATGCATTCTCCGAGCTCAACGACCCGGTTGACCAGGCTGAGCGCTTTGCTGCCCAGATGGCTGAGAAGGCCGGCGGCGACGACGAGGCTATGGAGTACGATGAGGACTACGTGCGCGCCCTCGAGTACGGTATGCCTCCCGCGGGCGGCATCGGCATCGGTATCGATCGCGTGGTCATGCTGCTCACCAACCAGGCTTCCATTCGCGACGTCCTGCTGTTCCCGCACATGAAGCCCGAAAAGGGTTTCCAGTCCGGTGCCGCCGCTGCCAAGGCTGCCGAGGCCGGCAACGCCGCAAGCCCGTTCGTCAAGCCGCTCAAGCCCACGCTCGATTACTCCAAGATCGCCGTTGAGCCGCTGTTCGAGGAATTCGTCGACTTTGATACCTTCTCCAAGAGCGATTTCCGCGCTGTGAAGGTCAAGGCATGCGAGGCCGTCAAGAAGTCCAAGAAGCTGCTGAACTTTACGCTCGACGACGGCACCGGCACCGACCGCACCATCCTCTCCGGCATCCATGGCTACTATGAGCCCGAGGACCTGGTCGGCAAGACCTTGCTCGCCATCACCAATCTGCCTCCGCGCAAGATGATGGGTATCCCCAGCTGCGGTATGCTGATCAGCGCCATCCACGAGGAGGAGGGCGAGGAGCGCCTCAACCTGATCCAGCTCGACGCCTCCATCCCCGCCGGCGCAAAGATGTACTAACTAGTTACGCGGTTTTACCAAACCGCGTAACGGTTCGACGCTGCGCGGGCCGCATTTGGACAATCTGCCGTTCAATTTCAAAGGCGCGACCAGAAGGTCAGCGCCCTTTCATTTCACGGCACCTTGGCTCAAATGACGGGCGCTCGCTCATATGACCCAAT
>CATZIU010000035.1:0-16009 GCA_958420165.1 uncultured Collinsella sp. | reverse complement strand
AAGATCAGGTGGTTGAAGTATTCGCTCACGCTGTCCTTGATGTCATTGAGGCCGAGCTCCTTGGCGTCGAGCTGATAGACGCGCTCGCCACCGTACTGGTTGACGAAGCGGATGCCGCGCTCGTCGTTGCAGCGGCTGCGGCCGACGCTGATGAGCTGGAACAGCGAGGTGCGCTTGTCCAGGATCTCGAAGGGGCCGTGGAAGAAGTCACAGGTGTTGATGGTGCAGGAGTCGATCTGCAGCATCTCCTGCACGTTGCAGATGCTAAAGACGTAGGCGGCACCAAAGAGCGGACCCTGAGCCATGACGTTGATGCAGGGCTTGTCGGCGTTCTGCTCGGCCCACTTGGCAGCGAGCGGACGAGTGTACTCGACGGCCTTGCGATAGATAGGGTCGACCAAGTCGAAGGCGGCCATGGCGGTCTCGTACTCGGCATAGCCCTCGGTCTGCTGCGTAAGCTCCATGGCGATCATGGTCACGACAGCGGAGTTGGTGCGGCCCATGCAGGACTCGTCGACGGCCAGGCTGTCGTACTGGATCTTGTAGTCGCAGACCTCGGTGAGGCCGGACTCGTCAACATAGATGGCGATGGTGCTGGCGCCGTGGTCCTTGGCGACCTGGGCGGCGATGATGGTCTCCTTGGTGCCGCGCATGGACACGACGACGGCCAGAGTGTTCTCGTTGACATAGGCAGGGGTTGCGTGCACGAACTCGTTGCTGGTGTAGCTGGAGCTCACGACCTGTGTGGCCTCGTGCTCCATAAAGTACTGGGCAGGATAGTTACCGCCGTTGGATCCGCCGGCGCCAATCCACACGACGCGCTTGATGCCGCCCTTGTCAGCCTTGTCAGCCAAAACCTGGGAGACGACGTCCTTAACCTGTTCCTGAGTAGTCATCGTGCATCAGCCTTTCTTCTCGTTTGATGCTCTCGATGGCATACAAGTTACATACATGTTTTGGCTATGTCGACTAGTTGTATGCTATATTTGTCTTAGAAATTTTGCTGATGCGGTTTTCGATAACTAGCTACCAGCGGTTTTATTGTTGTATTGAATACATGCTTGATTAGACTCGCATACAAGTTAGATACAGGTTGATCGCATGAACGCTTCATCTAAAAAGAAACTGAGCCAGTACGAGCGCTTGGCGGGCATGTTGCGCGACCGCATCGCCGCCGGCACCTACGCGCGCGGAGACAAGCTGCCGTCCGAGATGGAACTCATGGACGAATCGGGGCTGTCGCGCAGCACCGTACGCCATGCCCTTAAGGTGCTCGTTGATGAGGGTCTGGTTCGAACCGAGCGCGGGCGCGGCGCCTTTGTGGCCGACACGCCGGCGCTCCACGAGAACAACCTGGTGTTTTCGAGCTATACGGCGCAGGTCCAGGGTCAGGGCATGAAGCCCACCACGCGCACGGTGGACTCGGGCTTTACCAAGGCGGGCGGCAGCATAGCCAAGTTCTTTGATGCCGCCGTGGGCAGCAAGCTCGTCAAACTTGTCCGTCTGCGTTATCTGGACGATGCGCCACTGTGCCTGGAGACCACCTATCTACCACCGAGCTTTGAAGCACTCATCGACCGCGATATCAACGGTTCGCTCTACGCCACGCTGCGCCAGGAATTCCATCGCGCGCCGGCACAGGGACATAAGACCTTTGAGGTGTGCTATGCCTCGCAAAACGAGGCGTTTTTGCTCAACGTTGAGCGTGGGCAGGCGCTGATCCTGATCACCGACTACGTCTACGACACCGACGGCCGCCCGCTCCATGTCTCCAAGCGCATCCAACGCACCGACCGCGCCAAATACACCGAGCCCATCGGCTAACCTGCCAAAACCACCACAAAGGGGACAGGCACCTTCGTGGTGGTTTTAGGCGAGGAGATCGGGGAACCAGGTTGGCTTAGGCTGGTTGGGCGTGCGCTCGGCAAGGACCAGCTCCATCCAGCACATGTTGTACCAGCGGCCGAACTTTTGGGCGCAGCGGTCAAAGGCGCCCACCAGGCGATATCCCATATGGGCATGGAAATCCTGGCTGTTGTGCGTCAGGTACTCGTCGTCCTTATCGTGCGGCACGGCGATGAGCGCACACATGTTGGTGATGCCCATCGCGATCAGACATTGCTTGAGCGCATCGTGCAGCTTGCGGCCCAGCCCGCCGTGGCGCACGTCGCGCGCCAGGTAGATCGATGTCTCGACCGACCAGTCGTATGCCTCGCGGCTGTTGAGCGGACTCACATAGGCATAGCCCACCGGACGCCCGTCCAGTTCCATCACCAGATACGGATAGCGCTTGAGCGTGCGCTCGATGCGCCCGGCGAACTCCTCAACGCTCGGCACCTCATATTCGCAGGTAATCGCCGTCTGGCGCACATACGGCTCATAGATGGCAAGCAACGCCGGCGCGTCTTCGGGCGTCGCCAGGCGAATCGTCGGCTCGGACATCTCGGTCATACAACCCTTCTCCCCAAAAGCAAAGGCCACCCTGCGCCAAACCCAGCGCAAGGCGGCCCCTCGTCATTACATCAGGCTACAGGACAGCCGCCAACGCGTCGATGTCCTCCTGCGTCGTGGCCCAGCTGGTGCAAAAGCGCACCACCGTGTGGGTCTCGTCGTACTTTTCCCAGTACTCGATCGAGGCATGCTCGCGAATGCGGGCCATGTCCTCGTTGGGCAGAATCACGAACTGCTGGTTGGTCGGCGTTTCCAAAAAGAACTGGTAACCGCGCTCGTGCAGCACGCGACGCAGCGCCTGAGCGGTCTCAATCGCCTGTCGACCAATCTCAAAATACAGGCCATCGGTAAAGAGCGCCTCAAATTGGACGCCCGTCAGGCGGCCCTTGGCCAACAGCGCGCCGTGCTGCTTAATGCGCGGAATGGGATGCGCCGGAACGTGCATACCGCAAAACACCACGGCCTCGCCGCAGAGCGCGCCGCACTTGGTGCCGCCGATGTAGAACACGTCGCACAGCTGCGCCAGCTCGGGCAGGGTAATGTCGCACTCGTCGGCTGCCAGCGCATAGGCCAGACGGGCGCCGTCCACAAACAGCGGAATCTCGCGCTTCTGGCACACTGCGTGAATCGCCGCGAGCTCGGCCTTGGAGTACAGCGTGCCGTACTCGGTCGATAGGCTCACGTACACGGCACCCGGAAACACCGTGTGCTCGTAGCTCTCGTTTTCGTAGAACACCTGGATATAGCTCTCGAGGTCCTCGGCGTGCATCTTGCCCTCGTAGCCGGGGATGGTGAGCACCTTGTGGCCGCCAAACTCGATGGCGCCCGCCTCGTGACAGGCGACGTGGCCAGTCTCGGCGGCAACGACGCCCTCGTAGGGCGCAAGCAGCATGTCGATCACCGTCGCGTTGGCCTGCGTGCCGCCCACCAGAAAAAACACGTCGGCATCGGGGGCCTGGCAGGCCTCGCGGATAAGCTGCTTGGCGCGCTCGGTGTGCGCATCGGTACCGTAACCGGGCTGCGGCTCCATGTTGGTGTCGACGAGCGCCTGCAGCACTGCCGGATGTGCACCGTGGGAATAGTCGTTGTTAAACGCGAGCATGGCAATCCTCTCTTACCGGGTATCGGTCAGATGATTCAAACGGAGCTATTGTACGCCGTTGGGATAGGCAATGCGCGCGGCAAGGCACTCAAGCGCCAGCACCAGGGCAAAGCCGCAGCTCACGTCACTCAAAAAGTGTGCTCCAATCACGATGCGCCCAAAGGCTACGAACGCCGCGACCACAGCCGCCGCCCAAAAGACCACGCGACGGCGCGAGGGCTTTTCCTTAAAGGCCGCCACGGGAAGCCCGGCGAGCATAAGGCCGATCGCCGCGTGCGCCGTATGTCCACTCGCAAACGACTTGAAGCCGTCCTTGATCACACCGGCGGCAATAAAGGCCCACTTGTCGGGGTTACCGATCACCCACCACGGCTGAAAATCGAGCCCCTGCGTCACCTCGATCACGCGCATGCGCGGGCGCGACCACAGCGGTTTGACGACCACGTTGAGAATAATGGCCTGAGCGACCCACACGGCAAGCACCATCAACGCCCAGCGTGTGAGCTCGTCGGACTCGGTCGTGCGCGTCAGGCGATAGACGATAAGGTTGGCGGCGATAACCAGCACAAACGTCAGCACCAACTGAACAGCGATGAGTTTGCCGCCGACCTTCAGAGACGAAACGATCTCATAGCCTGCCAGGCCAACGTTGACGAGGATGCCGAGCACGGCGAGCCATTTGCTCCCCCTGGAGTCGGGACGCACCGCGCGCACGAGCATAACGCCCGCGATGCTCGCCGTCAGCTCGAACGGCAGCTCGCCGGCCGCCTCGACAAAGCGACCGTACATGCTGCCGATGTTGAACAGCGCGCTCGAAATCTGATAGTCGAAGAAACTGCCCACGCCCAGACAAAGACACAGGACAACCGCGATAATGGCGACGTCTTTCTTATAGATGTATCCGAACATGCTTTCCTTTCGATGGAACCAGAGTGCCCAAATGGGGCGTTTGCAGCGTCGACCCGTTAGTCGTCGTCGCTCGCACCCAACTGCTGCAACAGCATGAGTGCCGCGGCCACGGGGCCGGTGCCGTCGTTGGCGTCGAGGCCGCGACCCAGGCCGCTGCCCGCGCCGGCACCCGCCTTGTAGGGCACCGACAGCTTGCGGCTCTTGGGGAAGTTCACCGCGCCATAGCGGGTCTTAAGCTCAAAGGCCACCTTCTTGGGCACGTCGACGCCCAAAAACGTAATGCGACCACCGCTGAGCGTGACGCTCTCGAGCCCCAGACGCTCGCCGCGGATACGGATGCGCGCGCGGTTGAACAGGTTGAGTCCCGCCAACGGCAGCTCACCATGCGCGGCCTCGGTCTCTTCCTGCACCTCGTCGATGCTCTCCAGGTCCTCGGCCGCCGCGAGCTTACGGTACACGAGCACGCGCTGATCCACCGCCGGCAGGTACTCCTCGGACAAGAAGTAGTCGGCCGGCAGGTTAATACCCACGCTCGCCGCCTCCACGCCGGCGTCGTCATCGCCGCGCGCCTCGGCCACGGCCTGGCCCAGCATCTGCGTAAACAGGTCAAAGCCCACGCTCGACAGGTTGCCGTGCTGCTCGGCGCCCATAAGCGAGCCGGCGCCGCGAATCTCCAGGTCGCGCATGGCGATGCGCATGCCGCTGCCCAGGTCCTGGAACTCGGAAAGTGCGGTCAGGCGCGCCGTGGCCTCCTCGGTGAGCGGCAGCTCGCCCGGGAACATAAAGTACGCGTAGGCCTGTGTGGCAGAGCGGCCCACACGGCCCTTGAGCTGGTAGAGCTGCGCCAGGCCCAGGCGCTGCGAATCCTCGATGATGAGCGTGTTGGCAGTCGCGTTGTCGATGCCACTCTCCACGATGGTCGTGGCGATGAGCACGTCGATCTTCTTGGTCGCGAACTCGATCATCACGTCCTCGACCTCGCGCGGGCTCATCTTGCCGTGTGCCACGCCCACACGCGCCTCGGGCGCGGCCTCGTGCACGCGCGCCACGGCATCGTCGATGGTCTTGACGCGGTTGGACACGTAGTACACCTGACCGCCGCGGCCCACCTCCAGGCGAATCGCCGCACTCACCACGTCGGGGTCGTACTCCCCCACGTGCACGATCACGGGACGACGCCCGGTCGGCGGCGTGGTGATCAGGCTCATGTCGCGCACGCCGCTCGTGGCCATCTGCATGGTTCGCGGAATAGGCGTTGCCGAAAGCGTGAGCACGTCAATCTGCTCGCGCAGGTTCTTGAGCTGCTCCTTGTGCTGCACGCCAAAGCGTTGCTCCTCGTCGATGATCACCAGGCCCAGGTTCTTGGGGTTCACATCGGCCGAAAGCAGACGGTGCGTGCCGATGAGCACGTCGATCGTGCCCTCGGCAAACGCCTTGAGCGCGCGCTTTTGCTGCGCCGGCGTGCGGAAACGGCTGAGCACCTCGACCTCAAGGCCAAACGGGGCAAAGCGCTCAAAGAACGTCTCGTAGTGCTGCTGGGCAAGAATGGTCGTGGGGCAGAGCACCATGACCTGGCGGCCGGAGTCCACGCACTTAAACGCCGCGCGCAGGGCGACCTCGGTCTTGCCAAAACCCACGTCGCCGCACAGCAGGCGGTCCATGGGCTTGGGCGCCTCCATATCGGCCTTAATGTCGGCGATGGCCTCCAGCTGGTCGCGCGTCTCGTCGTAAGGAAAGCTCTCCTCCATCTCGATCTGCTCGGGCGTGTCAGGCGGGCAGGCGATACCCGCGATTGATGAGCGGCGCGTATACAGGTCGACCAGGTCAAACGCCAGCTTTTTGGCATTCTTGCGCGCCTTGTTGGTGGCGCGCGTCCAGTCGGCTGTGTTGAGCCTGGTCAGGCGCGGTTTGTCGCCGTCGGGGCCAACATAGCGTGTGATGCGGTCGACCTGCTCGAGCGGCACGTAGAGCTTGTCGCCGTCGGCATATTCCAGCAAAAAGTAGTCGCGCTCTTTGCCGCCCACTTCCTGGCGCGCGATCTCGCTAAAGAGCGCGATGCCGTGAGTGGCGTGCACCACGTAGTCGCCCGGCTTAAACGGGAAGGTGATCTGCGTAATGTCCACCTTGCGGCGGCTGCGCGCGCGGTTGGCGTCCATGCGGGCGTTGAGGTCGGCGATCGAGAACACGGCCAGGTTGGCATCGGGCACCACCACGCCCTGCGGCAGGGCGGCATCGACAAAGGTCACGCGTCCGCGCGAGATGGTGGGCACGGCGGCACCGGCGGCAGCCTGGGCCGCGCCCGCCTCGAGCGAGCGGGCATTGAGCGCGTCGACCTTACGCTCGCGAATGGAAGCATGGGCCTCCTGGCGGGCAGCACGGTCGGCAGAATCTGCCGCTGCCACGCGTACGTGCTCGCCGATAGCGCCGGCATTTTCGGGCGCCGCGGTCAGCGACTCCTCAAAGGTAATGCCCTCGTCGCCAAAGGTGAGCTCCATCGACTCGCGCGCACCGCGGTCGGGGATAGCAAACACGCAGGCATAGCGCTTGCCCACGACTTCCTGAATGCGCGTCATAAAACGGTTGTCCGAGCCCGCAATGGCCGGCTGCTCAATCTTGAGCTCTGCCGTAACCGCGCCGCCGGCGCGAATCAGGCTCACATAGTTCAGGCGCTGCTGAGCACCAAAATCGAGCTGCTGGGCACGTACATACAGGCCATCCAGTCGGTCAATCCCCGCCTCGCCGGCACGCGCCTCGATATCCTCGTAGGCGCGCAGGCAGTCGTCGAACAGCGAGCGCGGCTCGGACAGAACCACGAGCGCCTTGCCGCTCACGTGTGCCAGCGGGCTCACGGTCTGGCCGTACATCACCGGCAAAAAGCGGTCGAGCTCGGGCGTGACGATGCGTGCATCCACCATCTCGAGCAGCGCCGCCAGCTTGCTATCGTCCTGGCTGGCGCGATAGAGCGCCACATGCATGTTGTGAACGGCATCGTCGGTAAGCGCCAGCTCACGGCAGGGGAAGATCTCGATACTGTCCTCGTTGCCGATGGTCTGCCCCGTTGAGCTCACCATGCGGCGGATGCGGTCAATCTCGTCGCCGAAGAACTCGATGCGCACGGGCGCCTTCTCCTGCGCGGGGAACACCTCGACGGTGTCGCCGTGCACGCGGAACAGGCCGGGCGCGTCGGCGGCGCCGGCATTGGTGTAGCCCATGCCCACCAGGCGCTGCGGTACCTCGTCAAAAGGAATCTCCTCGCCCACCGCAAAAGTGGTGGACTCCCAGTAGCGGCTCTCGACCGGCGGTACGCAGCGCAGCAGCGCACGGGCCGAGGCGACCATGATGCAGTTGTCCCCGCGCACGATGCGCCCGAGCGCCTCGCAGCGCTGGGCTACCACGGCGTCGTCGGGCGCCTGCTCGCGCCAAGGGTAGTCCTTGCGCTCGGGAAAGCGGCACACGTGCGCCAGGCCCACATAGGCGGCCAGACTGCGTGCGGCGCGATCGGCCGCATCCTCGCCACTCACGATGTAGACCGTGGGGCGCGGACGACGCGCAAACTGGGCGGCGGCCATAAGCGTTCGGCCCGACTGAGACACGGCCAGCGTCACGTCCTCGCCAGAATCGAGCCCGGCCTCGACGGTCTGCAGTGCCTCGGCAGTGTAGAGCTGCGCGGCTATACGGTGAATGAGCATGCTGTTCCTCCGGCATTGCAACGCCAAAAGCCCGCCGGGGCAAGCTCGGCGGGTCGTACGTCAAATACATTGTCTGTCATGGTAGCGCATGGAGAGGACTCCGGCTCAAGGGCAAACCCAGCCCCGCAAAAAACGCCAGACGAAGATGCGTTCCGCCCTACCCCGCTACGCGCACGCTGGGGCAAAGGTCTGCCAGCGGGCACTCGTCGCACTTAGGTTTGCGAGCGTCGCAGATCTCGCGGCCAAAGGTGATCCACTGGTGGTTGACCGACTCCCAATACTCGTGCGGCAAAATCTTGAGCAGATCTTGCTCGGTCTTGAGCGGCTCCTTGGCATGCGTCTTGGGGCTCAGCATCAGGCGGTGCGCGATGCGGTTGACGTGCGTATCGACCGCGATGCCCTCGACAATGCCAAACCCCACGTTGAGCACGATGTTCGCCGTCTTGCGGCCAACACCCGGCAGCTTGACGAGCTCCTTCATGTCGGCCGGTACCTCGCCGCCGTAATCGGCAACGATCATCTGCGCGGCCTCCACGGCGTGCTTGGCCTTGCTCTTATAAAAGCCGAGTGACTTAATGGTGTCGGCCACATCGGCCACGCTCGCCCCCGCCATGGCCTCGGGCGTGGGCCACTGGGCAAACAGCCGCGGCGTCACCTTGTTGACCTGTGCATCGGTCGTCTGCGCCGAGAGCAGCACCGCGATGAGCAGCCTAAAGGGATTCTCGTGGCCCAAAAAGCACTCAACCGGGCCATAGCGACGGTTGAGGCGCTCGCACACCTCAACGGCGCGCTCGCGTTTGGCGGCATTGGTCTCGCGTGGCATAACGACTCCTCGGCTCGGCAGAAACATAACTTCACGGAAACGATTGTCCCACGTACGGGGGCCTTAAGCCTCCAAAAATGCGCCGGTCTGGCGGCCCCACAGGCTCGCATACTCGCCGCCCGCCTCGACAAGCTGCGCATGCGTACCGTCCTCGACAATCTCGCCGTCCGCCAGCACCACGATGCGATCGAGCGCCGCCACGGTGGACAGGCGATGCGCCACCACAATGGAGGTGCGACCGCGCATCAGGTTCTCGAGCGCCTCCTGCACCAGCGCCTCGGACTCGCTGTCGAGGGCAGACGTCGCCTCGTCGAGCACCAGGATCGGCGCGTCGGTCAGGATAGCGCGGGCGATGGCCACGCGCTGACGCTGGCCGCCCGAAAGCTTAACGCCGCGCTCGCCCACCATGGTGTCAAAGCCACGGGGCAGGCGGTCGATAAACTCAGTCGCATTAGCCAGGCGCGCGGCCTCGCGGATCTGCTCGTCGGTGGCGTCGGGGCGTCCGTAGGCGATATTCTCGCGAATGGTGCGATGGAACAGCAGCGCCTCCTGCGGCACGTAGGCAACCTGGCGGCGCAGACTCTGCTGCGTACAGCGCGAGACGTCCTGACCGTCCACGAGCACGCGGCCGCCCTGTACGTCGTCCAGGCGCAGCAACAGCTTGGTGAGCGTCGTCTTGCCCGAGCCCGATTTGCCCACCAGGCCCACGCGCTGACCCGCTGCCACATGGAGCGTCAGGTCGTCGAACACGCTCTCGCCCGCCGCGGCGTCACGGTATGCAAAGCTCAAGTGCTCAAAATCAATCGCACCTTCGGTCGCTTTAAGCTCGGGAGCGTTCTCGTCGTCTGCCACCAGACGCGGCTCGTCCAGCACGCGCGTCATCTCGGCCGCATCGCCCAGTGCGCGGTTAATGCGCTGCATCATGGAGCTTACGTAGTTCAGACGCATGGTGAGGTTGTACGTATAGGTAAAGATCATGACGAGCGCGCCGGCAGAGATGCCAAACCACGCGTTGCCGCCCGCGACGAACACGCTCACCACGGCCATGGTGATGACGATAAGGCCCGAGGTCGTAAAGTTGCGCTGCATCATGGCGTGCATCGAAACCGTCTCGGCATCGCGCGCGGCGCGGTCGGCGGTATCGAACAGATCGCGCTCAAAGTCCTCGCGCCCACAGGTCTTGACGGCCAGGATATTCGTGACCGCGTCGGACAGCACGCCCGACAGCTTGTTCTGCGCGGCGGACGTCGCGGCCGAAAGCGGCATGATGCGCTTATACATAAGCCAGACAAACGCAATGTAGACGACCATGATACCCACCAAAATCACGGTAAACGTCGGCACCACCGGAGCGAGCGCCGCCACCGTGCAGACAACCGAGGTGATGGTGGGAATGAGCGAATACACTGTCACGTCTACCAGCCCCGTATAGCCGCTCATAAAACGACTCGTCTGACTCACAAGCGATCCGCCAAAGCGACTGGTGTGGAATGTCATGGATTGATTGGAGAGCGTGTCAAAGCACAGGCGCGCCAGGTGGTAGTTCCCCGCAATCTCGAGCTTGTAGACGGTGTAGTCCTGCAGCTTGGAGAGGATTTGGCCCACTAGGTTAACGAGCACGAGTGCCAGAATGTAGGGGCCAAAGACCTCGAATACTTGGTCGCCCGCCACGGGACCCGCTTGGACACGGTCGACGATGAGGGCCATCACGTAGGTGTTGGCAAACGTGAGCAAAAAGATGTAGCCCGCCGACGAGAACACCGAGAGAAAGACAATCAGCGGCTGCGTGCGCGTGACGTCCCAAAAACGCTGCAGCGTGCGGCGCACGGTGGAGCGTTTGAGCGGACTGGTGCTTCTCTGAGACATGGGCTTCCTTTCGTGTCTGATAGGGAGAAACGCCATTGTTGCACACTAAAGCGCACTTCAGGCAAGCACGATGCGAAAAGCGCCCGCGCCGTGCTTGCGCCGGCGCCCCACCGTCTTGTTACAATTAGTCCTCGTCTTCTTGGCCTGTGAGATGGTCCGCGGGCGTGAGTCCCAAGATCTCGTCGGCCTCCCGCGCATCTTCCAGGGCGTCGATATCCTTGAGCTTGCGCTCCATAACGTTGGTGCGCGTGGTGATGATGCCCTCGACCGTCTTTCCTGCGGTCTCGATCTGCTGTTGGGCGCGGCGCAGCGCCGCCTGATAGCGCGGCAGCTCGGCCTTGACGGCAGAAAGCACGCGCAGCACGCCGTCGGTACGTTTTTGCAACTTAAACGTCTGGTAGCTCATCTGCAGGCTGTTGAGGATGGCCGCCATGGTGCTGGGGCCGGCAACGTTGACGTGATAGTCGCGGCCCAGGGTCTCGATAAGCCCGGGGCGGCTGACGACCTCGGCATACAGGCCCTCAAACGGAACGAACATAATGCCAAAGTTGGTGGTCGCGGGCACGCTCAGATACTTTTCGCAGATGTCTTTGGCCTCGCGCTTCACCATGGCGTCGAGCGTCTTGCGCGCGGTGGCCACCGCCTCGGCATCACCCGACTCTTGCGCGTCGAGCAGATGCTCGTACGCGTCGCCCGGGAATTTGGAGTCAATCGGCAGCAGCACGGAATCGCCCTCGTCTACCGGCAGCTTGACGGCAAACTCAACGCGCTCCGAGGCGCCAGGCTTGGTGGCGACGTTTTCCAGATACTGGTCGGGCGTAAGGATGTCCGCCAGGATTGCACCCAGCTGTACCTCGCCCAAAATGCCACGCGCCTTGACGTTGCCCAGCACGCGCTTAAGGTCGCCCACGCCGGTGGCGATAGATTGCATATCGCCCAGGCCCTTATACACGGCCTCGAGCTGGTCGCTCACCTGCTTAAACGATGCAGACAGGCGGTCGTTGAGCGTACGGGAGAGTTTCTCGTCCACCGTCGCGCGCATCTGATCGAGCTGCACGTTGTTGTCCTTGCGGATGGCGCCCAGCTGGGCATCGACCGTCTCGCGCACCTTGTCCAGGCGGTGCTCGATGCCCTCGCGGTTGGCGCCGAGCTGTTGGGCCGTCTCGCGACGCAGGTCATCCATGCGGTCGCCGGCCTGCGAGAACTCACGCGCGATGGTCAGGTAGCGCTGCTGCTCCACGGCGGCATCGGTTGTCTGCTGCTGCGCGATGGCATTTGCCGTACGGCGGGTTTCTGCCAACGCGACGTTGAGGGTGTCGAGCGCGTTGTTGGCCTGCTCGAGCGCAGCCAGCATCTCTGCCCCGCTATCGCCGCGCTCCCGCAGCTCGGCGCGAAGGCCCTTAAGCTGCAGGGCACAAGCCACAGCAACCCCCACCGCCACCAAGGCGATCACAACAAGCACGATATCAATAGCAGACATAGACTCCGCCCAACAAACCTCATCGACTATCAATCAAAACCGCGATCAATCTTACCCCGCCACACGCATCGGGCGCTCCACGGCAATCGGGCAAATGGATTTTGGGCCACAGGCATCAAAACGCTAACTCTCCCAGCCGGCGCGGATGGTTGTTGCGACATCGCCCAGGCGCTGGCCGAGAGCTGCCAAGTGTTCAAGTACCTCACTGGGCGAGGCGCCGTTGAGAATGCACGTGAGGGCATATGAGGCCAAGAAGATTGCCGCGAGCCCCAACGGAATCAGCACGATCATCGCCAGCGTACGCAGGCGCTGGGTCCAACGACGGCGACGCGCACGACGCTTGTCGAACGCAAGCTCCTGCGCATATGAATCTTGCTGTACGGAATAGGCTCCTGGGTCCGCCTCACCCGCAGACGATACCGCGGACGCGGCGTTTTGCGCAGGAGGCTGGACGGCCGCCCCTTGCATTTGCATCTCCATAAGCCGTTGCTGCTGGCGCAACATGCGCTCGGCTTGTTGCCGCGGGGTCTCAAGAAACAGATCCATGTTGGCCTCCTCAATCGGAGCATTCGACGCTTGCGCCCAGCATCCCGCACCATCGCGACCGCGGCAACGAAATCCGCGGCAATAGCCGCAAAGATTCTATAGTCAGAAAACTGTCGAAAAGCTCAACAACTCCCCTACCAGCACTTTCTCTGAGCTTTTTTGTCGAATGATCTTTTGCCCTTCCACCAACCCGCCAACTAACCAAAAGCTGACCAAAAGCTTGACGGAAATTGTGAAGACAGGGACCCCAAACAAAACGTGCCGCCCCATAAGGGGCGGCACACAAACTTCTAATCAGCTTTTCAGTAACGAGCACGCGACGACCCGAAGCCGGAGCGCAGGGCGGGGAAATACCTTTGCCTCGCGCGACCCTGCGGAGCCGTGAGCGAGAGGGAAAGGTATTTCCCCGCCCTGCGCTCCGCAGCAGCCAGCGCCACGCGCTAGTAGTTCACCACCTGCTCCTCAAAGTACGCCTTCGGGTGGTTGCACACCGGGCACACCTCGGGCGCCTCGGCACCAACATGCAGGTGCCCGCAGTTCAAGCACTTCCACACCTTTACGCCCTCGCGCTCAAACACCTCGCCCGATTCAATGCGCTCGACGAGCTTGTTATAGCGCTCTTCGTGGGCCTTCTCGACAGCGGCGACGCCGCGGAACTTCTCGGCGATCTCGGCAAAGCCCTCCTCCTCGGCGGTCTTGGCAAACTCGTCATACATCGTGGTCCACTCGTAGTTCTCGCCCGCGGCGGCGTCGCGCAGGTTGTCCAGAGTGCCCGGAACGGCGCCGTCGTGCAGATACTTAAACCACAGCTTGGCATGCTCGGACTCGTTGCCCGCCGTCTCGGCAAAGATATTCGAGATCTGAACGTAGCCGTCCTTTTTGGCCTTGGATGCATAGTAGCGATACTTGGTGTGTGCCTGGGACTCACCGGCAAAAGCAGTCTCGAGGTTCTTCTTGGTCTGAGAGTTCTCAAAATCCATAGGTGTACTTCCCTTCAACACGTGCCGCCCATAGGCTTTGAGCGGCCCTGTCTTTAGGATGCCCTCAAGCCGAGAATTTAAACCTTACAATCCCGTTCTTCAGATTTGAGCGGGCTACACGCTCAACCAACGATCGCCCTCGGAGCGGCAAAAGCCCTCGCGCTCCAGATCGGCAAGAATACTTGCGACCAGCTCGCGCTCGACCGGCTCACGGCCGGCTGCCGTCTCCATCTCGTTAACGCCTGCAACGGCTTCATCAAGCGTAATACCTGCCGGCTGCCCATCGCGCGCTGCCAGCAGCATGCGCACAATGTGGGCGCGCTTTTGGCGGCGCGAGCCCTCAAACTTGGACTGACGACTATAGCCCGCCGACCGCCTGGACGGATTGGGCAGCGTCTTTTTAAGATACGCGCCGTAATCCAGCAACGCGTAATACCACGCGCGCGGCGTGTCGGCATCGTCTTGAGGCGCGGCAAAGGGCGCAATCTCATCCGCCGCCGCACCGGGGGCCGCCGGACAGGCAGCTTGAATCAGCGGCACCAGCTCGCGATCGGGAACGGCCGGCACATCGGGAAAGAAATGATGCAAAAAGACCGTGCGCACGTTGGTCTCCAGATACACGCCCGGAAGATCGAATGCAAACGAACGGATGCCCTGCGCCGTTGCCGGGCCAATGCCGGGCAACGCGACCAGATCGTGCGTCTCACGCGGAAACTCCCCATCCCAGTCCTCCACAACGCACTGTGCAGCCCTGTGAAGCGCCAGGGCGCGGCGATTGTAGCCCATCCCCTGCCACGCATCCAAGACATCGGAAGGGGCGGCCTGAGCAAGCGCCCGGACAGTCGGAAAGCGATCGAGCCACGCCGGCATGCGCGTCTCCACGCGCGGCACCTGCGTCTGCTGCAGCATGACCTCGGAAAGCCAGATGATATACGGGTCGCGCGTGCGGCGCCACGGAAGGTCGCGATAACGCAGGACCCCTTCCGAACGAATCATCGAACGAAAGGGGTCCTGAATCATGACAATGCTCCTTATGCGGCGCTATTCCTCCCGGCAAGCATACGCGCAAGCGGCGTACTCGGGAAACGCATCGCGGTCGGCGAACTTGGGATCGACAGCCGGAAACTGGCGATGGGCGACGATATCGCCGAGCGAAACGGAATCGAGATAGTCGCGCATCAGCGCCTGGGCTCCGGCCCACAGGGGATGATAGCAGCACGTGTCCATGCGCGCACAGTCGCCATCGGGCGCGGTGCAATCGTTCATAACCATGGGGCCCTGAACGGCCTCTACGACCTGACGGATCGTGACATCGTCGGGGCTCACCTTAAGGCGCATGCCGCCATGAACACCACGCAGGCTCTCCACAATGCCGGCCTGAACCAAGCCGTGCTGAATCGAACGGGCAAACGAATACGGAACATTGACCTCTTCGGCAGCAGTGCGAACAGAAAGCAACCGCTCCGGCTCCTCGGCAAGCATCGCAAGCATGCGAAGGGCATAATCAGTCTTCCTCGATATGTCCATGTTTCCCCTTTCAAGGAATACGAACAGCTCGAACGAGCTCCGGGGCCGAGCTTGTGTCGAGACGCCAAATGACCGCCTGAACAACCAAATTATAAAATGGGTGTTCACTGAATGCCGCACTTGAAGACTAGCTGAATCAGGTACGGCCTAAAGTGCAATTTAGTATAACCGAACCCCCTGCTTCATTGAACAGATGTTGCGCAACAAACCCCCTGTTTGAACACATATATCAGTAGAGGCCGGCTCGCTCGTTGCAAATGCGGTGATTTGGATAAAGAGGCATATAAGATCGAGGGCCTATTAAACGCAAAAAGCCACGTCCGAAGACGTGGCTTTAATTGCGTTGGCGGGAAGTACGGGGCTCGAACCCGCGACCTCCGACGTGACAGGCCGGCGCTCTAACCAAACTGAGCTAACTCCCCAGGCAGTCGTTCGCGTTTGTTTCCGCTCGCGTGCGCTGCGGGGATTAGTATACACAGAAGTCTGTCCGCCGCGCAACAACTTTTTTGAAAAAGTTTTTCGGTCCCTCCGGGAGGGTCTCCGGGGCCGGCTGGCGCGGGTTGAGTTTGCTGCTCTACAGTCCTGCGCAAGACGGAAAGCACATTAAGTGCTTTCCTTTGCGTGCGGAACTCGCGA
>CATZIU010000034.1:0-17763 GCA_958420165.1 uncultured Collinsella sp. | reverse complement strand
ACGAGGCTCAGTGCATCGCCGGTATCGCCTTCTCCTCGGGCCTGCTCGGCATCGTTCACTCCATGGCTCACAAGACCGGTGCTGCCTTCGAGAACGGCCACATCATCCACGGTGCTGCCAACGCCATGTACCTGGGCAAGGTCATCCAGTGGAACTCCAAGGACCCGCGTGCTGCCGAGCGTTATGCTTACGTGGCCAAGGAGATCCTGCACCTTCCCGGCGAGACCAACGAGGAGCTCATCGCCGCGCTCGTCCAGAAGATTCGCGACCTCAACGACCAGCTCAACATTCCGCAGTCCATCAAGGATTACGCGAATGGCGGCGTGAAGGTCGACGCCGAGAACCCGCAGATGGTTTCCGAGGAGGAGTTCCTCGCCAAGCTGCCCGAGATCGCCGCGAACGCCGAGCAGGACGCCTGCACGCCGGAGAACCCGCGTGAGACCAAGGCTGCCGACTTCGAGAAGATCCTCAAGGCCTGCTACTACGACACCGACATCGATTTCTAATCGACTCTTGTTATCGTAACGAGGGGCTCCGCACGTATTCGTACGGAGCCCCTTTCTTTTTAATTATTAGAGAATGGGATAAAAATGGCTGCAATCTTCAATAGCCCCAGCAAGTACATCCAGGGCCCGGATGAGCTCGCCAAGCTCGGCTCCTATGTCGAGCCGCTCGGCGCTAAGGCCCTCGTCATCGTGACGCCTTCGGGCAAGAAGCGCGTCGGCACCAAGATCGAGGGCGGTTTTGCCGAGGCCAAGGCCGAGCTGCTGTTTGAGGACTTTAACGGCGAGTGCTCCAAGGGCGAGGTCGATCGCCTGGTTGCGCTCGCTCGCGACAACGGTTGCGACATCATCGTCGGCGTCGGTGGCGGCAAGATCCTCGACACCGCGAAGGCCGTCGCCTATTACCTGGAGTCCCCGGTTATCATTTGCCCCACCATTGCTTCGACCGATGCCCCGTGTTCGGCGCTTTCGGTGCTCTATACCGATGACGGCCAGTTCGACAAATACCTCTTCCTTAAGGCAAACCCCAATATCGTCCTTATGGATACGACGGTTATCGCGGCGAGCCCGGTGCGCCTGACGGTTTCCGGTATGGGCGATGCGCTCGCAACCTATTTCGAGGCTCAGGCGACGCACGATGCCGATGGCGGCACCTGCGCCGGCGGCAAGGGCGGAATGGCCGGTCTGGCGCTCGCCAAGCTCTGCTACGAGACGCTTATGGCCGATGGCGTCAAGGCCAAGGTCGCGCTGGAGAAGGGCGCGCTCACGCCTGCCGTCGAGCACATCATCGAGGCCAATACGCTGCTTTCGGGCATTGGCTTTGAGAGCTCGGGCCTTGCCGCTGCTCATGCCATCCACAATGGTCTGACGATGCTGCCCGAGTGCCACAGCATGTATCACGGCGAGAAGGTCGCCTTCGGCACCATCGTCCAGCTGGTACTCGAGGATGCCCCGACCGAGAAGCTCGAGGAAGTCTTGGGCTTCTGCATTGAGCTGGGTCTGCCGGTCACGATGAAGGAACTTGGCGTTGCCGAGCTTACGCGCGAGAAGGCCATGATTGTTGCCGAGACCGCCTGCGCGCCCGATGACACCATGTGCAACATGCCGTTTGAGGTGACGCCCGAGATGGTCGCAAACGCCATCCTGGGTGCCGACGCGCTGGGTCATTATTACCTTATGGATGAGTAAAACATATCTAAGGAAGGGGCAGAGCCGACAGATGGCTTTGCCCCTTTTTGCTGTGGTGCAAAGCGGCCTGTCTCCAATGCACAAGTTGGTGCAGGGGGCAGGTTACTTTGCACCAATCGTTGTTTGATGAAGGGCGGATTCTCGTATGGCGCTTCCCATGGTTTATGGCGGTCCCGGCCGGTATGTTCAGGGGCCGGGCGAACTTTCGCGTCAGGGCAGGTATTTGTCATGGTTGGGCTGCGCTGCCTATGTCTTGTTTGACCAGGGCACTGAGGATCGGCTGTGCAAGCAGATCGTCGATGGATTTCTGGACGACGATCTAAGCGAGCCGTTCTTCAAGATTTACAACGGTCCGTGTACGGAAGAGGCCGTTGTAAAAATGGCTAAGGAAGCTCAGGCCGAGTATTGCGACATGGTGGTGGGTATTGGCGGTGGCAGGATGCTCGATATCGCCAAAGCCGTTGCGTTTTATGCCGAGTTGCCGTTGTGCGTATGCCCCACGGCGGCGTCGATGGACGGTCCGTGCAGCGTGATTTCCGATGGCGATCTGCAGGGTGTTGCAAATGCGGTCTTTAGAAACGAGCGCAACATGGCCAACGAGCAGGCCAAAGTGACCAAACAAAAGCTCGTGCAGCTCATGCGCGAGGCATAGCTTGGCGCTTGATTGACCTTGTGCAATCGAGGCGGCGATAGGCCATAGGCTATTTGCCGCAAAGATGCGCCGCATGTAATTTGCCCGAGGCGTGGGCCGATGGCGTATCATTATCTCTTGCTTGTTTGCACTGCTCAGGGAGGGGCCGCGCATGGCGCAGGAACACGATCTGTTTGATGACATCATCGAAATCAGCAAGGGCTTGGATTTTTTTAAAGACCCGCTTGGCGGTGTGACCGACGCACTCGATCCGTCGGCTCCGCAGTGGAATCCTGCTGACTACAAGGAGCGCCCGCGCGGTAACACCATACCGTGCCTGGCTTGCAAGAACGAGAAGAGCGGCTGCACCGCGTGCATGGACGTGTGCCCGGTGAACGCCATTGAGATTGAGGAAGATGCTATCGAGATTCTCGACAGTTGCCGTAAATGCGGTCTGTGCGCCGCTGCTTGCCCGACGGAGGCGATCATCTCCCCGCGCCTTGCACCCAAAAACGTCTACGACGACATTGTCTCGGCGGCTACGAGCCACGAGACCGCCTACGTTACCTGCACACGTGCCCTTAAGCGCATGCCGCGCGAGAACGAGGTTGTTGTCGCCTGTGTGGGCGATATTACGGCCGAGACCTGGTTCTCGGTGCTGGCTGATTATCCCAATGTGAGCGTGTACCTGCCGCTGGGCGTGTGCGATAAGTGCCGCAACACCGGTGGCGAGGACATCTTGGGCGAGGCCATTGCTACCGCCGAGGAGTGGGCGGGCACGGGCATGGGTCTGGAGGTCGACCCCAAGAGCCTCAAGTGCCATAAGCGCCGCGAGTACGAGCGCAAGGAGTACATGGAAAAGATTGCCCGCACCACGGGCCTTACCGTGACAAAGCTCAACCCGGCAACGGCGGCACTGGCCTCGGTGACGCAGAAGCTCAAAGCCCATCGCCACCAGATTACCCAGCTCGAGCGCACGCTCAACACCATGTGCGGCACCACGACGACCAAGCGTCGCCGTTCGCTCACGCACGGTCGCCAGCTGGTGCTCTCGACGCTGCAAAACCACCCCGAGCTTGCCCAGAACATGCAGGTGAGCACGCCTGAGTGTGATTTTGACAAGTGCACGTCGTGTGGCGAGTGCGTCAATGTATGCCCCACGTTCGCCTGCGATTTGGTGGGAAGCGGCCGCTTTGCGTTGGAGTCCACGTATTGTTTGGGCTGCGGTGCCTGCGTCAAGGTGTGCCCCGAGCATGCGCTCAAGTTGGTTGAGCATGACGCGTCCAATCTGGTCGTCGTCGATCCCGAGGCCGAGGAAAAGGCTGCCCAGAAGGCGAAGGCTCACGAAGAGGCTGAGAAGGTCAAGGCCGAGGCAAAGGCCAAGCTCGACAAGATGCTCGACCAGGTGGAAAAGCTCGCGGACTAGTCAGCGACCCCTATCTCTGCTTCATTCGTGCCGCCGTGGCGTCCGGGTTCGCCCAGATGCTGCGGCGGCGCTATACTTATGCAGTTTGAAATGCTTGTACCAAAAGGAGCTGTCGTGTCCCTTTCCATCGGTATCGTGGGCCTGCCCAACGTGGGCAAGTCGACGCTGTTCACCGCGCTTACCAAAAAAACCGGTCTTGCCGCCAACTACCCGTTCGCCACGATCGACCCCAACGTCGGTATCGTCGACGTGCCCGATAGCCGCCTGCAAAAGCTCGCCGACATCGTCAACCCGGGCCGCATTGTGCCGGCGACGGTCGAGTTCGTCGACATCGCAGGTCTGGTGAAGGGCGCTAACGAGGGCGAGGGCCTGGGCAACCAGTTCCTGGCCAACATTCGCGAGACCGACGCCATCTGCGAGGTCGTGCGCTACTTTAAGGACCCCAACGTCATGCGTGAGGTGGGCCGCACGGGCGAGTTCGTCGACCCCGCCGGCGATGCCGACACCATCATGACCGAGCTTATCCTGGCCGACATGGGCACGCTCGAGAAGCAGCTGCCTAAGCTCGAGAAGGAGGCCAAGCGCGACAAGGAGCTCATGCCCAAGTTTGAGGTCGCCAAGCGCCTGCTCGACTGGCTCAACGAGGGTAAGCGCGCCGCGTCCATGGAGATGACCGACGAGGAGCGCGCCGCCGCCAAGGGCCTGTTCCTGCTCACCATGAAGCCCATCCTGTATGTGGCCAACGTAGACGAGGATATGCTCAACGAGGACCTGGCGCCCATCGATGGCGTCAAGCCACTGCCGATCTGCGCCAAGATCGAGGCCGAGCTTTCCGAGCTCGATCCCGAGGATGCGGCCGACTACCTGGAGAGCCTGGGCCTGGAGCAGCCCGGTCTGGACGTGCTTGCGCAGGCTGCCTACAAGCTGCTTGGTCTGCAGTCGTTCTTTACGGCTGGCGAGATGGAGGTCAAGGCCTGGACGGTTCGCCAGGGCGCGACCGCCCCGCAGGCCGCCGGCGTCATCCACACCGACTTTGAGCGTGGCTTTATTAAGGCCGAGGTCATTGGCTATGACGACTACATCGAGCTCGGCGGTGAGCAGGGCGCCAAGGCCGCCGGCAAGCTGCGTATTGAGGGCAAGGACTATGTCATGGCCGATGGCGACGTCGTGCACTTCCGCTTTAACGTGTAAGGGCGACGCATATGTTTAAATACGGCAAAAAAGCTGGCTACATGGGCATTGCGCTGCTCGTACTTGCGGTGATTCCGTTGGTGGTTGCAGCGTTTGTGATCCCCAACATTGGTCCTGAGGTGGCAACGAAGTTTAACGCAGCCGGCGAGGTGACGCGCTGGGGCAAGAGCTACGAGCTGCTGGCACTGCCGGTGCTCAACCTACTGCTGAGCGTGGCGACGTACTTTACGGCAGGACGCCAGGCTAAAAACAATGATGACTCCGCCGCCATGGCGCGCATCGTGTGTGAGCGCTACCTGCGCAACGGTTGCATCACGGGTGTGTTCCTCAACGTGATCAACGTTTACTTTATGTACTCGGCGATTACCGGAACGGGCTTTGGCTTTGGTTTCTAGCCTGTCCTTTTAGGCAACGAGCCTGCACACATATTCAATGGCTGCTGCGAGGCCGCCGCTCGATCGTGGTTTAAAGACCATGTCGGCGGCGGCCTCGTTTTCGTATCCGGCGCCGCGAAGGGCGAGTGCGATACCGGCTTCCAGGAGAAGGGGCAGACCGCGTTGGCTGGTTGCGATTACGGCAGCCTGATTGAGCGAGCAGCTATGCGTTTGGCATTGGATGGCAAGTTCACCTTGCGCCGGGCAAGGGACCAGAACGGCGGCGACGCGACTTGATAGCAATGCAAATGCTGTGCGCTCATCGGGTGAAAGGCATTCTGCTTCAACGACGACGAGCTTGGGTGGTGCGCTGTTTGTGCGAAGCGTGGTTCGGTACGTGCGGACCGAAGAACCCGACATAGAAAACTCCTGTGTATTCGGCAAAACGTAAACTATAGTTTACGTTTATGTTCGGCCCCATTTCAAACTCGTCTGCATGGACGAACGTGCGAAACAGATTCTTGGCAGGCGGGTCGAAGAGACACGCAGAGACCTTGGTATCTCCAAGGTTGATTTTTGTGTGGCGACAGGAATCAGCCGACCCTATCTCGACCGAATCGAAGACGGGACGGCAAATTTCACGCTCAAGGTTCTATTTAAGATCGCGCCCGCACTCGGCATGACGGTATCTGAGCTTCTCGAGGGTATTGAATAGAGGACGCCTATTGACCGGTGGTTACGCCATCGGGATGCGGTCGTGGTTGACTTGGCTGTAGAACAGGCGCTGGATCTCGGCGGCATCGCGTGACTGGCCGAGTGCCCACATGGTCTTGGCCACGAGCGTCTCGGTGGTCATGTCGTCGCCGCGCAGAATGCCCGGATGATCGGCGTAAGCACGGCCGACCTCATAAACGCCCAGATCGAGGCCCTCTTCGGGGACCTGCGTGGTCATAACGACAGTGCGGCCCGAATCGACCCAGCGGAAAATTGCCTCTTGGAATGACTCGCCCGACTCACCAAACTCGGGGATACCGCCAATGCCAAAGGTCTCCAGAATCACGGCGTCGTAGCTATCGGCAAGGGCGTCGAGGATGCCCGGATTTACGCCGGGCGTGAGCTTAAGGACAAACACGCGCGGGTCGATGCTGTCGTAGAAACGCACCGGGTTTTCGCCCTGATGCGTGCCGTGAAGCCCGTTGCGCACGATGCGGTCATTGCGGATATAGGCGATGGGCGGATAGTTGACGCTAATGAACGCGTTAAAGCTCATGGTGCGCTGTTTGCGGGCGCGCGTGCCGGCAATGGCTACGCCGCCAAACACGATCGAGACGTCGTGCGAGTGCTCGTCGAGCGCATAGAGCAGGCTCTGGTACAGGTTGAGCTTGGCGTCGGTAAAGGGATTGCCCATGGGCTTTTGCGAGCCGGTGAGTACGATGGGCTTGGGGCTGTCCTGAATCAGATAGGAAAGCGCCGCCGCGGTGTAGCTCATGGTGTCGGTGCCGTGCAGAATCACGAAGCCGTCGTGGTCGGCATAGCCTCTGACGATGACGTCGCGGATACGCATCCAGTCACTGGGGCGCATGTTGGTGCTGTCGATGTTCATGGGCTGCACCACGTCGATCTCGCAGAGGCCCGAGATCTCGGGGACGCTCTGGGCGAGCTCCTCACCGGTCAGGGCGGGGGAGAGGCCGTTGCCGTCCTCGGTCGATGCGATGGTGCCGCCCGTGGCGATGAGAAGGATGCGCTTCATGCTGGTATTCCTATCGTGTTTGCCGCCCCAGAGGCGGAGTCGTTCGGCAGTATTGTGGCACAGGGCGTCCAATGTTCAAACGTATTACATCATCTGTAACGTTTGGTAACACTTCAATTGTTGTTAAATAGGGGCCCAGGTCGTGCGTTTGCCGTGCGCTGATGGCTGCGAGGGACGAGAAACCCCATATAACGTGTAAACTATGTAAGCTGTTTTCGTTTATTCGCGCGGGTGGGCACCGGCTCCCCGCCAACAAGAGGGGGAAACCATGGATCAAAAGGCTTCCGCAAAGGTCCTCGTACTCGACTTTGGTGCGCAGTACGGTCAGCTCATTGCCCGTCGCGTCCGCGACCTCAACGTGTATTCCGAGATTGTCCCCTGCGACATCTCGGCCGACGAGATTCGCGAGATGAACGCCTCTGCGCTTATCCTTTCCGGCGGCCCGGCCTCCGTGTATGCCGAGGACGCTCCGTCCATCGATCCTGCCATCTTTGACCTGGGCCTTCCCGTCCTGGGCTTTTGCTACGGCCATCAGATCACGGCCGTGACGCTCGGCGGCAAGGTCGGCCACTCCGAGGTGGGCGAGTACGGCCGCGCCACCATCACGCGCACGGCCGGCGCCAAGCTCTTTAACTCCACGCCCATGGAGCAGACCGTGTGGATGAGCCATCGCGACGCCGTTTCCGAGGTGCCCGAGGGCTTTACCGTTACCGCCAGCACCGACGTGTGCCCGGTTGCCGCCATGGAGTGCGTCGAGCGCAAGATCTTCACCACGCAGTTCCACCCCGAGGTCAAGCATTCCGAGTACGGTCAGCAGCTGCTGAGCAACTTCCTGTTTGAGATCTGCGGCCTGGAGCCCAACTGGAGCATGGACAACCTGGTCGAGACCATGACGGCCGAGTTCCGCGAGAAGGTCGGCGACGACCGCGTGATTCTGGCCCTGTCCGGCGGCGTCGACTCCTCCGTCGTGGCTGCGCTGGGCGCCCGCGCCGTGGGCAAGCAGATGACCTGCGTGTTCATCAACCACGGCCTGCTGCGCAAGGGTGAGCCCGAGCAGGTGGAGGAGGTCTTCACCAAGCAGTTTGACGTTGACTTTATCCACGTCCACGCCGAGGACCGTTATGCCGAGCTTCTGGCCGGCGTGACCGAGCCCGAGGAGAAGCGCCGCATCATCGGTACGCAGTTCTGGAAAGAGTTCTTCGCGGTTGCTCAGCAGCTCGAGACCGATGGCAAGCCGGTCAAGTACCTGGCTCAGGGCACCATCTACCCCGACATCATCGAGTCCGGCGCTCGCAAGACGGGCGGCAAGACGGCCACCATCAAGAGCCACCACAACCTGATCCCGTTCCCCGAGGGCGTACACTTCGACCTTATTGAGCCGCTCGACCACTTCTTTAAGGACGAGGTCCGCGCACTTGGTTTGGCGCTTGGCCTGCCGGGTCACATCGTGTTCCGCCAGCCTTTCCCGGGCCCGGGCCTGGCCATCCGCATCATCGGTGCGGTCGACAAGGAGAAGCTCGAGATCCTCAAGAACGCCGACGCCATCGTGCGCGAGGAGCTCGACGCCTACAACCAGCGTCTGTTTGAGCAGACCGGCGAGCGCAACTCCGAGCACAGCTGCTGGCAGTATTTCGCGGTCCTGCCTGACATCAAGTCCGTTGGCGTTATGGGCGACGAGCGCACTTATCAGCGCCCGATCATCCTGCGTGCCGTCGAGTCCAGCGATGCTATGACCGCCGACTGGGCTAAGCTGCCCTATGACGTCCTGGCCCGCATTTCTGGCCGCATCGTTGCCGAGGTTCCCGGCGCCAACCGCGTGTGCTACGACATCACGTCCAAGCCGCCCGCGACGATTGAGTGGGAGTAGCGGAAATACGTGCAACATACGTGCTGCGTGCATGACAACCTAGATAGCACCCATGGCGCACTGCGCCATGGGTGCTATCTTTGTGTATGAGAGCGGGTCATGTCGCATTCCGGTCGCCATGTGACGGATATCCGTCGCGCCATGACAGATTCCAGGAACATGCCGCCAAACGCATAATGTTGCGAGAATATTGACTCGCACAAGGAAAACTATTCAGAAGAGGCGCCTGCTTCGAGCGGAATAGGCTCCTTATCCATAATTATCGAAACAACAAACTCTCAGGGGCAAAGCAATGGCAATATCAGCACCTAAATCAAATGACACGAATCTTTCAGATTTGCTGTCCAGCATACATAAGGGAGAGACGCAGCTCCCCGACTTCCAGCGCAAATGGACCTGGGATGACAACCGCATCAGGAGCTTGCTCGCAAGCCTTTCGCAGGGTTACCCCATGGGCGCCTTGATGCAACTAGAGTATGGAAGCTCAGAGGTTAAATTCAAATACCGCACCATCGAAGGTGCTCCCTCCTCCGAAGCAGCTCCGCGGTATTTGGTTATGGATGGCCAGCAGCGCCTGACTTCAATGTACAGATCGCTGTATGGGAAGGGTCCCGTATCTACAACGAATGACAAACGTGTTGCCATCTCGCGTTTCTATTATCTGGACATGAACGCATGTCTCGACCCCGAAACGGATAGGTACGATGCTATCGTTTCCGTCCCTGAGGACAGGAAAATCAAGGAGAATTTCGATCGAGATGTAAAGCTTGATTTGTCCACCCGCAAACTTGAGTATGAACACGAGATGTATCCCGCGAACGTCCTCTTCGACTCAAGCGCTGCAACTCAGTGGTTACTTGGCTATATGTCTTTTCATCAGTCATCTCCAGATGCCATGACAAAGTTCAACAAGTTTCAGCAGGATGTCATCGAAACAATTACTTCGTATAGGCTCCCCGTTATAACTATGGACAAAAGTACACCACGCGAGGCTGTTTGCAAGGTGTTTGAAAACGTTAATACCGGCGGCGTCTCACTCACTGTGTTCGAGCTCGTTACTGCAACTTTTGCTACTTACAAGTTTGACCTCCGAGGAGACTGGAAGGCCAACAAGCGCCGAATTCATGCTCTGGATAAGGACATTCGCACTGACGTTACAGAAAGCGTAGACGAAACCGCTTTCCTGACTACAGTGACACTATTTACGAACTACAAGCGTAAGCGTGACGGTTTAAGCGGAGCCGTTAGTTGCAAGAAGAAAGATGTACTGGACCTGCGATTCGAGGATTATCAGGCGAACAAAGAAGCTGTTATCGAAGGCTATGAACTTGCTCGTGAATTTCTGCTATCGCAGTCCGTTTTCAGGAAGCGCGATCTTCCTTACACGACTCAGATCATTCCTCTTGCTGCAATTGCTGGCTATGTGGGTCCCAAGACTTTCAAGGACCCCAAGAGCCAAAAAATCATTGCTCGTTGGTTCTGGTGTGGAATCTTTGGAGAGATGTATGGCGGCTCTAACGAGACTCGCTTTTGCTATGACATAGAGGATGTTGTTGCCGAGATTGAAGGCGCAGAATCCGAGATGCGAACCGTAAACAATGCCCATTTCCAGTCAACCCGACTTCTGGGACTCCAGTCGAGACAGTCGGCAGCCTATAAGGGAATCATGGCCCTCCTCTATAAGGGAAAGGGGCTCGATTTCATGCGCGGCATCTCTATCGATATCGTGAACAGCATGGAAACCGCTCCCGATATCCATCATATCTTCCCGCAAAGCTACTGCGAAAAGATGGGATACGAAAGACAGAAATGGAGCTCGGTCATCAACAAGACACCTCTGCTACCTGAATCGAACAGAGAAATTGGAGGCTCGGCCCCCAGTGCCTACTCAGCGAAAATCGTTAAGAAGGCTGACATCGAACGGGGCGAGCTTCGTCATCGAATCGAATCGAATCTTATTGACTGGGATGCGTTCATTAATGATGACTTTGATGCCTATTTCAAGGCTCGTGCCATAGCTTTGCTAGACGCTATTGAGTTCGCTATGGGCAAGTCCATCTCCGATAGGGGCACCGAGGAAACAGTAAAGAGATTTGGCTGCTCATTGGAAAAGGATGCTTCTTAGCTCCGTTATTGGTTATAGAAAGAAGGCTTAATGTCTGATTTTGAAATTTTGCAGCAATTGTGCGGAACAGCAGACGAGCTTTCAAAGAAAAATATCAGCTCTAGTTCACCTGATTTCAAAGCATGGAAGACAAGAGCTGACAGGCTTTTGATTAGGCGATTTGGAGAAGACAGCTACGAATTTAAAAACTTTAACAAAATCAGCTACTCGTTGTCTTTCTTTACCACCAGCACGCCCCACTCGGCTTTCGTTGATGCCTGTGCGGAAGGCCTGCGCAGAGCAAAAGCTGTGCTGGAGATATACCTTGATGAGTTTTCAGCCGAAGGGGAAACCGGATTGACTGCAAATGTCGGAGACTATTCGAAGGTATTTATCGTCCATGGCCACAACGGAGAGCTTCGGGAAAGGGTTGCGAGAATCATCGAAAGGCAGGGTCTGACGGCGGTTATCCTGAACGAACAGTCCAATCAGGGCAAGACAATCATCGAAAAGTTGGAAATTGAAGGCAATGCGGCAGGAGCGGTATGCCTATTTACGGCGGACGACGAAGGAAAAGCCCAGACAGAACACTCGGCAAAGCCCAGGGCTAGACAGAATGTTGTATTTGAAGCCGGATACTTTATTGGTCGGCTTGGCAGGGAAAACGTTGCAATTCTTGCTGACAAAGGTATCGAGATTCCCTCCGATTTACAGGGCGTTATATATACCGGAACAGACAATTGGGAGTTTGGTCTCTTGAAGGAGCTCAAGTCCATGGGATATTCCATCGACTTTAATAAGATGGATCTCTAACGGTTGCAAGAAGAAAGTTTGGAGTTATATTGTCCCGCCCATCACTGGGCGAACGCAGTATAAATTTGGCTCGTGTAATTCGGTTTCGTGCCGTGACTCACCGTGACTCATGAAAACGCCCCAGTTGATCTCAAATGCTGTGACTCAAATTTGACGGCATGCCCAGACGTCGATTTTTGAGGCTGAGTATAAATAGGATTGACTGGAGCAAACTGCGACAAACTGGAAGCAGTTTTTAACTATAGAGTGGAAATAGTTAAATACGTGCAGCATACGTGCATGACAACCTAGATAGCACCCATGGCATAAACAAGTCAGGGGCTTTTCGTTTGGCAACCGCTGGACAACCTTTATGGTTTCGCGCCCCGTGAACAGGGGACGCAGCACTGTTCACGTCCGGGTCCATGTCGGCACCGATTAATGCCCGCGCTGCTTCTACTGCTCGAAGCACGTCGCCCGGGGTTCCTCGCCAGAGGAGAACTGACCGTTCCTTGCGAAACCGCGAGACCAGCTATATCCGCTTGCTGCGGGCTTGCTTGAGCCAGTTCCTCTTGAAAGAGCCTATACCTCCGAAGAACTTGTTGTACGTCTCACCGTTCTCCTTGGCCTCGTACTTGACCAAGGCAAGTTCGATAGTGCAGAGGTAATCAGCCACTTGCTCGAGGCGGTAGTCGGTCATCGAGGTCTTGCGGCGTCGGACGACCCCTTTTGAGAGGACCTTGCCCACCGAGCGGTCGAGTGCCTGCTTGACAATGTCCTGACCGTTGTCGTAATAGACCTTCACATCGTCGAAGGACTGGAAGAAGCCCAGGTGTTCAATCATGGCGGAGGAGATGTCGCGCCCCATGCGCTCCATTAGCCTTGCCGGGTCTTCGAACTGGCTGCGACGGTAGACGAACGTGATATAGGAAATGGGAAGTTTGCGGACGAACGAGGAGAAGTAGGCGAGCATCACCTTGCGCTGCTCGATGTTAAGAAACTCATAATCCTTGTGCCCGTTCATGAGAGGCTCGGAGTGAAACGGAATGTTAGGGAGATCGGCCCTGGCAAGCTTGGCCTCATAGCCCGTGACCGCCTCGGCGATGCTGTCTGCCTGGTCGTGAAAGACGAGTGTGAGCAGGTAGTAGCGAGCTTTGCCGCCGCGGTCGCCGCTCTCGTCGACGAAGATGCTGAGCTCCTTGACCAATGGGGACTCCTAATGGAATGGATAAAAAAATAGCCGGGGGACTCCCCCGGCACTTGGAGGTAGCTTAATGAGCCACCAACATCCTTATAGCATGTGCTGGCGGTGAGTGCAAGAGAGGAACGGGATGAAACTGCTGTTGATAGTGCCTCTGAAATAGTTTCGCAGCTTCTTCAAGATTGCGGAACACGAGAATTGATTGTCGGAGCTGGCTTGCGATAACAACCCGAGGCTTGCCTTTGTCTATACGAACCTGATACAGAGGCGCAGTGACACCATCCACGAGGGCGTGCCTGAGCTCCTTTCGTCTCGAGGCCCCCTCGCATGCCCGGCCGCGGGCAGCTCCCGGGTCGGTCGCCACCGTCATTTCCTGCCGCTGCTCGACTCGATGTAGGCGTCCAAGGACGCTCTTGACACCAGGAGCTTTCTGTCGAGCCTGTATGAGTTGATCTCTCCCGACCAGATGAGGTCGTACGCCTTGCTCCGGCTCGCCCCCATGTACTTCTGCATCTCGATCACCGTCATCCACTCGTCGCGGCCCCGGTTTCCCTCGGGCGCGGCGCATTCGGCTGTGCGTGCCATGGTTCCTCCAATCTTCCCGCGCGGCACAGTGTCCCTTTTCATCTGCGCGACGATTGAACCGCCTGATGGCGATTAGTGCGCAGGGCGGGAGCGGAGACGGGTCGAGGTGGGTCGAGCTGGTCGGTCCTCCGCGAAACGGCCATGAGTCGCGTGGCTTAGCTCTCAGCTAAGTCCCTGAAAAGTAAAAGGCACCCATACGGGCGCCTGCCTAGTAGCTGGAGTTGTTCGGTTGTAGTTGGAATGCTCGTCTTCCGCGGTGCTGTCGTTCGGGGTCCGGCATCTGTCGTTCGCCTCTTATGTCGTGTTTGCTGTTGCATGTTCTGCGAGCGACCTTGTGCAGGTTTTTCAGTTCGTTGTCCCAGGTGCACACGAGTAAATGGTACCCATCCGTTGGGATACGGACATTGTGGGAGGGCTGTCTGGGTAAGCTGGGGTGTACGAGTGGCGGGGCTCTAAAAGCAATAAGTCAAGCTAAAGGGCCTTGTGCTCTATTTTGTAAAACGCGAGGGCGCAATCAACTCGACGATTTCCCCGAACCTTTTCTGAACCATATAGCGACTTGCGCTCTCGTCTCGAACCAGGCGGTTTTCCTCGTCGTGGCAGTCGTCGATGGCCTTGCTAATCGCCTTCACCGCCTCCATGAATCGCGGCCGCTCCTCAGGCGATACCCCGGCCGACTCGAAAACGGCCTCGTTGATCGCTTCTACCTCATGGAGCTCTTCCTCGGGCGCGTCGGGTCCGGGTGCGACAAAGTCGTCGCAATACCTAAGGGCCCTGTTGACGAGTTCCTCCCCGTATTCTGCAACGACGGCCTCCGTTATATCGTCTCTCTTGTCATTAAGCTGAGCCAAGCTCGCCATCTCGTCTAGAAGCTCTGGGAGGATGGGCGATTTTAGGATTTCGCTTATCATTGCGCTGTTCGAGCCCCGGCTTTCTCCGAGGTGGTACTTGCGTTCGAAATGCGTGATTTTGCGAACTTCCTCGAGGGCGGATTCCTCTATCCCCGTGTACTCATGGGCATCCTGCGCCTTGTAGGTCTTGCATTCGATATCGCCTATGAGATAGCCGAGATCGACCTCGAGCACCGCGGCGATTTGAAGCATGATTTCGAATTTGGGAAAAGGCCGCACATGGCCCTTCCTGTCCGGAAGACCAGCATTGACCCACGCGCTGACGTTCTTCTGCGTAAACTGATCGCTCTCGCCATAGAACCGATTGTTTATCAGCTCCGCGAGACCATTCTGCGTTAGGCTCCGCTCCCGCATGAGCCCAAGGAGATTGTCTCGCCACGATTTAAGTCTTGACTTCACGACTTCGTTTTGCTGTAGAAGTTCTGCCTTTGGACCGCTCATCTTCAATATCCTCCTAAGTGACTATTATATGATTCAATTTACAGTTATTACCGTTAATCGATTCTACCATTCTGCTTTTCATCGAGGCATACTAACAGGCAGAGAGCAAGTAGACAAGGAGTGCTAGATGAGCAAGACCTATACCAACGCGGAGATTCTCGATCGGCTCAAGAGTCTTGAGGGGCTGCTTCTGGAGCGAGTTTTCGAAACCTCGTACAGCGAGAGCCTGCGTACCTACGACCTTATCGACCACCTGCGAAGCAAGGCCCACGACCTTGGGTTGGAGGGGGAGGACACCTACGCCGCCCTCATTCGGGATCTAGAGAAGCTCAGTTCGACCATAGGCGGGCTGATCAACGGGAAGCGCGGCGAGCTTCTCGCCGCAAAGAGTCTCAAATGTCTTCGCGGCGATAGCCTGCTGCTTTCCAACATCGCGCTTCCGAATGGAGGCTCGTTCGAGGAATACGATCAAGTTCTAATCGCCCGTTCGGGCGTATACGTGATCGAGGTAAAGAACTACCGAAACGACGTCGTGATAGACGATGGGGGAATCCTGCGCTGCGGTCCTCGCTCCTACAACGTCGGTGAGCGAATGCGTGAGAAGATGCATGCCCTTTGGGATGCGATTCAATTCTCTTCTGACGGCTGCATGAGCGAAGAGGACGTGCATGGCATGCTTCTTTTCGTGAATAACGAGGCAAGTGTTACCGATTTCTTCCATCGAGTCCCCGTGATGCGTTGTGGTCAGATTGTCTACAGCATCGAAGACGCAAACCGATGCGACGAGAAGCTGTCTTGGGAGGACATGGTTCGCATCAAGTCCGTCCTCCTCGCACGAAAAACGGCGGCAGAGTTTCCAATGCCGCTTGACGAAAACCGTGTAAAAAGCGAGCTCGAGGATTTCCTCGATCTGGTCGAGGCCAAGACTGCAAAGGACGCTGCTAAATCAATAGCGGCTGGCCACAACGAAGTTGATTCTCCAACAACACTCGATAACCATGCTCGACATTCGCAATTGCCCAGCTGGGTACCCGCCGCGGCGGCTGTCATCTCTGGTTTGGCAATAGGCGCGGGTGGGCTATTCCTGCATGCAAAGAAAGGATAAGGAGCCTAGCCGTTGGATGCGGAAAGCACAGATTGACTACAAAAAGGAGTAAGGATGACCGAAAACACGATGGGATCCATTGCAATAAGCGATGTGACGATTGATGCCATGAACGAGAAGGCCATTAATTGTCAGGGTGTGTTCAAATCCCTTGTCGATGCGACGAACGGCATCACCGAGCCTCAGGCTGGCCTTCTCGGATGCTTCGTCGTTTCCATTGCCGGAGTGGCGGGATATGGAATATACGCCCTTTGCGACCTGGTCAAATCCGGACACTCCATCGAGCTCACCTCTGGAGGGGTGCGCTTCGCGGCGAATATGGCAGCGCTCGGCGAGGCGAGCAGCCTCTAATCGGCAGACAGGAGAATCGATGCAGGTGAATGAGATACCTTCGATCGGGACCACGCTGACTTACGGCGAGGCGATTAAAGCATACGACCGCTTCGAGCGGACGATGCTCGAGAAGGCGTACGGGGTCGAACTCTGTACGACCTGCTCTGGCAGCTTGAGTCGCTCGCACAGAAGCTCGGAATCGAGGGCAAGGGGGGCCTTTCTCAAGGCTCAAGAGGGAGATCCGGTCGTTCGCGAGCGAGAGGACCGCTCTGGCGAACGGGGTGAACGGCGAGAGGTTCTACCTGCTTCAGGATGAATCGGCGCTCAGACAGCATGACGAGACGCACCTTTTCAGGGTCGGAATCGATGGGGATAAGCTCGCCGGCGGCCTCGACGAGGCTCTCGAGCTGCTTTCAAAGGAGTCTACCAAGGTCGACGTATACGCCGACACCTATTCACCCAATCGTTCGGAACGGGATTTTGACAGGCTAGGTGAAGACCCTTTCATGAAATGGGTTGGGATCGGGTTTTGCGTGATGATGATCTGCCTCGGAATCTCGATGCTCGTCCATTCGGCCTTCCAGATTGGCTTTTGCTCCAAGTGGTTTATCTAGTGTGGGAGCCGTTGAACGAGCAGGCTTTCATTCAATTCGCCAACTCATGGGCAAGCCGCCCGAGACTACTCACTTTGCCCACCGATGGCGAAGACCCGCGACCTGGGGTTTTGTAAACGGTGCGCGAGCCACCCGCGTTGATTCACTTACGATTGCAGCTGGCGGCTTGCAGGCTAAAGGGAGATTGAGTTTCAAAACGGGCGTTTTTGGTGCTATTGAGCTTCCAAAGGTGGTCAATCGCGGCCTTTGGGGCAAAACAAAAACTCAACGCCCTGAGTTCGAAAAAAGTTTTTGAAGTTGTCCCAGCTTTTGTCCCTGAGGCCGACGAAGCACGACATGGTGTTACTTGGCGGCACTCGACTCGAAACGGCACCGAAAACTGGATGCAACTGGAATGACGGGATGGCAGAACCGAAGCCATCGAGTGGGAGTAAGCAGGGCTTTGACCTGCACTTTTGAGTGCCGCACTGTGCCGCTGAGTTTCGTTTCGGACGAGAGTCACGGCAAAGCCGCCAGCGACGGCGGTGAGTAAAAACGATTTTCTAGCCTCTGTTCCCTCGTTGGAACAGAGGCTTTTTCTTTGTCGTTTTACTCCCCTTCACCTGCGATTTCGCTATTTACTCCCCGTATTTCAAGATGGAAGCGTTTGATTGCGAGGCACTCCGGTGTGAGGGCCTGAGTCGTTAGGCCCTCACAGGGGGACCGCGATGGTGGCCACCGCGCCGCCCGAGGGGCTGTTGGCGAGCG
>CATZIU010000033.1:0-18278 GCA_958420165.1 uncultured Collinsella sp. | reverse complement strand
CCACCTACACGGCTTCTCAGGGCCTGCTCCTGATGATCCCGAACATGTACAAGATCGCGGGCGAGCAGCTCCCGGGCGTCTTCCACGTCTCCGCGCGTTGCGTCGCTTCCCACGCCCTGAACATTTTTGGCGATCACTCCGACGTCATGGCCTGTCGTCAGACCGGCTTCGCCATGCTCGCCGAGGGCAACGTCCAGGAGGTCATGGACCTCTCGCCGGTGGCTCACCTTGCCGCCATCGAGGGTAAGACCCCGTTCCTTAACTTCTTCGACGGCTTCCGCACCAGCCACGAGATCCAGAAGGTCGCCATGTGGGACTACAAGGATCTGGCCGAGATGTGCGACATGGACGCCGTCCAGGCTTTCCGCGATCACGCGCTCAACCCTGAGCACCCGCACACCCGCGGCAGCCACGAGAACGGCGACATCTTCTTCCAGAACCGCGAGGCCTGCAACAAGGTCTACGACGAGCTCCCTGCCGTCGTCGAGGGCTACATGAAGAAGATCAACGAGAAGCTCGGCACCGATTACGGCCTGTTCAACTACTACGGCGCTCCCGATGCCGATCGCGTCGTCGTGTGCATGGGCTCCTTCTGCGACGTGCTCGAGGAAGTCATCGACTACCTCAACGCTCACGGCGAGAAGGTCGGCCTGGTCAAGGTTCGCCTGTTCCGCCCGTTCTCCATCAAGCACTTCGTCGACGTTCTCCCCGAGACCGTCCAGAAGATCGCCGTCATGGACCGTACCAAGGAGCCGGGTTCCATCGGCGAGCCGCTCTACCAGGACGTCGTCTCCGCTCTCTACGAGGCCGGCAAGACGGGCATCAAGGTCGTCGGCGGCCGTTACGGCCTGGGCAGCAAGGATACGCCTCCCGCGTCCGCGTTCGCTGTCTTCGAGGAGCTTAAGAAGGACGAGCCCAAGCGCGAGTTCACCATCGGCATTGTCGATGACGTGACCAACCTGAGCCTGCCTGAGGCCGAGGATGCGCCCAACACCGCAGCCCCCGGCACCATCGAGTGCAAGTTCTGGGGTCTGGGTGGCGACGGTACCGTCGGCGCCAACAAGAACTCGATCAAGATCATCGGCGATCACACCGACAAGTACGTTCAGGCCTACTTCCAGTACGACTCCAAGAAGACCGGCGGCGTCACCGTTTCGCACCTGCGCTTTGGTGATTCCCCGATCCGTTCGCCGTACTACGTGACCAAGGCCGACTTTGTCGCTTGTCATAACCCCAGCTACATCGTCAAGGGCTTCAAGATGGTCCGCGACGTCAAGCCGGGCGGCACCTTCCTGGTCAACTGCCAGTGGAGCGACGAGGAGTTCGCCGAGCACATGCCCGCCGTGGCCAAGCGCTACATCGCGAACAACAACGTCAACGTCTACCTGATTGACGCTATCGACCTGGCTGCCAAGGTCGGCATGGGCAAGCGCACCAACACGGTGCTCCAGTCCGCCTTCTTCGCGCTGGCCAAGGTCCTGCCCGCCGAGGACGCCCTGCAGTACATGAAGGACGCGGCCACCAAGTCCTACATGAAGAAGGGCCAGGCCATCGTCGACGCCAACCACAAGGCCATCGATGCCGGCGCTACCGCCTTCCGTAAGTTCGAGGTTCCGGCCGACTGGGCTACCGCCGAGGATGCCGCCCCCGTCGAGCTCTCCGAGGAGACCAAGTCCGCCATCGCCCAGCAGGTCAAGAACCTGCTCGAGCCCATCGATCGCATGGATGGCGACAGCCTGCCTGTTTCCGCCTTTGTCGATTGCGCCGACGGCCAGTTTGAGCTGGGCGCCTCTGCATACGAGAAGCGCGGCGTCGCCGTGGTCGTTCCCCATTGGGACGAGACCAAGTGCATCCAGTGCAACCAGTGCGCCTATGTGTGCCCGCATGCCACCATCCGTCCGTTCGCGATGACCGAGGACGAGGCCGCCGCCGCGCCCGAGGCTACTCGCACGCTCGACGCCATGGGCCCCAAGGCCAAGGGCATGAAGTTCACCATGGCCGTGTCCCCGCTCGACTGCATGGGCTGCACCAACTGCGTCAAGGTCTGCCCCAAGGGCGCCCTCGAGATGGTTCCCACCGAGCAGGAGATGGACCAGCAGCCCGTTTGGGACTACATGGTCGAGAACGTCTCCGAGAAGAAGGAACTCATCGCGGCCAACGTTAAGGGCAGCCAGTTTAAGCAGCCCTACCTGGAGTTCTCTGGCTCCTGCGCCGGCTGCGCCGAGACCGCCTATGCGCGTCTGGTGACCCAGGTTGCCGGCGACCGTATGTTCATCTCCAACGCTACCGGCTGCTCCTCCATTTGGGGCAACCCCGCTGCCACCGCTCCTTACTGCAAGGACAAAGACGGTCACGGCCCGGCGTGGAACAACTCCCTGTTCGAGGACAATGCCGAGCACGGTCTGGGCATGGCCGTTGGCTATGAGGCCGTTCAGAAGAAGCTGATCGCCACCACGCAGGAGATCATCGCCGCTGACGGTCCGTCCGACGAGCTCAAGGCCGCCGGTCGGGCTTGGATCGACTCCGTCAACGACGCCGAGGCCTCTAAGACCGCTGCCGCCGCCTACGTTGCCGAGCTCGAGAAGTGCGGCTGCGACGCTTCCAAGGCGATCCTCGCCGACAAGGCTTACCTCACCAAGAAGTCCTTCTGGGTCTTCGGTGGCGACGGTTGGGCCTACGACATCGGCTTCGGTGGCCTGGACCACGTCCTGGCTTCCGGCCACAATATCAACGTCTTCGTCTTCGACACCGAGGTTTACTCCAACACCGGTGGTCAGGCCTCCAAGGCCTCGAACCTGGGCCAGGTCGCTCAGTTCGCCGCTGCTGGTAAGGTGACCAAGAAGAAGTCCCTGGCCGAGATTGCCATGAGCTACGGCTACGTCTATGTGGCGCAGGTCGCCATGGGCGCCAACCCGGCTCAGACCCTCAAGGCCATCCACGAGGCCGAGGCCTACGACGGCCCGTCCCTCATCATCGGCTACAGCCCCTGCGAGATGCACTCCATCAAGAAGGGCGGCATGCAGAACTGCCAGGCCGAGATGAAGAAGGCTGTCGAGTGCGGTTACTGGAACCTCTTCCGCTTCAACCCCGAGGCTGCTGCCGGCAAGAAGTTCTCGCTCGATTCCAAGGAGCCCGCGGGCGGTTATCAGGAGTTCCTGATGAACGAGGCCCGTTACGCTTCGCTGACGCGTTCCTTCCCCGAGCGCGCCGAGGAGCTCTTCAAGGAGAACGAGCAGGCCGCCATGGACCGCTACGCTCACCTGCTGAAGCTCAAGACGGTGTACAACGAGGCCTAGGTCTCCCACCGCAGGATCTGAGGGCTGACCTTCGCGGACGTCCTCGGACATGAAAGAACCCCCGCTGCGCACTACGTGCGGCGGGGGTTCTTTCGTCCTGCGGAGTGTCCGCGAAGGTCAGCCCTCAGATCCTGCTACGACTACGTCCTCGGATTGTGTGGGCTGATGAAGGACGTGGTTGTGGGGGCCTTTTGTCCCCTTCGCTGTTTCGCGGCTTTGCCGCGAAACCTCGCGCCACTTTGGGGATGGATGGGGGACTTGGCTGTTGCCGCCTTTTCGGAGCCCTTCTTTATTCCTTATGCTGGATGAAAAGCCCCTTGTTTTTGCAGGGGTGCATACTCGACTTATAAGTGCATAGAATCTCGTATAGCGCGAGTAAGATATTGCGCTGTCCGTTTTGTGTTTAGCAGAGATGTAGTTTGCATAATCCGACATAATCCTCGCTGCATTTAAATAAAGTTGCACGTAAATGGCGTAGATATGTCTGAGCTGGTGTTCTGTACGCTGAGCGGACAAAAACGACCGTTCACCGTTCCGCTATTTTCAAAATGAATAAAATGAGCGATAAAGAGAATAGAAACCTTAATAAACTCGCGCATCGCACGGACGCGGGTTATTAATGGGTTGTAGGCCTTTTACAGAAAGGATTCCAGCAATGTCTAAGCCTCTTGGCAAGCCCGATCGTATTGTCGTCGCCCTTGGCGGCAACGCCCTCGGCAACAACCCCGTCGAGCAGATCGAGGCCGTGAGCAACACCGCCCACGCTCTCCTCGGTCTCATCGAGCAGGGCAATGAGATCATCATCACCCACGGCAACGGCCCGCAGGTCGGCATGATCCAGAACGCCTTCGCCGCTGCCCACGACGCCATCGGCACCCCCGAGATGCCGCTGCCCGAGTGCGGCGCCATGTCCCAGGGCTACATTGGTTATCACCTGCAGCAGGGCATCGGCCGCGAGATGCACAAGCGCTATAAGCGTTGGCACGCCGCCACCGTCGTCACCCAGATCGAGTGCGACCCGGATGATCCCGCGTTCAAGAACCCGACCAAGCCGATCGGTCCCTTCTATACCGAGGAGCAGGCCAAGGAGTTCATGGCCGAGGATCCCTCAAAGGTCTTCGTCGAGGATTCCGGCCGCGGCTGGCGTCGCGTCGTCGCTTCCCCCGATCCCAAGAAGATCGTCGAGGCCGACTCCATCCTCAACCTGCTCGACAACGAGTTCATCGTCATCGCCTGCGGCGGCGGCGGCATCCCCGTCGTCCGCGACTACGAGAACAAGGGCTGCTACAAGGGCGTTCCCGCCGTCATCGACAAGGACCTGGGCGGCGAGCTGCTGGCCGAGGACTGCGACGCCGACGTCCTGTTCCTGCTGACCGCCGTTGAGCATGTCGCCATCAACTTTGGCAAGCCCAACCAGGAGGAGCTCGAGGACCTCACCGCCGACGAGGCCGAGCGCCTGGCCGACGAGGGCCAGTTCGGCAAGGGTTCCATGGAGCCCAAGGTCCGCGCTGCCATCAAGTTCGCCCGTTCCCGCAAGGGCCGCACCTGCATCATCGGCGCTCTGGACAAGGCCGCCGAGACCATGGCCGGCCTCTCCGGTACCCGCATCCACGAGTAGTCTCTACTCTGCTGCATCTCTCGTGGGCGCCAGGCAAAGCGCCCACAAACTAGCCTCTCTTCATGAGCCCCGCAGTCCGCTCCGACTGCGGGGCTTTTGCTATTCACCTAGTCATTGGGGACGTTCTTAAATGACTAGTAGTAGGCCCACATGGCTTCGATTTCGTTGAGGACTTCTACGACGCCCCAGCGGCGGGCACTGCGGCTTTGCGAGTTGGGGTCGTAGACTCCCACTTGATCGGCATCGTCGATGCCCCAGAGCACGATATAGTGTCCAACGCTGGTAAAGGTGCCGGGACGAACCGATGCGATGATGGGCGCGCCCGAGCGCAGCGCCTGGGTGATGGAGCTGCGATCGATATGGAGCTCAGTTCCGTTAAGGCCCAGCTGCCATGCGCCGCTCGTCATAAACGACCACTCGGTGGCACCGGTGGGGGCATAGTTGCCCGCCTCGGAAAGAGCGCACATATCGACCGGCGTCATATCGGTGTGACCGGTCTTATAGATGTAGACCATGGTAAGGCAGGTAGGGCCGCAGGCATTTTGACGGATGGTACCGCCGGCGTAGGGTAGCTCCGACCATGCCGGGTCAATCTGATAGATGTGGGGCATGGTGCCGGCTTGCCACTGCGCACGCGGGGTCGAAAACGCAAACGAATAGCCGGGCGCGACCGGGGCCTTGAGCAGCTTATCCTCGGCGGTTGGATCGAGGCCGGCCGAGCCGTGGGAGATACAGGAGCTCATAAGCACAAAGACCAGACAGGTGAGGATAGAGCACAGTGCGAGGCGAAGTCGACGAGCTGACAGGGCGGGGGCATTCACGTACGATGTCGAGCGGTAAGGCTTGCCGTCGCGTCCGCCTTGGGGATGCGAAAAGAAGCGGTTGATATGGATGCCGGGCTGACGTGCGCCGTTGCGGCGCAGTTGCGGAACCTCGGCCTGACGCTGTCGAGTGCGCGCGCCCAAGCGGCTATCTTGCTGCGCGCTTGTGGCCGTACTCGGACGGCCGCTCTGCCGTGTTCTGCTTGTCTGCTGCCGAGACGAAGGTCTGGGTTGCTCTTGAGGGCGTTGCGGATTGCTGCTCGTGGCACTTCTGGGCGTCGGCGTGGTACGGCCAGCAAGGCGAACGCTTTGTCGCCGTTGATCACCGTCGTTGTATCCGTATGCCATTCGTACCGCCTTGTCTCATATATAACCTGTCTATCCTACAAAAAAGATGTGCAACAAATGGGTCCGCGCGTCAAAAGCTCGGTAAACGGTACGAAAGGCGCAAAACACACGGCCTCAAAAACATCTCTATATGCGTCCGATGAGCGTACGCCCGTCGGACGGGCGGCAACAATGAGCGGCAAACCGTGCCGTTCGTCCCAAAAACGGCGCCGCTCGTTTTGCAGTTCTGCCTTCGGTCGAGCTACAAGCGGAGCTGCTGCGCCAAGGCCGTATCTTAAAGCCACGAAATAAAAGAGCGCGGCAAAACAGACCGCGCAAGGGGTGACGCCAAAGAGGCGTCAATAAGGAAAGGAGGGGAACAATGGCGGACAAGAACGCAGAAGTTACAGTCGAGGGTAACGGCGGCATGAAGAAAACGCTTTCGCTCTGGAACTTCTTCACCATCGGTTTCGGTGCCATCATCGGTACCGGTTGGGTTCTGCAGGTCGGCGACTGGATGGTCGTGGGCGGCGGTCCCGTTCCCGCTATGATCGCATTCCTCTTGGGTGCAATCTTCCTCGTGCCCGTCGGAGCTGTTTTCGGTGAGCTCACGGCTGCTATCCCCATCTCGGGCGGCATTGTCGAGTATGTCGATCGTAGCTTTGGCCGTACGCTGAGCTACATCACCGGATGGCTTTTGGCCTTGGGCAACGGTATCCTGTGCCCGTGGGAGGCCATCGCCATTTCGACCCTCGTGTCCGAGATGTTCGGTAGCCTGCCCGGTCTTGAGTGGCTGCGCGCCGTCAAACTCTACACCATCCTGGGCGCCGACGTTTACCTGTTCCCGACGCTGATTGCGCTCGGCTTTGCAGTCTACGTCATCTTCCTCAACTTCCGCGGTGCCAGCTCGGCCGCCAAGCTCCAGGCCTTCCTGACCAAGGCCCTGCTCTGCGGCATGCTGCTCGCCATGGGCGTCTCGCTGTTCACCGGCTCGCCGGACAATGCCATGCCTGTGTTCTCCCAGGTCGCCGGCGCTGGCGGCGGCAAGGCCGCTACCGAGAGCACCAGCCTGTTCGCCGGCATCGTGTCGGTCCTGGTTCTGACCCCGTTCTTCTACGCCGGTTTCGACACCATTCCTCAGCAGGCTGAGGAAGCAGCCGAGGGCCTCAACTGGAACAAGTTCGGCAAGATCATCTCCCTGGCTCTGCTGGCCGCCGGCGGCTTCTACATGGTCTGCATCTACTCGTTCGGCACCATTCTCGACTGGCATGAGTTTGTTAAGAGCCCGGTTCCCGCGCTTGCCTGCCTCAAGGGCATCAACATGCTTCTGTACCTGGCCATGCTCGTCATCGCCACGCTTGGACCCATGGGCCCGATGAACTCCTTCTACGGCGCCACGAGCCGCATCATGCTTGCCATGGGCCGCAAGGGCCAGCTGCCCGAGAAGTTCGCCGAGGTCGACCCCAAGTCCGGCGCTCCCAAGCTCGCCTGCGTCGTTCTGGGCGTCATCACCGTCATCGGTCCGTTCCTGGGCAAGAACATGCTCATCCCTCTGACCAACGTGTCGGCTCTCGCCTTCATCTTCTCCTGCGGTATGGTCGCCCTCGCCTGCCTGCGCATGCGCTTCACCGAGCCCGACCTGCCTCGTCCCTACGAGGTGCCCGGCGGCAAGTTTGGCATCGGCCTCGCTATCGCTGCCTGCGCCATCATCATCGGCCTGCTCGTGATTCCGTTCTCTCCCGCCTCCCTCAACATGGTGGAGTGGAGCATCGTGATCGGTTGGTTGGCTATCGGCCTGGCCCTCATGGCTTTCACCAATTCCCGCAAAAAGTAACGCCTAGCCGGGGCGGATCGGGTGCGCGGAATCCTCTCTCCCGCGCACCGAACCCGGCACCACTTGGGTAGCTTTGTGAGGCCTTAACCCAACACGGCCTCGCCCACTATATGGATCCATAAGGAGGAACCATGTCCACTAAGTATGCAATCGTTGGCGGCAAGCTCATCGACGGTACCGGTGCCGAGCCGGTCGAGAACTCCCTCGTTCTCGTCGACGACAACGGCAAGATCGAGTACGCCGGCGCTATGCAGGACCTTCCCGAGGGCGTTGAGGTCATCGACGCCGCCGGCAAGACCGTCCTTCCCGGCCTGATCGACACCCACCTGCACTTCTCGGGCAACCTGACCGACGATGACACCGATTGGGTCATGCAGCCGCTCCTCGAGAAGCAGGCCGTCGCCGTCAAGCAGGCCTACGACTGCCTCACCCATGGCCTCACCACCGTCTGCGAGATCGGTCGCTTTGGTATCCAGATCCGTGACTGCATCGACAAGGGCGTCTTCAAGGGCCCGCGCGTTCTGGCCACCGGCCTCGGCTTCTGCCGCGTTGCCGGCCACGGTGACTCCCACCACTGCACCCAGGAGCTCAACAAGGAATCCCATCCCTGGGGCGACCAGGTCGACGGTCCTTGGGATCTGCGCAAGGCCGTCCGTCGTCGCCTGCGCGAGAACCCCGATGCCATCAAGATCTGGGCTACCGGTGGCGGCATCTGGCGCTGGGACTCCGGTCGCGACCAGCACTACTGCTCCGAGGAGATCCAGGCCGTGGTCGACGAGGCAAAGATGGTCGGCATCCCCGTGTGGAGCCACTGCTACAACAACCACGCCGCTGCCTACGATTCCGTTCGTTTTGGCTGCGAGCAGCTGATTCACGGTTTCGATATCGATGAGCGCACCATGGACCTCATGGCCGAGCAGGGCACCTTCTTCACCCCGACGATCGCCTTCCTGCCCACCTGGTACGCCACCTATCCGCCCGTCTACGTCCCCGAGCTGCACGACAAGTACGAGGGCACCCTGGTCGAGAAGGAGCTGCAGCGCAACTACGACTGCCTGCGCGAGGCCAAGAAGCGCGGCGTTGTCATGACGATCGGCTCCGACTCCTTCTCCTTCGTCACCCCGTACGGCACCTGCTCCATCGAGGAGATGTACGAGTTCGTCGACAAGATCGGCTTCACCCCGGTCGAGACCATCACCTGCGCCACCCTCAACGGTGCCAAGATGTGCCACATCGAGGACGAGACCGGTTCCATCGAGGCCGGCAAGTGCGCCGACCTGCTGGTCGTCAACGGTGACGTCGCCACCGACATCCACGTGCTCAACACCGACAACATGGACGTCATCATGAAGGATGGCTGGATCGTCGAGGCTGGCACCTTTGGCGAGGCCAACAAATACAGCGCCTAAGATACCGTTTGTCGATGGCTGGATGTAAAACACAGTTTTTGATTGCATAATGCAATGGAGAGGGTCGCTTGCGGCCCTCTTTATTGCTATGGGTGCGATAGAAAAAAGGGGATGACGGTGGATTTAAACAGGCTGATTCTGGGCAAGAGCTACAACTCTACCAAGGTCTTTCGCACGGCCCAGCATGTGGTCCAGGCCATCCTGCTCGGTATTGTCGTTCCGGCGCTTATCTTGCTGCTTATCTGGGATTTAACCGATAATCCCAATCCCGTTCCGGGCGTTGTCGTTATTGCCGGCATGGTCATGCTGTGCTTCTTTTTCTCGTATGTCTTTGTGGTCCCCGACGACCTCACATCGAGCGCAACCGACCGTACGCTCGCCATCGCATCAAAAATATTCGCCTATACATCGCGTGGCCTTACGCCCGAAGCGGCCCTGGGCGCCTCTAAAATCATCCTGTCCGAGACCATCGCCTCTGCCATCTGCTTTACCGACGGCAAGCAGGTGTTGGCAAGTTGGGGCGAGGATTCGACAAGGTGTCCCGCCGGCACCCCGGTCGTGCTCAAGACCACGCTCAGTGTGATTGAGACGGGCGAGCAGAGCGTGTTTTCGCGCGACACCTCCAATGAGACGGGCGGTTATTTTCCCCGCCTGCGCGCTGGCATTGTCGCGCCGCTTACCGTGCGCGGGCATTGCGTGGGCACACTCGAGCTGTACTATCCCCGCCTGAGCAGCATTGATATGCGCCAGACGGCCCTTGCCTCGGGTTTTGCCGATCTAATTTCCACGCAGCTCGCCAGCTTTGAGCTCGAGCGCCAGGACGAGCTCACAGCCCGCGTTGAGCTTCGTGCCCTGCAGTCGCAGGTCGACCCGCATTTTCTGTTCAATACCATTAGCACGATCGTGTCGCTCGTTCGAACCGAGCCCGACAAGGCGCGATCGTTACTCATCGATTTTTCCAATTATTACCGTCAGACGCTTTCTGACTCCGATACGCTCACCACGCTCGAGCACGAGGTGGAGCAGGGCACTCGTTATATCAATCTTATGCAGGCCCGGTATGGCGACGGCCGTCTGCGCGTTTCGGTCGACATCGACTTTGAGGTGCGCGACAGCCTAGTACCGCCGTTTATCTTGCAGCCGCTGCTCGAAAACTGCATCAAGCATGCGCAGCGCGAGATCGAGCCGCTTTCTATTCGTGTTAGGGCTTTTGAGACCGATGACGGCTTGGAGATCATCGTCGAAGATGACGGCATCGGTATGAACGAAGAAGTCTGCGCGCATCTGTTTGAGCAGCATCGCCGAGAGGAGCCCGAGAGCATTACCGCCGACGGCTCCATCAAGCGAGGTTGCGGTCTGGCGCTCTTCAATGTGCTTCAGCGCATCCATTTCTTTTACGGAGAAGATTCTGGCATGCGCGTGAAGTCCCAGGAGGGCGTGGGAACACAGGTCATCGTTGAGTTGAATGGCGAGCCGCATGAGCCGGCGCCGCTAACGGTGTAGCACGCGGTTGGATTGAGAGAAAAAGAGGGGAAGCGCATATGTCCGAAGGCTGGAACATCTTGGTGGTTGATGACGAGCCTCCCATTAGGGCTGAGCTACGCTATCTGTTGGAAAAGGATACGCGTGTGGGACAGATTGCCGAAGCGGGCAATGTCACCGAAGCCGTGGAGTCGATTCTGTCGAACAAGCCCGACGTGCTGTTTTTAGACATTACCATGCCCGGTCGCTCGGGAATTGAGCTTGCCGAGACGCTGCAGAACCTAAAGACGCCGCCAGCCGTGGTGTTTGTGACGGCATTTGCCGAGTATGCGGCTGATGCCTATAACCTCGATGCTGTCGATTACATCGTCAAACCGGTCGAGGATGCCCGCTTGTCAAAGGCACTCGACAAGATCGAGACCGCCCTGGGCGCTCGCCGTGTCGTCCATGCTCCGCGCCAACCTTTGCGCCTGACGGTGGATCGTGGGGGCAAAAGGGTGTTCATTCCCGTGGCGGATGTCTGCTACTTTGAGGCGCGCGCCGATTTTTGCAACGCCGTCTGCGCCGAGGGAACATACCTGATCAATGAGTCGATTTCCTCGCTCGAGCGGCGCCTGGCCTCCGAGGGCTTTATCCGTGTCCACCGCAGTTATCTGGTCAATTTGGAAGACGTGCATAATGTCGAGATCGGTTCCACGGGTCTTATGGAGCTCAGGCTCGATCGCGTAACCTCGACGGTGCCTGTGTCCCGTCGTCGCGCAGCCGAGGTCAAGGCGCACTTGGGGCTTGCGTAGGCAGTCTGCATATCATCGTTTACCGCCGCAGGTTTGGCATGACCGTGCGGTGGGCATAATGGGTGACATCGAATGAAATCGAAAGGATCATTATGCCCGCGCTCATTACGCATCATCTGTTTGGCGAGGAAAGCATCGACCGTCTTCCGCAGGGCGTTATCACGTCCGACGAGGAGCGCATCGCCTTTATCCTGGGAAACCAAGGTCCCGACCCGTTTTTCTTCCACATGCTCACGCCGCGCATTTCCGACTGCATGTCGCTTGCTCAGGTCATGCACCGCTCGCGCATGTCGCGCCAGTTCTCGTGCCTGCGCGACGGCGTGTCGCACCTGCAGCCGCGCGATGCCAATCTGGGTCGCGCCTTTGCGCTGGGCCTGCTGTCGCACTATGTGCTCGATCGCAATGCCCACCCCTTTGTCTACGAGCAGCAGTTTGGCATTGTCGAGTCCGATCCCGAGCTCGAGGCTTCGAGCAGTCAAGTTCATGCCGTGCTCGAAAGCGACTTGGACGTGCTGATGCTGCAGCTCAAGCGCGATGGGGCTACGGTCGAGGATTATCCGCCGGCGGGCGAGATCGTCACCACCGACCGCATCAATCGCGTTGCCGGCGTGCTGATGAGCTACGTCGCCGGGCGCGTGTACGGTATCGACATCCCGGCGGGGGAGTACGCCGGCGCCGTAGCCGACATGCAGCTGCTCTACCGCACTATCGAGCCGGCCGGTTCGGCCAAGACGCGCGCGATTGCCCTGCTCGAGGGCTTGGTGCACGATTATTCGCTACTCGACGGCCTTGCGCACCGCGTGACGACCGAGTTGCCCGAGCGTACCGGCAACCTGGGCCACTTGGCATGGAAGAGCCCCTTTACCGATGAAGTCTCGACCGAGAGCTTCCCCGAGGTCTTTGACCGCGCACTGCTCGATTACGAGCTCACCGTCGCCCGCTTTATCGAGACCGGCGATATGGAAGCCGTGACCAACCACGTCAATTACAGCGGTCGCGTGCTCGGCGCCGACGAAGAGTTCGACCGCGAGGAGTAGGGCTCGTGCGTGCCCCTTTGCCGAATCCTTACCAGCGCTTCTGTGCAATTGGGGTACGATGAACTAACTGCATATCGGGCGAATACGAAGGGGCCCTGTCCATGAAATACACCAAGCTCGAGCGTAATTGGGTTATGTACGATGTGGGCAATTCGGCTCTCGTGTTGCTCAATACCTCGGTGGTGCCCATCTACTTTAACGCCATCAATACCGGTGCTTCCTCGGCAGACCTGGTGGTCGCTTGGGGCAACGCTCAGACGATCGCCTCGCTGGTCATTGCCATGCTCATGCCCATTCTGGGCGCGCTTGCCGATTACGCCGGCAACAAGATTAAGTTCTTCTTGGGCTTCTTCCTCACGGGCCTGGTTCTTTGCCTGGCGCAGGCTATCCCAATGTCCGCCATGGCATTTTTGACCGTGTACGTGCTGTGCACCATCGGCCTTAACTCTTCTATGACGTTCTACGACGCCATGCTGCCCGACATTACCACCGACGAGCGCATGGACGCCGTGTCCAGCTCGGGCTATGCCTGGGGCTACATCGGTTCCACCGTGCCGTTCATCATCTGCCTGGCGCTCATCATGGGTGGCCCCGCTCTTGGCGTCCCCACCATGCTGGCAACGCGTCTGTCGTTTATCATCACTGGTGCCTGGTGGCTCATCTTTACCCTGCCGCTCATTCGCACCTATAAGCAAAAGTACGGTCGCGAGCGCGGTCCCGAGGACACCATCGGCCACATCGTGGGCGGTGTGTTCTCCGAGGTCGGGCACACCATGCGCGAGATCGCCCACAACAAGACCGTGCTGGTCTACATGATCGCGTTCTTCTTCTATATCGATGGCGTCCACACGGTCATTTCCATGGCTACCAGCTACGGCTCGGCTTTAGGCATCGACTCGACCCAGCTGGTGCTGGCGCTGCTAGTTACGCAGTTTGTGGCCTTTCCGTCTGCCATCATCTACGGCAAGCTCGCCGGACGCGTGGGCACGCTCAACATGATCCTGGTGGCCGTTGCAGCCTATATGGGCATTGTGCTGTTCGCCGCATTCTTCCTAAAGACCGCCTTCGAATTCTGGGTGCTTGCCATTATGGTCGGCCTGTTCCAGGGCGGCGTGCAAGCGCTCAGCCGTAGCTACTTTGGCCGCATTATCCCCAAGGAAAAGTCCAACGAGTACTACGGCTTCTTTGACATCTTTGGTCGTTATGCAAGCGTCATGGGCACTTTCCTGGTGTCGGTCGTCACCTCGCTGACCGGCAACCCGTCGCTGGGCGTCCTTTCCATTGGCGTGCTGCTGATCGTTGGCTTTATGCTGCTGGTTCGCCTTTCCCGCATGACTCAGGCGGCAGAGCAGACCGCATAGAAGCGAGCGGCTATTGGGCCTGTCCGCGGTGCTCTTTTGGGGTTATCCGCAATAAACATTGCGACTTGCGAGCAATGATTTGCCCAAGTGGGTATGATGGAATCAGCTAGGTCGCGGGGCGTCGCCTGTGTTTGGCGGCGCCCCGTTTTTGTGTTGCAGGGAGGGAAGGCATGAACGCCACGGTTGTGATTCCAACATATTGGGCAGACGACGAGGCCCATGCAAACGCTCCCGGCGTCTATGACCACTCGACGAAGCTCAACGCCACCAATCCCGAGCTCGACCGCTGCCTGGCCTCGCTCGAGCAGGTGCGCGACATTCCGAGGATTATCCTTTTGGTGGTCTGCCCCATCTCGGTCACGGCTGATGTGTCGAAGCGCGTCCACGAAATCGTCGACGCGCACCCTACGCTCAAGGTCACCGTGGTTACCAACACCCAGGCATCGCGTATCGCCGACCGCGTGGCGCAGATTGCTCCCAAGGGCTCGGGCGAGTGCGTGAGCCTGCGCGGATACGGCGCCATTCGCAATATGGGGCTTGCCTGCGCTGCGGTGCTCGGCCACGATGCCGTTGTCTTTTTGGATGACGACGAGACCGTTATCGATGCCGACTTTATGAAGCGCGCGACCTATGCACTGGGCCAGCAGACGCGTCAAGGCCTGCCGATTTTGGTTAAGAGCGGTTACTTTTACGATCGAGACGGATCGCCGTTGGCGCCCACAGACAAGGTGGGCATTTGCCATCGTTGGTGGACCAAACGCATCGAGTTTAATCGCTGGATGAAAAAGGCGCTCTCGGGCACCCGTATTTCGCGTTCAAACTACGTGTGCGGCGGCCTTGTGGCGCTTCATGCCCGCGCCTTTACCCGTGTGGCGTTTGACCCGTTTATCACCCGAGGCGAGGACCTAGATTACCTCTTTAACATGCGCATGTTTGGCTACGACGTGTGGTTTGACAACGAGTGGGTCGTTCGTCAACTGCCGCCCGAGTCCGAGAAGCGCTCGCCGCGCTTTATGCAGGATGTGTACCGTTGGTACTACGAGCGTGCCAAGCTGACATTTGCCGCGCACCAGCAGGAGCTCGTTCCCGTCACGGCCGCGTCGCTCATGCCCTATCCGGGCCCGTGGATTTCGCGCGAGCTCGACGACCGTGTGCGCAAGACCGCCATGGTTCGCAGCATGTTTACCCGCGAGCACGAGGGGTACCTGCGCATTTGGCGGCACGGTATTGACGAGGCCAAGACCTACGCGCGTCAAAACGCCGCAAGCTACCTGCGTTTTCAGAGCTTCTGGCCCAAGATCATGGACGGGCTCTGGCACGACGCACAACTGACCAGCATCCTGGAGGGGACTGAATGATCGACCGCCGCGCCCAGCGCGATAATTCAATATCAATCTTTCGCGTGATCGCCGTTGTCTGCGCCATTTGCGTGCTGGTGTACTTTATTTTTGCCCTGGCGACTGGAATCGAGCCGATCGCGACCGTGGTCGCCTGCGCACTGCTGTGCATCTTTCTGTGCATTTTTATCTATTTGACGCTCAATCCCGATTCGGTGCGTTCCCAGTACACCGAAGAGACGCTCTCGGTGGCCTCTGCCATGCTCGAGGACATCAAAGGCGGTCTGACGCAGGAGTCGGCGCGTCTGGTGTGCCAGCGCATTTTGCCCGAGACGCGTGCCATGACGGTTGCCATCACCGACGAGAGCAACGTGCTGGCCTGCGCGGGCGAGTTTGAGGAAAAGCTGCTGCCCGATTCACCCATCCACACACTTGCCACGCGCTACGTCATCGAGCACGGTATCGTCCAGTCGTTCAACCGTGTGGTGGACGTGGTGGGCTCGGATGGCTCGCACAACCATGTTCCTGCCGGTATCATCGCTCCTATCAAGGTGGGCGACCGCACCGTCGGCACGCTCAAGTTCTACTACAAGACCCCGCGTGCCGTCGACCGCACTCAGTACGCGCTTGCCTCGGGTTTTGCCGAGATCCTGTCCACGCAGCTCGCCATCCACGAGCTCGAGGTGCAAAAGGAGCTCACGGCCCGTGCCGAGGTGCGTGCCCTGCAGGCGCAGATCAACCCGCATTTTCTGTTCAACACGCTCAACACCATCGCGTCGTTTACGCGTACCGATCCGCTGCGCGCCCGCGAGCTGCTGCGCGAGTTCTCCTCGTTCTATCGCGCCACGCTCGACAATTCGGGCTCGCTCATTCCCGTGTCGCGCGAGGTCGCGCAGACCAAGCGCTACCTGACGTTTGAGAAGGCGCGCTTTGGCGAGGATCGCGTGCTGGCGACCTTCGACGTGTCCGAGGACGTCGAGGACACGCTGGTGCCGGCATTTGTAATCCAGCCAATCGTCGAGAATGCCGTGCGCCATGGTATGGGCGACGACGATGCACTGAGGATCGACGTGTCGGTCCACAGGGATGGCGAAGATGCGATTTTGATTGTGGTCGCCGATAACGGCGTGGGCATGGACGAAGGCACCGCTGCCAGACTGTTTGACGAACGCTCCGCCCGTCCCGACGCCAGCTCCCCGCAGGGCGGCGGCGCCGGTGTGGCCATGCACAATATTTCGGAGCGCATCCATCGCTTTTATGGACCGCACTCTTATACACGCGTCGAATCGGCCCCGGGCAAGGGCGCTAAAGTGCTCCTGCATCTCGATTTGTCGGAGAGCATCTTCGACATTCAAGAGTAGAATGATAGGTTACGGGTTTAACGCTAGTTGGCGGATGCCCGACGTAGTTAGTTGACGAAAGGTTTTATCCCTATGCTGCGTGCGATGATTGTGGATGATGAGGCCCCGGCCCGTTCGGAACTTCGCTTCTTGCTCGAGCAGACGGGCAAGATCGGCACGATCACAGAAGCGTCGAGCGTTCGCTCCGCTATCGAGATGCTTATGGAGAGCCGCGTCGATGTTGTGTTCCTCGATATCTCGATGCCTGGCGCTTCGGGTCTGCAGCTTGCCGAGGCACTGCATAAGCTCAAGAATCCGCCGGCGATCGTATTCGTAACCGCGTACAGCGATCATGCGGTCGAGGCGTTTGATGTGGATGCCGTCGACTATCTGATGAAGCCGGTCGAGGAGGCTCGCCTGGATCGAGCGATCGATAAGGTTATGCAACGCGCCAAGCCTGTCACGGACAGCAAGGTGACCATCGAGCGCATCCCGGTGGAAAAGGGCGGCCGCAAGGTCCTCATCCCCGTGGACGACATTCGCTTTATTATGGCCAAGGACGATTACTCCTGTATTTATACGGTCGATGACCGCTTTTTGTCCACGACCTCGCTGGCACAGTTCGAGGCCAAGCTCTGCGACTTTGGCTTCTTCCGCGTTCACCGCCGCTATATCGTCAACTTGGCGTGTGTCACCGACGTCGAGACGGTTCCCTCGGGCGCTATCCAGCTGGGCATTACGGGCGTCGACGAACGCGTACCGGTTTCGCGCCGTCGCGTCGTACCGCTCAAAAAGGCCCTGAGCCTCTAGTACACCGGCCCCGCAGCCCTGTAGACCAAAATCGTCTGCGGAGCCGTGGGGCTTTTTGCATGAATGCACCAAATCTTTTTGCGGAAGGGATCCCATGAACAGTGCAAGCGCCAAGCGTATCGACATTATCTCGGATACCCACGGCTATCTTTCGCCTGCGCTCTTGGACGAGCTTAAGGGTGCGGATCTGATTATCCACGCCGGTGACCTTACGTCGGAGATGGATTACGAGCATCTGCGCACCATCGCCCCCGTGCGAGCGGTGCTGGGTAATAACGACTACTACCGCGACTACGGCCCCGATGTGGACCGCTTGGCGCTCTTTACCTACGAAGGCCTCAAGTTCGCCGTAGCCCACTACCGTGAAGACCTCCCGGTGGGATCCGTGGACGTAGCCATCAACGGTCACACCCACGTAACCAAAGAAGCCCAAGTGGGTCGCTGCCTGGTCCTCAACCCAGGCAGTGCCAGCTATCCAAGAGGCACCCGAGGCCCCACCATGGCCAGAATGCTTGTCAAGGACGGCAAGATTCTGAGCATCAAATTTATTGACCTAGAGTAGGTGCAACAAAAACGGGGGATGCAGATCGCATCTCCCGTTTTTCTTTGAGCCAAAGGCCGAAGTTCAACAACAATCTTAGACAACCCCGCTGAGGAGAACGGGGACCTCGAGCCGCGGAAGCGGCGAGGAACAAAGTCTTTGAAGCAAGTGACGGCAGGGAGGGTCTCCGGGGCCGGCTGGCGCGGGTTGAGTTTGTCGCGAGTTCCGCACGCAAAGGAAAGCACTTAATGTGCTTTCCGTCTTGCGCAGG
>CATZIU010000032.1:0-21214 GCA_958420165.1 uncultured Collinsella sp. | reverse complement strand
CCGATTTGTAGTTGCGCGGGATGCATGCGGGCAATCTGGCATTCTACTTCACGATCCCTTGGGGACGGAGTAAAACGGATCACTGAGGGGGTCGGCCTGACCCAGTGATCCGTTTTCCTCCGTCCCCAAGGGATCATTTTTCCAGCCCACACCGGGCTCGTCCTTTACTTTACCGAGATAAAGTGAACGCGCAGATTCGTAACCCACTTGCAACCGTTCTATGGCACGATATTGAACGAATGTATGCTATGCGCCCAAATCTTTTGGGCAGAGTGGGAGACAGTATGGTCAAGCTGTACGAGGACGGCATCTACTTGCGTAACGGCAGCGAGGTTGTGCCTGCGGCCGAGGCTGCCGAGCGCGGTATTACGCAGACGCCCGCGGATGCCAAGCGCGGCACCATCGCGTATTCGATCCTCCAGGCACACAATACGTCCGGCGACCCCGAGGCGCTCAAGATTCGCTTCGATGCCATGGCGAGCCACGACATCACCTTTGTCGGCATCATCCAGACGGCGCGCGCCTCGGGCATGGAGCAGTTCCCGCTGCCTTACGTGCTCACCAACTGCCATAACTCGCTGTGCGCCGTGGGCGGCACCATCAACGAGGACGACCACGTCTTCGGTCTCTCGGCTGCCAAGAAGTACGGCGGCATTTTCGTCCCGCCGCATATCGCCGTCATCCACTCCTTTATGCGTGAGAACTTCGCCGGTTGCGGCAAGATGATCCTGGGTTCCGACTCGCACACCCGCTATGGCGCCCTGGGCACCATGGCCGTGGGCGAGGGCGGAGGCGAGCTGACAAAGCAGCTGCTGCGCGACACCTACGATGTCGCCTATCCCGGCGTCGTTGCCATCTACCTCACGGGTGCCCCGCGTCCCGGTGTCGGCCCGCACGACGTTGCGCTTGCCATCATCCGCGCCGTCTTTGCCAAGGGTTACGTCAAGAACAAGGTCATGGAGTTTGTGGGCCCGGGCATCGCGAGCATGACGACCGATTACCGCAACGGCGTTGACGTCATGACCACCGAGACCACCTGCCTGTCGAGCATCTGGGCTACCGACGAGGACACACGCGCGTTTTTGACCATGTACGGCCGCGGCGACGACTACCGCGAGCTCAAGCCCGCCGATGTTGCCTACTACGACGGCTGCGTCGAGGTAGACCTGTCGAGCATCAAGCCCATGATCGCGCTGCCGTTCCATCCTTCCAACGGCTTTGAGATCGAGGAGCTCAACGAGAACCTCGAGGACATCCTGCATGAGGTCGAGCTCGAGGCCGCCAAGATCGGCGAGGGCAAGACGCACTTTAGCCTGCTCGACAAGATCGTCGACGGCAAGCTGCACGTGCAGCAGGGCGTTATCGCCGGCTGCTCGGGCGGCAACTACGACTCCGTGGTCCAGGCTGCCCGCGTGCTCAAGGGCGCCAACACCGGCTGCGGCGAGTTTTCGCTGTCGGTCTATCCCACAAGCCAGCCCGTGGCGCTCGAGCTTACACGCCGTGGCTATATCTACGACCTCATGGAGGCCGGTGCGATCGTGCGCACGGCGTTCTGCGGTCCGTGCTTTGGCGCCGGTGACACGCCTGCCAACAACGGCCTTTCGATCCGCCACACCACGCGCAATTTCCCCAACCGCGAGGGTTCCAAGCCGGGTAATGGCCAGCTGAGCGCCGTGGCCCTGATGGACGCCCGCTCCATTGCGGCGACGGCGGCCAACGGCGGCGTCCTGACGCCGGCGACCGACCTGCCCGAGGAGACTTGGGATGAGGCCTGCGAGTACACCTTTGACAACGCGCCGTACAAAAAGCGCGTGTACTGGGGCTTTGGCAAGGCGGAGCCTGCCGACGAGTTGGTCGAAGGCCCCAACATCAAGCCGTGGCCCGCGATGGAGCCCCTCGGCGATGACATCCTGCTCAAGGTGTGCTCCAAGATCATGGACCCGGTCACCACGACTGACGAGCTCATTCCCTCGGGCGAGACGAGCTCCTTCCGCTCCAACCCGTTGGGTCTGGCCGAGTTTACGCTCAGCCGCCGCGACCCGGCCTACGTGGGCCGCTCCAAGGAGGTTGACGTGGTGGAAAAGCGCCGCGTTGCCGGCGAGGCAGCAGGCGACCTGGCGGCACTCGATGCCGAGCTTGCCGGCGTGTTTGAGGCGCTGGCCGGCGCGGGTGTCGCGGCCGATGCCAAGGCGACCGAGTACGGCTCCATGCTCTACGCCAAGAAGCCCGGTGACGGCTCTGCCCGCGAGCAGGCCGCGAGCTGCCAGCGCGTAATTGGCGGCCTGGCCAACATCGTCCACGAGTACGCCACCAAGCGCTATCGCTCCAACGTGATGAATTGGGGTATGGTGCCCTTCCAGATGGAGGCCGAGCCCAACTTTGAGGTGGGCGACTACGTCTTTGTGCCGGGTATCCGCGCCGCGCTCGATGGCGACCTGAAGAACATCGCCGCCTACGTGGTGCGCGCCGATGGTGCGGTTGAGCAGATTGAGCTCTATATTGCCGATATGACGGCAGAGGAGCGTGCCATCGTCAAGGCCGGCTGCCTGATCAACTACAACAAGTTCAAGGCCGCTGCCGAGTAACGCACTTAATTGTCCGCCCGGGGCTTACCCCTTCCCGCCCGCTCACGCGCTTCGCGAGGGTCGCGTTCGGGAAAGGGTAAGCCCCGGGCTACAGTTCTGCGTTCTCGTTGGGTCTTGAGGGACGCTAAAAATAGACTTGCTTGAAGCCGCTCCTGTTATCGGGGCGGCTTCTTTTTTGTCGAAAACCGCCACAAAGGGGACAGGCACCTTTGTGGCGGTGGGTAACGAGCTCGATGTTGTTGTGATCGTTGAGCGGTATGTTAATGAGCGGCTCTACAGAATTTCATCCGGGTTGGCGGGTTTGGTTGTTTTGGGGATGCCGAGTTTGGATGACGCGAAATCGTCAACATCGTCCTTGATTCCATCTTTGGTGTAGACGGTGACCGTATAGGTGCTGTGCCCGAATTCGCTCTTGTCGCGTGTCGCCCAGGCCTGCCAGTAGGCAGCCCCGTTTCGCCCTTTGATTTTTCCGACACGGCGGAGTTCTGTTCGCTTTAATTGCTGGTTGCTATAGATGGTTCGACCGGCCTCCTCGGTGAGCCCGCACTGTCCAAGCATCTTGTCGAGGACTTGGTTCATGTGGCGCTCATCGGTGTTTGGTGCGTAGTCGTAGGCGAGGGTGATGGAGTCGAGGGGCTGGTCGTCGATCAAATAATTCATCGTCTGAGGTTCAAGGCAGAAATAGGGGGAGCATCCGTCGACCTTGCCGAGCAACGGTAACTTGGACTGCCAACTTCCGGTGGGAATTGCATATTCGTAGAACACGCCACGGCAGACAAAGGAGAGCGAGGTGGCACGCGAGCCGGCGTCGATCATCCCGCAAAGATCGAAGGGCGAGGCGATACCAAAAGAAAAGGGCGTGATGACGATAAGGAAGAGCATCACGATGGGTATGGCGAGAATGGCGATGACGTTGCGACCGGTGGAATGAGACGGCTTCATATGCGCTCCTCGAGACAAAGATCTGTTGAGGATAGGCAGAAATGGATATGTTCAGAGAACAATTCAAGTTTAATCTCATGGCGCGAGATGGTCGACCGTTAGCGTCGAAAACCACCACAAAGGTGCCTGTCCCCTTTGCGGTGGTGGGGAGTGGACGGCTTCTTTTGGTGATGGTGTTAGCTGGAGGTATCATTAGTGCAGGTGGCGAAGGTTTGCATTGTGGGGTGTTTTGCCGTGAGCCGTTCTGCCCGTATTGGATTGATTGTCTTGGCGCTTGCGATCGCTGTGGTTGGCGCGGGCGCTGTCGGTATGGCATTTCTACCTGCTGCGGTGACGGAGCCGGTGGTCAAGCCTGTGACTCAATCTGTCGAACTTCTGACCGGCGACGACAAGCCCGAGGCCATTACCGTTGATTTTGATGAGCAGCCGGCTGTGCTGGGTATTAGCAATTATCCGCGTATTCAGCTTGGGGCCATGCGCTATACCACGGATACAAGCCTGATCGATAGGGCGTCCGAGCTACTCAAGGGCAAAACATTTAAGCGTTGGTACGGATATGCGTCCTATCGGGCAAAAGCGAACGACATGGTTGGCGGATGTCACTCTTCCATCGAGCTGGACACTGCAAACGGCGCCAAGTTATGTGATGTCTCGTACGATCCGGGCTACGAGGGCAATGAGGGTCCGGGCATCTACATCATGGACGGCGATGTCGCCTATGTCATGGAGGGCGACCAGACCGAGCTCAACGATTTTATGGGTCAGTGTATCCAAGATGCCTATAAACAGACCTGCTTGCCTGACCCGCAGACTGCACGCGATAGTGGGTCTGCCCGTACATGGCTGTTCGAGGATGAGATGCCCTGGACCGTCGAATCGGGAAGTACGGGTTCGGCGAAGGAGTAGAGACCGCGACCACCACAAAGGTGCCTGTCCTCTTTGTGGTGGTTTTCGGTCTGTCTCGATCTGTAACATCTTGGCCGCTAAAAGTGGGCTTGGTGTTACAGATTGAGATTTTCGATTCAGGTGTCTTCTGTTCGTCTCGATCTGTAACAGATAGAGCCCTATTTGCCGACTAGATGTTACAGATTGAGACAAACGGGCGCCGCTGAACAATTCATCTCGATCTGTAACATCTAGAGCCGGAAACGGTCGATAGATGTTACAGATCGAGATAGTGAGGGTACGAGGCCGCAGCGGGTGAGCGTGCCTGCCCCCTATCCCTCAATCACTCATAAAATCTTATATATAGAGACTTAGATTTATGTATAAGATCGCACAAAGCTGGCAACAATACTTCTCGAACAACGTGAAGCCGCCCCGTAGGGCGGCCGCCCCAAGAGAGGTGATTCCATGAGAATCGATAAGCTAGCAATGACGTCGCGCGAGGCGTTGCAGACCGCCATGAGCACGGCTGCCGATGCGCAGGCCGGCGCGGTGGAGCCGATTCACCTGCTGTCTGCCCTGCTCGGTGCCGGCGAGCGCAATATCTCCGTGATCATCGAGCGCATCGGTGCCGACCCGGCTCAGCTCGCACGCTCCACGCAAGATGCCATCGACCACGCGCCCAAGGTTTCGGGCGAGGGCCAGCAGATGGGCCTGTCCAACGAGCTCGTCCGCGTCATCGAGAAGGCCGAGAAGAAGGCCACCAAGATGGGCGACAGCTTTGTGGTGACCGAGCATCTGCTGATGGCGCTTGCCGAGGACAAGGGCGACGCGGGTCGCGTGCTGCGCGATGCCGGCGTCACCAAGGAGCGCATCGAGCAGGTCTACGAGGAACTGCGCGGCGATGACCGCGTGACGTCTGCCGAGGACAAGACCCAGTTTGAGGCGCTGGAGCAGTACGGACGCAATATCTGCGATCTTGCCCGCGCCGGTAAGCTCGACCCGGTCATCGGCCGTACCGACGAGATCCGTCGTACCATTCAGGTCCTGTCCCGCCGCACCAAGAACAACCCCGTGCTCATCGGTGAGCCGGGCGTCGGTAAAACGGCTATCGTCGAGGGCATCGCCCAGCGTATCGTGGCCGGCGACGTGCCGAGTACGTTGCGCGACCGCGACCTCATCGAGCTCGACATGAGCGCGCTGGTCGCCGGCGCCAAGTACCGCGGTGAGTTCGAGGACCGCTTGAAGGCCGTGCTCAAGGAAGTACAGAAGTCCGAAGGTAAGGTCATCCTGTTCATCGATGAGCTCCACACCATCGTGGGCGCGGGTGCCACCGAGGGCTCCATGGACGCCGGCAACATCCTCAAGCCTGCGCTCGCTCGTGGCGACCTGCACGCGATCGGCGCGACTACGCTCGACGAATACCGCAAGTACATCGAGAAGGACGCGGCGCTCGCCCGTCGTTTCCAGACCGTTATGGTGAGCGAGCCCACCGTCGAGGACACTATCTCGATTCTGCGTGGCCTCAAGGAGAAGTACGAGATCTTCCATGGCGTGCACATTACCGATAGCGCACTCGTGGCCGCCGCCGACCTCTCCGATCGCTATATCGCCGACCGCTTCCTGCCCGACAAGGCCATCGACCTGGTCGATGAGGCGGCAAGCCGCCTGCGCATGGAGCTCGACAGCATGCCGGTCGAGATTGACGCCACCACGCGTCAGCTCACCCAGCTGCAGATCGAGGAGCAGGCACTCATGAAGGAGACCGATGACGCCTCCAAGGAGCGTCTGGAGGCCCTGCGCCAAGAGATCGCCGAGGTCCAGGAAAAGCTCAACGTGCAAAAGGCCGGCTGGCTCAACCAGAAGAACGCCATCGACCACGTGCAGGAGCTCAAGGGACAGCTCGACGAGGCCAGGAGCGAAGAGGAGCGCGCGACGCGCAACGGCGACCTGGGCCGTGCGTCCGAGCTGCGCTACTCCGTGATTCCTGGTCTGCAGCAGCAGATTCAGGATTCCGAGGCTGCGCTCGAGGCACAAAAGCAGCAGGACGGCGAGGGTCTCAACGAACAGGTGACCTCTGATGAGATCGCCGAGGTCGTGAGCGCCTGGACCGGCGTGCCCGTCTCCAAGATGATGCAGGGTGAGCTCGACAAGCTGAAGGGTCTGGAGGGCGAGCTGCATAAGCGCGTCATCGGCCAGGACGAGGCCGTCTCCGCCGTTGCCGCAGCTGTGCGCCGCAGCCGTGCGGGCCTCTCCGATCCGGACAAGCCCATCGGCAGCTTCTTCTTCCTGGGCCCCACCGGCGTGGGCAAGACCGAGCTCGCCAAGGCGCTTGCCGAGTGCCTGTTCGATGACGAGCGCGCGCTCGTGCGTATCGACATGTCCGAGTACATGGAGAAGTTCAGCGTCCAGCGTCTGATCGGTGCGCCCCCGGGATACGTGGGCTACGACGAGGGCGGCCAGCTCACCGAGGCCGTACGCCGTCGCCCCTACTCCGTGATCTTGCTCGACGAGATGGAGAAGGCCCATCCGGATGTCTTTAATGTGCTGCTGCAGGTGCTCGACGACGGCCGTTTGACCGACGGTCAGGGTCGCCAAGTGTCCTTTAAGAACACGATTATCATCATGACGTCTAACGTGGGCTCCAAGGCTATCGCCGAGCTTTCCGGCAAGGACGAGGAGGAGATGCGCCATCAGGTCAACGCGGCCATGGCTCAGACCTTCCGTCCCGAGTTCCTCAACCGTATCGACGATATCGTGGTGTTCCATCCGCTCGGCATGGCGCAGATCGAGAAGATTGTCGACATCCAGCTCGCCGACGTCCGCGCGCGTCTGGCCAAGGAGCGCATGACGCTTGCCATCACCCCGGCGGCCAAGCAGATGCTCGCCGTGGGCGGTCTGGACCCGGTCTTTGGCGCCCGTCCGCTCAAGCGTCTGGTGCAGCGCGAGGTCGTGGATGCCATCGCCGCCGCTATCATCGACGGCACGGTGCGCGAGGGCGATCAGGTGACGGTCGATGTCGACAAGGACGGCGGCTTTACCGTCGTGTGCGACAATACGCCGGCGGCCACCTACGAGGTCCCCGACGCTCAGTAGATTTTGGGTCATGCCTCAAAATTTGCCTTTTGAGCCGAACTCCAAGGGCGGCGGATCCGATTGGGTCCGCCGCCCTTTTTCGTGCGACAATCGATGGTGTTGAACGTGAGCACATGGCAAGGAGCTATGCAGATGAAAGACGAGAACAAGACGAACGCACCGGCGGCTGAGGCGGCGCCCGTCGCGCCCGCCGCACCGAAGACTTCGCCTAAACCGGCGCCCAAGCCGCGCGATCCCTACATTCGCGCCGAGAACGAGGACGACGACGGCTACGATCCCTACAGCGACCGACGCCCCGAGCGCGAGCCAATGTTCGAAGCCGACCCGTGGCGCTGAGTGCCACCCAAAAGGCCACCAATAAGTTGCGGTGAAATAGGGACTGTTTTGCGGTTTGACCAGCAAAAACAATCCCTATTTCACCGCAACTGCGTTAGGGATATGGGTGTTGGGCGGCTGTCTTCGGGCCGGCTAGTCCTGGGCTTTGATGCTTGGCAGGAGAATCTGGGCGAGGTAGTCGGTCTCGAGTTTGGTCGCGGCGTCGGCCTTGCCGTCTTTACCGACCAGGTCGTTTTTGATCTGGCTGTATGTGTAGCGGTTGCCGGTCGTGAGTTCGACAAGCTCAATCGCCGTATCCATGGGGTAGGTCGACACGGGGTTCTGTGTGTGTCCATTAACGGTTTGCGGAATCACGTACGGATAGACAGGGCCGCTGGCGTAGACGGTGTAGCCGTTGCCTAGGCTGACCGTGCCCAAAACCGTATCGCCGTCGTCGGGCGTAAAGGTCTCGCCATCGCGCACCGTGACGAGCGTCACGAGCGGTGTGTTGGTGTCGCCGTCCAGATAAATGCACAGCGTGTTGCCGTTCTGCCAGGTTGCGACCTTGCCATACCACTCAACCGGAATATCGAGCTGATACAGGTTCGTCGCCTTGTGCCGAGCGTCGGCATCGCGGGCGGACTGAGCCTCGCTTGCGCTTACGGCGTTGGCGGCGGCATCGCGGCGCGTAATTGCCGCCTGCTGGAGTATCTTTGCCGCGGCGGCAGAGCTTGCGCCCCCTTCCTCGGCATACTTGGCGGCGGCATCGATCTGGTCGTCAGTCACCGTGTCGGCCGAAGGTACCTTGAGCTTAAAGGTGGCTTGAGCGCGCAGATCCTGCCCATCGCTCTTAATGGTGACCTGCGCCTTGGTGGTCGGGACGGTGTAGATGGTGCCGTCTTCCGCGATGGGGGATCCAGCAATGGAGAGCGTGTAATCGCCGGGCAGCAGCTTAATGCCGCGACCGTGCTCGTCAACGTAGAGCGTTTCGCTCACAGAGGAGCCGTCGGAGTCCTGGCCACTCACCTGCACGGGGATCTTTGAGCCGGTGGAGCAGTCGAGCCCCGCGGCATGTACGCCAATTTGCACCGACATCATCGTGTGCGCACTGGCGGCGACAGCGGCAGCCTGCTCTTGCTGATATCCGTTCCAGGCAGCATAGCCTGCGCCGCCGGCGACGAGCGCGACGGCCACAACGCCGGCAACCATCAGGTTGCGGCGCTTGGGCGACATTTTGCGATGGCGAACCTCGGCCTCGCGTGCCGAGGGAACGGACGGCAGGGGAATATCGCCCATGGCGATGGTCTCGTCCACGGCAGGCGCAGAGCCTAAGCCAGGGAGCTCGCGGGTCAGCGAATCTTCGGCCGGCAAGTTGTCGAGCAAGATGGTTTCCTCGCTCGTGTCGGATTCGGGCTGGTCGTCGGCCTCGCATTCGGAATCCTCGTGCCCCGCCCCGTCTTCGGTGGGCGCGGTGCCATCGTCTTTTGCATCCTGATCATCGGGCTGTGTCTCGATTTCCGGCTCATCCTGCACATCAACGCTCGAATCGTCAAACGCAACCTCGTCAAGCGAAATCCGGTCTAGACTCTCCAGGGCCTCGGCACACGCTTCTGCATCTTGGGCCGCATCCTCTTGGGCCATCGTCTCATCTTTCATATATCCCCCAAGCTCAATATCGGGACAACACTGTACCCAAAAACGGGACCCCATAGAGCCGCCGCATGATTTGAAATCCGATTTTATATATGCGCATGTTTTTGAATAGATGAATAGAGACGCAACGACAAAAGCCCCCGGAAAGCGAGCGAAACGCTTTCCTGGGGCTCTGCGAGACATTGGATTGAAAGTCTGGCGAGCGAGCCTATGCCCAGGCGCCAACAGCGACCAACATGTTACTCGGCGTGCGCGTAATCAACCTTGGCGCGGCGAGCGGTAGCCTTCTCCCAATCGCTGGTGCCCTCAAAGACATCCTGCTTGTAGGGATTGCGACCGAGCTTCTTGGCGCGGTAGGCGATGTAGATGATCGCGGCGACGTTGGCGATCAGCGCGGCAATCGAGACCGCGGTGGCGGCGCCTGGGTCGAGCGTGGAGTGGGTCACAAAGATGGACTCCTCCTGGAAGTACGGGAACACCTGGGCAAACATGCACCAAATAGCAAGTGTAAAGGCGCGGTTCTGAATCCAGCCGCCCTTGTTCCAGATAAAGGCGGCGACGGTGGGCGCCAGCAGCAGCGCAAAGCCGCAGAACCAGGAGTGGGTGGGCAGGCAGTTGTAGGTGTAGCAGAAGTTCCAGACATCGTAGGCGATGATGTAGACCCAGGTCATGTCGGGCCACAGCATATCGGTCTGATCCTCGGAGGCGTAGACGCTCCACCAGCCGGTCATGCAGAAGATGTTGATGAGACCGGCGATGCCGTTGAACACGTTGTTCCAGCCGGCAAGCTGCGTGACACCCTCGGAGGTGACCCAGGTGGACTGGCCCAGGACAAAGAAGTGGTAGGCACTCTCGAAATCGGACACGACGGCAATCATGATGTTGATAGCGACGATCACAAACGGCCATGCGCGGAACCAATGCGCCTTGCCGATCTTGCCCCACTGGTACTTAATGGCAATGAAGCCCCAGCAACCGGCCAGCGCCGCGTATACCTTGGCGTAGTGGAACCAGCTGTTCTGGTACACATGGGTGGGGTTGGTGAGCGCCCACTCGGCACCCTGCGAAACGCCGACGGCGATGGCGACGCAGTAGATGGTCATGGCCAGCGGAGCAACGCCAAAGATGATTGCCGCGCCCAGCTTGGTGCGGCGGCCGACCTCGTTGAGCACGATCAGGCCAATAAAGACCATGGCCCAGCCGGCCCAGTGGATAAGGGTATCGCTACCCCAAACATCGAACAGCATGCTGCTCTCCTTTCACACGCCCGCGGCCCCTCTTCTGATCGCGGGCAGTTTGGCCAAATGGCGTCAGTTCTGGGGCTTGCGCTCCGGATACTTGGCGGTATAGCCCTCGATGTGGAGCGTCGAGGCGATAATCTCCTTGACCGTCTCGTCGGGCACATCGGGGTGCGTGCGTATATACATCAACAGTCCCATGATGAGGGTGTAGAACGTCTCGTAGACATGGTCGATGCGTAGCTCATGATGGGCGACAAAATCCACCACGGTGGTGTCGCAGATATACTGCGCCACGCGCTGGACCACGTTGTGCAAAAAGCCGCCGTAGAGCGCACCGCTGCTCGAGGTGAGCGTGCTCGGCAGCTCGTGGCCGCTCACGACCAGACGCTTGAAGAGCGGGGCGACGGTGTCGAGTGCGCCTTCGATGTCGCCAACCGTGCGGCTGGCATTCCACTGCTCGAGCTCGGAGATAAAACCGTCGATTGCCTCGTCCATGACGGCGGTGACGGCGGCGTCCATATCGGCAAAGTAGTGGTAGAACAATGAGCGCGTACAGCCGGCTCGCTTGGTCACGGCCGATACCGAAAGATGCGACACGCCCAGCTCGGAGCTTACGGTGCGCACGGCATCGAGGATCTCGCGACGGCGTTCGTCGCCTGTCAGGCGCTTTGCCGCGCTATCGGATGCGGGGACGGCATCGACCACAGAGGTATCTGCTGTGTTGTCGCCCATGTTTTGCCGCCTTTCATCCTCTTTTGCCTGACCGTTCGCCTAACAGTCTTGAATATTGTTGACGGTTCGTCAATACTATTTTTGACACAATGTCAACAATGGCGGGTGAACGGCATGGGGGCATGCCCGGCCTGCAAAAAAAGAGGGGCGCCGCGGTCTCGCCGGGCTGTGGCAAGAGAAGGGACGACCATGATTCTCAACGGACCGGGGATTAGCTACACCGAGCCCGATATCGGTGCGGAGTTTGTGCCGCCGCTGCCGGAGCATCCGCGCGAGGCCATCGTCAAACTGTGCGAGCACTGCACCAACCGCCTGCTGCATCGCGACGAGCTGCTGGGCTACGAGTACTGGTCGTTTGCCGAGGCCGCGACTGACGAGCAGGCCGAAGTGCTCTGCAAGATGAAGATGCGCCGTCCCTACACGCTGCCCGAGATGGTCAAACTCACCGGCATGCCCGAGGCCCAGATCGAGAAGATGCTCGACGACATGAGCTACACGGGCCTGCTCGAGTACAACTGGGAAAATCCCGAGCGAGCCAAGCAGTGGGTGCTGCCCATGCTGGTGCCGGGTTCTGCTGAGTTCCTCAACATGCGCGTGAGCCAGCTCGAGGAGCATCCGGTCTATGCCAAGTTCTTTGAGCAGGCATCCAAGGGGCCGCTGTCCAAGGCCACGCCGATGGTGCCGCCCGGAGGTGCCGGCATCGGCATGCATGTCATTCCGGTCGAGAAGGCCATCGATGCCGCGAGCACCTCGGTGCCGATTGAGCATATCGAGCACTGGCTCGACAAATACGAGGGCAAGTATGCCGCCAGCACCTGCAGCTGCCGCGCGAGCCGTCGCGTGATGGGCGAGGGCTGCGCCGACGACCCCGCCGACTGGTGCATCGCCGTGGGCGATATGGCCGACTACGTGGTCGAGACCGACCGCGGCCACTATGTGACGCGCGAGGAGGTCTACGACATCTTGCGCCAGGCCGAGGACAACGGCTTTGTGCACCAGATCACCAATATCGACGGTGAGAACAAGATCTTCGCCATCTGCAACTGCAACGTCAACGTGTGCTATGCCCTGCGCACCTCTCAGCTGTTCAACACGCCCAACCTGTCGCGCTCGGCCTATGTCGCCAAGGTCGAGAAGGACAAGTGCGTGGCCTGCGGTCGCTGCGTTGAGGTGTGTCCGGCCGGCGCCGCCAAGCTGGGCCAGAAGCTCTGCAGCAAAAAGGCCGGCGGACAGGTGCCCGAGTATCCGCGCCAGGAGCTGCCCGACGCCACCAAGTGGGACCACACCAAGTGGTCGCCCAACTACCGCAACGACAACCGCATCGAGACGCATGAGTCCGGCACCGCGCCCTGCAAGACGGCCTGCCCCGCGCATGTCGCCGTTCAGGGCTATTTGAAGCTCGCGGCTCAGGGCCGCTATGACGAGGCGCTGGCGCTCATCAAGCGTGAGAACCCGCTGCCCGCTATCTGCGGCCGCGTGTGCAACCGCCGCTGTGAGGATGCCTGCACCCGCGGCCGTGTGGACGCCGCCGTGGCTATCGACGAGGTCAAGAAGTTCATCGCCCAGCGCGATCTTGATGCCGCGACCCGCTATGTCCCACCCGTGGTGACCCCGACGCGTGCCGGCGGCTTCGACCAGAAGATCGCCATCATCGGTGCCGGTCCGGCAGGTCTGTCCTGTGCCTTCTATCTGGCCGAGAAGGGCTACACGCCCGTCGTGTTCGAGAAAAACGAGCGCCCGGGCGGCATGCTCACCTACGGCATTCCCAGCTTTAAGCTGCAGAAGGATGTTATCGAGGCCGAGGTCGAGGTCATTCGCCTGATGGGCGCCGAGTTCCGCTATGGCGTGGAGGTCGGTCGCGACGTGACGCTCGACGAGCTGCGCGAGCAGGGTTTTAAGGCCTTTTATGTTGCCATCGGCTGCCAGGGCGGCCGCTTCGCCGGTATTCCGGGCGAGGATGCCGAGGACGTGACCGTGGCCGTCGACTTTTTGCGCGAGGTCAACAGTGGCAAGATCGACGCGCTGCCCGGCCGCACCATCGTGGTGGGCGGCGGCAACGTGGCCATCGACGTCGCGCGCAACGCCTGCCGTCTGGGTTCCGAGCACGTTGAGATGTTCTGCCTGGAGAGCGAGGCCCAGATGCCCGCCAGCGAGGAGGAGCGTCGCGAGGCCGTTGAGGACGGCGCTCACATCAGCTGCGGCTGGGGCCCCAAGGAGGTTCACCTGGACGAGGCCGGTCGTGTGTGCGGTATCACCTTCAAGCGCTGCACGCGTGTCTTTGACGACGAGGGCCGGTTTGCGCCCGAGTACGACGAGAACGATCTGCGCCGCGTCGATGCCGACCGCGTGGTCATGTCGATTGGCCAGTCCATTGTGTGGGGCGACCTGCTGGCTGGCTCCAAGGTGGAGCTCGGCCGCGGCCAGGGTGCTCTTGCCGACCCCCAGACCTATCAGACCGCTGAGCCCGACATCTTTGTGGGCGGCGACGTCTACACCGGTCCGAGCTTTGCCATCGACGCCATCGCCGCCGGTCACGAGGCCGCCGTGTCCATCCATCGCTTTGTGCAGCCGGGCTCCACGCTCACCATCGGCCGCAACCAGCGCCACTACACCGCGCTCGACCGCGACGATGTCGTGATTGAGAGCTATGACAACGCGAGCCGCGAGGTGGCGCATGTCGACCGCGACCGCGAGAAGGCTGCACCCTTTAGCGAGTACGTCGAGACCTTTACCGAGGAGCAGGTGCGCGCCGAGACCGCCCGCTGCCTGGGCTGCGGTGCCTCGATCGTCGATCCCAACAAGTGCATCGGCTGCGGCCTGTGCACCACCAAGTGCGCGTTCGATGCCATCCGCCTGGATCGCGATCGCCCCGAGTGCTCCACGATGGTCAAATACGAGCAAAAGCTCCCAAGCCTCGGCAAGTACGCGCTTAAGCGTGCTATCAAGATCAAATTTGGTCGCAAGTAAGTAGCCATAACGGGAACGGCGGAAGGAATTAAAAGTGCACGAGCTCGGAATCGTCTATCACATTATTCGCGATGTCGAGAACGTGGCGCGCGCCAATGGCGTGCGTCGCGTTTCGAGCGTCACGCTGCTGCTGGGCGAGGTCTCGGGCGTCGTTCCCGACTTGCTGCTCGACGCTTGGCGCTGGGCGGCAGATAAAAAGCCCATCGCGCAGGGCGCGGAGCTTATTGTGGAGCCTGTCGAGGCCGTGACGCATTGCGAGGCGTGCGGCCGCGACTATGCGACGGTCGAGCACGGCAAGACCTGCCCTCATTGCGGTAGCGGCGATACCTATCTGCTCCAGGGCCAAGAGGTCATGATCAAGCAGATCGAGACCCCCGACGAGGAGCCGGCAGACACTGCCCCCGACGGCCCTTCCGACGTCCTCGACGCCGTCGATGCCGCCCACCCCCTCCACATCGTCTAGGATCCCCTATAAGTTGCGGTGAAATAGTTCCTAAATCCAGCCTTCTGGCTCTTAAACAAGAACTATTCCACCGCAACTTTTTTGAGTGGTTTCGTAGATCATAAGTCGCGCAAATAGTCAAGTCATACCTGTTTGAACAAAGTAGCGGCAGTACAAGCGCATTCGCGCTTGCCTAAAATCGATATTAATGAACAGTCTGCTTGTATCTGTAAAATGCGTGGCTTGATGAGCGACGCTCTGGCGGGTAATGAGTCGAAAACCAGCAACGTAATCAATTTGTAACAAACTTAGACGTTTAAACAAATAATCCAACCTTTTGCGGATTTAGCTATAATTCCACAAACCAAACAGGTATACTCCTTTCATGTCGTGTAGGAATTACGTAGACAAAAAGGAGGTTATGTGATGGTAAGTATTGTTCTTGCTAGCCACGGGGACTTGGCAGCTGGAATCAAGCAGACGGGCTCGATGGTCTTTGGCGATCAGCCGTCTGTGGCCGTGGTCTCGCTCGAGCCGAGCATGGGCCCCGACGACTTCCGTGCTAAGGTCGAGGAAGCAGTCGCTTCCTTCGACGACCAGGAGCAGGTACTCTTCCTCGTTGATCTGTGGGGCGGCACGCCGTTCAACCAGATCAGCGGGCTCATCGAGGGCCACGATTCCTGGGCTATCGTCACCGGTGTCAACCTGCCTATGCTCATCGAGGCATATTCGCAGCGCTTTGACGCAAAGAACACTGCACATGCGATCGCAAAACATCTCGTGACTGAGGCTAAGGCTGGCGTGCGCGTCAAGCCCGAGTCTCTTGAGCCCGAGGAGAAGAAGCCGGCTGCGGCCGCCGCTGCTCCTGCAGGCGCCATCCCTCCGGGAACGGTCATCGGCGACGGGCACATCAAGATTGCCCACGTCCGTATCGACACCCGTCTGCTGCATGGTCAGGTGGCCACCACGTGGACCAAGCAGATCAACCCCAACCGCATCATCGTGGTTTCCGACGGCGTTGCTCACGACGAGCTCCGCAAGACCATGATCGAGCAGGCTGCCCCTCCGGGAGTCCATGCCAACGTCGTGCCTATCAAGAAGATGGCCGAGGTCGTCAAGGACACGCGTTTTGGTGACACCAAGGCCATGCTGCTCTTCGAGAACCCGCAGGATCTGCTCAAGGCCATCGAGGCCGGCGTCGACATCAAGGAAGTCAACATCGGTTCCATGGCTCACTCCAAAGGCAAGGTCGTCGTCACCAACGCCGTCGCTATGGGCGATGACGACGTTAAGACCCTCGAGGCCCTCAAGGCCAAGGGCGTCAAGTTCGAGGTCCGCAAGGTTCCTTCGGATGCCTCCGAGGATCTCGACGCCATGTTGAAGAAAGCTAAGGCCGAACTGGCCGCTCAAGCATAGTAAAGGAGGGTCCGATACATGTCTGCAATCACTATTCTGCTTGTTGCGATTGTCGCGTTGCTTGCCGGTATGGAAGGCATTCTGGATGAGTTCCAGTTCCATCAGCCGCTCGTGGCATGCACGCTTATCGGTCTCGTAACCGGTCACCTTCAGGAGGGCATCCTCCTGGGCGGTTCGCTCCAGATGATGGCCCTTGGCTGGGCTAACGTCGGCGCCGCCGTCGCGCCTGACGCCGCTCTGGCCTCGGTCGCTTCTTCGATCATCATGGTGCTCGCCCTCAACGGCGGCGCCACTGATTCGGCCAAGGCCGTTACCGCGGCCATCGCCGTCGCCGTCCCGCTGTCGGTCGCTGGTCTGTTCCTGACCATGATCTGCCGTACCATTGCTACCGCTATCGCTCACGCCATGGACGGTTGCGCCGAGAAGGGCGACTTCTCCGGCATCGAGCGCTGGCAGTACGCTGCCATCCTCATGCAGGGCCTTCGTATCGCCATCCCGGCAGTACTTCTGTGCGTTATCCCGGCCGAGGCTGTTACCAACGCGCTTAACGCTATGCCCGACTGGCTGTCCGGCGGCATGGCCGTCGGCGGCGGCATGGTCGCTTCCGTCGGTTACGCCATGGTCATCAACATGATGGCCACCAAGGAGACCTGGCCGTTCTTCATCCTCGGCTTTGTCCTTGCTGCCATCCCTCAGCTCACGCTGATCGCCCTTGGCCTCATCGGCATCTCCCTTGCCCTCATCTACCTTGGCCTTAAGGATCTGGCCAAGCAGGGTGGCGGCACGGGCGGTGGCTCCGGCGACCCGCTCGGCGACATTCTGAACGATTACGAGTAGGAGGGGAGTGATACATATGGCAGAGAACAAGATTCAGCTCACCAAGGCTGACCGTAAGAAGGTTTGCTTCCGTCATCAGTTCCTTCAGGGCTCGTGGAACTACGAGCGTATGCAGAACGGCGGCTGGTGCTTCGCAATGATCCCTGCGATCAAGAAGCTCTACACCAGCAAGGATGACCAGATTGCCGCGCTTAAGCGCCACCTGGAGTTCTATAACACCCACCCCTATGTTTCCGCCCCCGTCATTGGCGTTACCCTCGCCCTCGAGGAGGAGCGCGCCAACGGTGCTCCGATCGATGACGTCGCCATCCAGGGCGTCAAGGTCGGTATGATGGGCCCGCTCGCCGGCGTCGGTGACCCCGTCTTCTGGTTCACCCTTCGCCCGATTCTGGGCGCTCTGGGCGCTTCCCTGGCCATGTCCGGCAGCATCGTCGGTCCGCTGCTGTTCTTCTTCGCGTGGAACATCATCCGTTACGCTTTCCTGTGGTACACGCAGGAGTTTGGCTACAAGGTCGGCTCCTCCATCGCCAAGGACCTCTCCGGTGGTCTGATGGGCAAGGTCACCGAGGGCGCTTCCATCCTGGGTATGTTCATCATCGGTGCCCTGGTCGAGCGCTGGGTGTCCATTTCCTTCACCCCGATCGTCTCCACGGTCAAGCAGTCTGCTGGCGCCTTTATCGACTGGGCTAGCCTGCCCTCCGGTTCCGAGGGTATCAAGGAAGCGCTGACGATGTACAACTCCGTCGGTGCTACCGCCCTTGATCAGATGAAGGTCACCACGCTTCAGGCCAACCTTGATCAGCTCATCCCCGGCCTTGCCGCCGTGTGCCTGACCCTGCTGGTCTGCAAGCTCCTCAAGAAGAAGGTCAGCCCGATCGTCATCATCCTGGCTCTCTTCGCCGTCGGCATCATCGGTCGCTTCTGCGGCTTCATGTAAGCACGCTTCGGCTTAAGACCGAGAGTTGCTAGGTAAGGGCTTTTGAGCCATTGAAACGGACCGCACCCGGTGGGTACACTGGATGCGGTCCGATTGTTTTATTTGGAGGGCGAGGCGCGCATGGCGCAATCTCAGAACAGCACGGTCGATCTGGCAACGCCGGCAACCTGCCTGATGGGGCTTACCAGCCACGGTAACGTGATGGTGGGCAATAAGGCGTTCGAGTACTATAACGAGCGCAATCCCGAGGATTATATTCAAATCCCGTGGGACGAGGTCGACTATATTGCCGCCGAGGTTTTGCGCGGCACCAAGAAGATTACGCGTTTTGCCATCTTCACCAAGGACAACGGTCACTTTACGTTTTCGACGCGCGACGACAAAGAGACGCTTCGTGCGGTCCGCAAGTACGTCGACGAGGATAAGCTCGTGCGTTCGCCCGATTTTATCGATGTGACGGCCAGGGGCGCCAAGAGCATCCCCGCTGCCATCAAGAGCCTTTTCCACAGAGACAGCTAATCGTTGGCGATAGATGGCGGAAAATGCATCCCGGAATTTGTTCTCATTCCGGGATGCATTTTCCTTTTGAGGGCCAGTTGGGAAAGCTTGTCCCATTATTTCGCGTTATTCCGGGTTATTCTTTCCGATATTGAGGATTGCCCTCGGAAACTATTCGCTATAGAGCCTTCTCGATGAGTGGCCATGCGCTACATGGCAAAGGGGTAAATCTGCTACACTAGTACAACATGCCTCCGTAGCTCAGGGGATAGAGCACCGCTCTCCTAAAGCGGGTGTCGACGGTTCGAATCCGCCCGGGGGCACCAGGAAAATCGCAGGTCAGGAGTTATTTTTGCTTCTGACCTGTTCTGGTTTTTGGGCTAAGAACTGCTTATGTTTGTAAATCTGGTAAGTAAATTATTTAACTTACCGAGTTTTCCACTGAAAACAGGAAATCACCATTTTGGGGATAAATAGTTTTCAACAGCCGTTAGTCGGTTCCATTTTGGTGAAGCGCTTCCTCATTTTGGGTAAAAAATATCACCATTTTGATGATTCGACTGCTTTGAGTCTTTGATAAAAACGCCTGTTCAGAAGCTTGTGCTGTACCCATTTTGGTGAGACCAATTAATAGAGAAATATACTATAAAGAAATAGGGACGGCGATGCCGTCCCCTTCGCTCGCAAAGCTCGCTGCGCGGTCACGTGCCGTGACCTTGCCGCCGGCTACGCCGTCGATTGATACGCTCACTGCGTTCGCTGATGATGATGGACTAATTCGTTTTATCGCTGACACCAGTCATAAGTGCAGCAATTGATATGTTGAATCCATTGGCAATTTTAGAGAGGTTAGAAAGACTGACATTTCTTCTCCCGACTTCTATCGAGGCATAGTAAGACCTGTCCATGTCAATGCGGTTCGCAAATTGCTCTTGTGAGTAACCAGACTCTGATCTGAGTTCTTTGCACCGTAGACCAAAGGATTGTTGTAGCGGCGAGATATCCATGACAAAAAGACTCATGGATTGTTGTATTTATGCCAACGGACTATATACAACAATCCCAGTTAAGGCGCATAATTATCTCTATTGGAAAGCGCCCTGATGCCCAGTCGGATAGGGCACGGAAAAGGAATGGAACAGCACAATGACTCAGGGAAAGCATTTCGCTGCCGGTGGCGATCACTTCGCCGCACTGCCAAACAAGAAGATTCACACTCCGAAGGGGATCGCGCGTCTGACCGTCACCGCGGCGACCATGGCCGTCATGACCGGATCGAGCCTCATCTCACCGTTCGCGGCATTCGCCCAGACCGGTGACGGGGGCACGCAGCACCCCGCCGTGATGTCGCCGATCGCCGCCCACGCCGGCGCGGCATCCGGTACCGGCGCGAAATCCGCCGCGCAGACCATCGCTGATCTGCAGAAGGCAGTCGACGAGGCGAAGGCGAAGGAGGACGCCGCCAAGGCATCCTACGATGAGGCCGCCGGTCCCTACAACGAGGCGGCTTCCGCCCGCGACCAGGCCAAGGCATCCTACGATTCGGCAGTCAGCGCCGGCACGGCAGCCGACCGAGCGGCAATGGACGAGTACGCCCGTCAGGTCGCGGAGGGCAAGGACGCCGCCGATGCCGCCGGCAAGGACCTCGAGCAGGCGAAGGCGGGTCTCGCAGACGCCAAGGCAGATGCGTCCGAGAAGGACGGAGCGTACCAGTCCGCCCTCAAGGTGGCCCAGGATGCCAGGGATGCCCTCGATAAAGCCAAGGCAGATGCCGTAAGCGCCACCCCGGAGGCAATCAGTGCCGCCGAGCAGGCCGTGCGCGACGCCCAGGCTGCCGTAAGCAGGGCACAGGCCGAACTGGACAACGCCAACGCGACGCTTGCCGATGCCCAGTCCAAGCTGGTTGCGGCCCAGTCTGCAAAGGATTCCGCCGATTCCGTCCTCGCCGCAGCCCAGCAGAACAAGGACGCGGCGGATGCGAAGGCCGCAGCCGCCAGCGCCGCCTACGAGCAGGCGAAAGCCGACCTCGCCGCAGCGGAGGCCGGTGCCAGCGGTCCGGAGTACGATGCGGCAAAACAGAAGGTCGCGGACGCAGAGGCAGCCCTCGCTGCCGCACGAGCGGTGCAGTCCCAGTGCGAGTCCGAGCTCGAGCAGGCGCAGTCCGCTGCGGCAACGGCACAGACCGAGCTGAATGATGCCCAGGCGTCCCTCTCCGCGAAGCAGCAGGCCGCGGCCGATGCCGAATCCGGCGTGACCGCCGCCCAGTCCGCACTCGATGCCGCGAACGCCGACCTCGATGCGGCCAAGCAGGCGAACGTCGACGCCGTCGCCAAGCTGGATGCAGCGAAGCAGGCTGTCAAGGACGCCGAGTCCGCCAAGGCAGCCGCCGACGTAGAGCTCGCGAACGCCAAGGCCGCAAAGGATACCGCAGACGCCGCCGTGACCGCCGCCCAGCAGAAGGTCGACGAGGCACAGGCGAAACTCGACTCCGCCGACGCACAACTCAAGCAGGGAGCCATCGGCTTCTTCCGTGCCATGGGTGCCGATTCAGCCATCGAGATCATCCAGAACTGCACACACAAGGGCTACACCGAGGTGGGGAACAGCCTCGACGCGACCAGTCTCGACAACATGCTCGCGGCAATCCCGTACATGAAGTCCATCAACG
>CATZIU010000031.1:0-23097 GCA_958420165.1 uncultured Collinsella sp. | reverse complement strand
GACGACTCGGCGGCCGTCGACTGCATCATCTGGAAGGGTGCCTACCTTAAGCGCACCTTCGACCTGCGCGACGGCATGCAGGTAAGCTTTAAGGGCAGCTTCAATCTCTACAAGCCTACGGGTCGCATGAGCTTCGTCGCCCGCTCGTTCTCGCTGGCGGGGGAGGGCTTGCTGCGTCAGCAGGTGGCTCAGTTGGCCGAAAAGCTACGCCGCGAGGGCCTGATGGACGAGGCACGCAAACGTCGCATCCCGGTGTTTTGCTCGCGCGTGGCGGTCGTCACCTCGCTTTCGGGCGCCGTAATCGACGACGTCAAGCGTACGCTGCGCCGTCGCAACCCGCTCGTCGAGCTTGTCTGCGTGGGCGCAAAGGTCCAGGGCGAAGGTGCGCCGGCAGAGCTTATTGAAGGCTTGCGCCGCGCCGCTGCCATTACGCCGGCGCCCGATTGCATTTTGCTCGTGCGTGGCGGCGGTTCCTTCGAGGACCTCATGACCTTTAACGACGAGGAGCTTGCCCGTGCGGTGGCAGCCTGTCCCGTGCCTGTGGTGACGGGCATTGGGCATGAGCCCGATACCTCGATCTGCGACATGGTGAGCGACCGTCGCGCCTCCACGCCCACGGCGGCGGCAGAATCGGTGGCGCCGGCTATGACGGAGTTGGCCGACGTGCTCGAGACGCGCCATCAGCGTCTGGGCGCCGCGATGGCTTCGATGATCGGGTCGGATCAGGTCGATCTGGAAATGCTCGACCAGCGCGGTCGTCGTGCCTGGGACGCCTATACGGCTCGTCTGGGCGACGCGCTCGATGCGGCCGCGTGCCGCCCGTGCCTCAACGATCCAACGTTTATGGTCGAGCGTCGCGAGTCTGAGCTTGCCCTGACGGCCGATCGCCTGTCCGGCGCCATAACGCGTTCGGTTGGGGCCTTCCGCTCCAACTTCGAGCGTCTGCCCGAGCGCTTGGTCGCAAGCACCTCAGGGCTCGATGGCAAGCGCCATGCGCTCACGCTCGCAAGCTCCCGTCTAGAGCATCAGGGACGTACGATGCTCAGCAAACCTGCGTCCGACCTGGGCCGAGCTGCCGCGTCGCTCGATGCCCTGTCGCCGCTCAAGGTGCTTGCCCGTGGCTATTCCATCGCGTACAGCGATGATGGCGTGGCTACGAGCGCCAAGACCTTTAAGCCCGGCGACGCCATTCGCGTGCGCATGGCAGACGGCAACGTGGCGGCAACGGTCGATACAGTCGAGTAGTCCGCGTTTCATAGCGATAAACCTTTAGGAAAGGAAACAGATATGGCAGAGAAGACCCCGGTCGAGCAGCTTACGTACAAGCAGGCCTCGCAGGAGCTGGAGCTCATCATCCGCAGCCTGGAGTCGGGCGATATGGAGCTCGAGGAGTCGCTCGAGAGCTACACCCGCGGCGTCGAGCTCCTCAAGAGCCTGCGTACCCGCTTGTCCGATGCCGAGCAGAAGGTCTCGGTGCTCCTGAAGGACGTCGACGGCAACGACGTGCTCGCCGACGGCGAGGCCGCCAACACCGACGACAACCTCTCGTTCTAACCATCCCGATCAAATATAATTACCCTGGTCTGTAAGAAAGGAACCAGCTATGTGTGATTGCATCTTCTGCAAAATTGCCAACCACGAGATCCCCTCGACCGTTGTCTATGAGGACGACCAGGTCATCGCGTTCGACGACCTCAACCCCCAGGCGCCGGTTCACACGCTCGTGATCCCCAAGAAGCACTACAGCGACATCGCCGACAACGTGCCTGCCGAGACCATGGGCGCCATGGCTCACGCCATCCAGGAGGTCGCCAAGGCCAAGGGTCTGGAGGACGGTTTCCGCGTCATCTCCAACAAGGGCGTTAATGCCGGTCAGACCGTCATGCACTTCCACATGCACGTCCTCGGCGGCAAGAACCTGGGCGAGAACCTCATCTGAGGGCGCCTCTTCCGTGCAGTGAAACGGAAGCTCAGGCACCGATAACTTATATATCAACGCAATAAACCCGAGCGCGAGTGCGTTTGGGTTTATTATTGAAGCGTATGTAACCTGGCGGCGCCACACCGCCTGTTAGTAGGGAGACACATGAACGTTCTGGTCGTCAACGCAGGATCTTCGACGCTTAAGTATCAGGTCATCGATACCAAGTCCCACAAGGTGTCCGCAAAGGGCTCCTGCGAGCGCGTCTGCTTTACCGGCGGTACCTTCACCCACGCTGCCAACGGTTCCAAGAAGGTGACCGAGAACATCGAGTTCCCCGACCACAAAGTCGCCATCGAGGTCGTCCTGAAGGACCTCGAGGCCAACGGCGTCAAGATCGAGGGCATCGGCCACCGTATCGTTCAGGGCGGTTGGTACTTCGGCGATTCCTCCCTCGTCGACGAGGACGTCCTCGCCAAGATCCGCGAGGTCGCTCCGCTCGCCCCGCTGCACAACAACCCCGAGGCCAACGTTATCGAGTACTGCCTCGAGCAGTATCCCGACCTGCCCAACGTCACGGTCTACGACACTGCTTTCCACTTCAATATGCCCGAGGTCGCCAAGACCTACGCCCTGCCCAAGGACGTCTGCGACAAGCTGCACATCCGTAAGTACGGCGCCCACGGCACCAGCTACCGCTACATCTCCAAGAAGGTTGCCGAGATGACCAACGGCGAGGCCCGCAAGGTCGTCGTGTGCCACATCGGTTCCGGCGCTTCCCTGTGCGCCATCGAGGACGGCAAGTGCATGGACACCACCATGGGCTTGACGCCGCTCGACGGTGTCATGATGGGCACCCGCTGCGGCTCCATCGACCCTGCTACCGTGTGCTACCTGCAGCGCGAAGGCGGCTACACCTTCGACGAGGTCGACGAGATGATGAACAAGAAGTCCGGCCTTTTGGCTGTGACCGGCGGTAAGACCAACGACTGCCGCAACGTTGAGGAGCTCGCCGCTGCCGGTGACCCCGAGGCTCAGCTCGCCTTCGACATGTTTGTCTACAAGATTGCCGCCAAGGCCGCCGAGATGGCCACTTCCATGTGCGGCATGGACACACTGGTCTTTACCGCCGGCATCGGCGAGCACGCTCCGGCTGTCCGCGCCGGTGTTGCCGACCGTCTGGCCTTTATGGGCGTCAAGATGGACCATGCCCGCAACGCCCTGCGCGGCGACGGCGCTTGGTGCCTGTCCGCCAAGGATTCCAAGGTCAAGATCTTCGTCATCCCCACGGATGAGGAGTTCATGATCGCTTCCGACGTCGAGCGCATCGTCAGCGGCAAGTAATTGCAAGAGGGGAGGGGCTGGACGACCAAGTGCCGTTCAGCCCCTCTTTTGCGCTCGTTTGGCGATATGTCTGATAGCTATTTATCAAGATGTGATAACTTCTTATTAAAATGCGGTCGCCTTAAGAGGTCTGCGTCGACCGTATTGCACTGCAAAGGAGTCTCATGAACGTACTTGTTGTCAACGCCGGCAGCTCAAGTCTTAAATATCAGCTTCTGGATACCGATACCCGCGAGGTTTTCGCCAAGGGCAACTGCGAGCGTATCGGCTCGGACATGGGTGTCTTTGGTCATTCCGAGAACGGTGGCGCCAAGCAGACCGAGGAGGTTCCCTTCCCCGATCATCGCTCTGCTATCGCTCGCGTGCTCGAGGAGCTCGAGAAGACCGACTTTACGATCGATGGCATTGGGCATCGTATCGTTCAAGGCGGCTGGCACTTCGATGATTCCGCAGTCGTCGACGATGAGGTCATGGCTAAGATTCTTGAGGTGGCCCCGCTCGCCCCGCTGCACAATTATGGCGAGGCCGCGGCAATCGAGTATTGCCGCGAGAAGTATCCGGAGCTGCCCAACGTCGCCGTCTTCGATACCTCGTTCCACATGACCATGCCCGAGGTCGCCTACACCTACGCGCTGCCCAAGGACGTGTGCGACAAGTACCATGTGCGAAAGTACGGTGCCCACGGTACGAGCCACCGTTACGAGTGGATGATGGCCAAGGAGATCCTGGGCTCGCGCTGCCACCGCCTGCTTTCGTGCCATCTGGGTAACGGCGCTTCGCTCGCCGCCATCGAGGATGGCGTGTGCCGCGACACCACGATGGGCCTCACGCCGCTTGATGGCCTGATGATGGGTACCCGTTGCGGTTCCATCGACCCTGCCACCGTATGCTACCTCCAGCGCGAGGGCGGCTACAGCTATCAAGAAGTCGATGACATGATGAACAAGCAGTCCGGTCTGCTTGCCATCTCGGGTATCTCCAACGATGCCCGCGACATCCGTACGCGCGCCTCCGAGGGCGACGAGCGCTGCCTGCTCGCCTTCGATATGTTCGCCTACAAGGCTATGCAGCAGGCCGGTTCCATGATCGCCTCTATGGCGGGCGTGGATACCATCACCTTTACCGCCGGCATTGGCGAGAACGACTGGTCGATTCGCAAGGCCTTCTGTGACTGCTTTGAGTGGCTGGGCGTGCGCATCGATAATAACAAGAACCGTGAGGCCGTGGGCAACGGTCCGCAGGTCATCAGCGCCGCCGGCTCTTCCGTCACGGTCATGGTCATTCCCACAGACGAGGAATACATGATCGCCCACGACGTCGAGCGTCTGACCAAGAACAACTAACGCGCTCATTTGCAAGTAAACGAAAGGCCTCCAGAGCAACAGCTCCGGAGGCCTTTCTGCTAGCAGGCGGAAATTCCAGTCCCTAAGTGATCGCTACCAGCAACGCCTGCACTTTCAGCAACGGCACCCATCCATTCAGATTCTCAGCCCCAGCTCGTAGCCAAGCCGCCGTCCACTCCAGATGCCCCGATTGCCACGTAGCGGCAGGGACCCTACAGGGTAAAGCTCTGAAAACTTTCCGCAGGACGGAGGAAGCCCCCGCCGCACGTAGTGCGCAGCGGGGGCTTCCGACATGTCCGAGGACGTTTTCAGAGCTTTACCCTGTAGGGTCCCGAGGGGATATATATGCTACTCAGCCATCTGAGCCTGGACGGCGGTGATGGCCACGACACCCACGATGTCGTCGGCAGAGCAGCCGCGCGACAGGTCGTTAACCGGCTTGGCGATGCCCTGCAGGATGGGGCCGTAGGCGTCAGCGCCAGCGAAGCGCTGGACCAGCTTATAGCCGATGTTGCCAGCCTCGAGGTCGGGGAACACGAGCACGTTGGCCTTACCGGCGACGGAGGAGCCGGGAGCCTTGAGCTGGGCGACGGTGGGGACGATAGCGGCATCGAGCTGCAGGTCGCCGTCGATGGCGAGCTCGGGAGCCTTCTCCTTGCAGAACTTCACGGCCTCCTGGACCTTCTTGGCGACCTCGCCACCGGCGGAGCCCATGGTGGAGTAGGAAAGCATGGCCACGTGCGGCTCAACATTGCCCATGAAAGTGGACCAAGAGTGAGCGGAGGCGATGGCGATCTCGGAGAGCTCGTCGGAGGACGGGTTGATGTTGAGGCCGCAGTCGGCAAAAATCAGCGTGCCGTCGGTACCAAACTGCGGGGTGTCGGTGCACATCACGAAGAAGGCCGAGACCAGCTTGGTGCCCGGAGCGGTCTTGAGAATCTGCAGTGCGGGGCGCAGGGTGTCGGCGGTGGAGTGGCAGGCTCCGGAGACCAGGCCGTCGGCGTCGCCCATCTTGACCATCATGGTGCCAAAGTAGGTGGCGTCCATCACCTGGGCGCGAGCCTGCTCGATGGTAACGCCCTTCTTGGCGCGGAGCTCGGCAAACTTCTGCGCGTACTCCTCGTGCTTCTCGGCATTGCGCGGGTCGATGACGGTAGCGCCGGGAACGTCGATCTCGTCGGGGCTGCCCAAGATGACGAGCTTTGCCAGGCCTTCCTCGATGATCTTGTTGGCCGCGACGATGGTGCGTGGGTCCTCGCCTTCGGGCAGGACGATGGTCTTAAGGTCGGCCTTGGCGGCAGACTTCATACGGTTTAGGAAATCGCTCATGTTACTCCTTACAAGCGTTTCGCTAAGCTCCAGGCCCTCGGCTGCACACGAATAAACCCGCTGCTAGCGGGTTTACCTTTCAATAATGTACGCCGCGGTGCTTGAGCTTTCCTTGTGTGGCAAGCTCATTATAGGACGCATTAGCGCTATAATCGCTCTGATAAATATGTCTCGACGTATGTTCGAGAAAAAGCCCAGTTAAAAAGCGTGTGGCTTTTGACAAGGAGTATCGATGCAGATTACCTCAGGCCTGCCTGAAGGCTTTAATGCCGGTGCGTACGACATGATTGTTGTCGGCGCCGGTTATGCCGGTGCCGTTTGCGCCCGCCGTCTTGCCGAAACCATCGGCTATCGTGTTGCCGTTTTGGAGCGCCGTAGCCACATTGCGGGCAATGCCTTCGACTGCACTGACGAGGCCGGGATCCTGGTCCACGAGTATGGTCCGCATATCTACCATACCTTTAACGAGCGCGTGCATAACTTCCTGTCGCGCTTTACCAAGTGGACGGACTACCAGCACAAGGTGCTCGCCAACATCAACGGTACCCTTATGCCCGTGCCCTTTAACCATGCGAGCCTTAAGCTTGCCTTTGGCGATGAGCGCGGCGAGGAGCTGTACCAAAAGCTCGTGGAGACCTTTGGCAAGGACGTCAAGGTGCCCATCATGGAGCTGCGCAAGAAGAACGACCCGGATCTTGCCGAGGTCGCCGATTACGTCTACGAGAACGTCTTTTTGCATTACACCATGAAGCAGTGGGGCCAGACGCCCGATCAGATCGACCCATCGATCACCGGCCGCGTCCCCGTCTTTGTGGGCGATGACGATCGCTACTTCCCGCAGGCTCCTTTCCAGGGCATGCCGCAGGACGGCTATACCGCGCTGTTCGAGCATATGCTCGATCACGATCTGATTGATGTGTTCTGCGACGTGGACGCCCGCGACCTCTTCGAGATCGACGAGACCACCGTCAAGATCGACGGCAAGGTCTATGGTGGCGAGATCGTCTACACCGGTCCACTCGACGAGCTGTTCAACCTCGACCTGGGTGCGCTGCCGTACCGCACGCTCGATATGAAGTTCGAGACGCTCGATATGGACCAGTTCCAGCCCGTGGGCACCGTCAACTACACCACGAGCGAGGACTACACGCGTATCACCGAGTTCAAGAACATGACCGGTCAGGTCCTGCCCGGCAAGACCACCATCATGAAGGAGTATTCCAAGGCCTATACGCCCGGCTCGGGCGAGACGCCCTATTACGCCATTCTGGAGCCCGAGAACCGTGAGCTCTATGAGCGCTATCTTGAGCGCGTCCAGAACCTGACGAACTTCCACCCGGTGGGTCGCCTGGCCGAGTATCGTTACTACGATATGGATGCCGTGACCAACTCCGCCCTCGATCTTTCGGATGAGATTATCGCCTGCCATGCATAAAGTCATATCATTCGGTATTCCCTCGTATAACGCCGCCAAGGACATGGACCATTGCATCACCTCCATTCTGGAGGGGAGCAATTACGCCACCGATATCGAGATCATCATCGTCGATGACGGTTCCAAGGACGAGACGGCGGCCAAGGCCGATGAGTGGGAGACGCGTTACCCCGGAATCATCCGCGCGGTACATCAGGAGAACGGCGGCCACGGCATTGCCGTCCTTTCGGGCTTGCGCGAGGCACAGGGCACCTACTACAAGGTCGTCGACTCGGACGACTGGCTCGATGGCGCAGCCCTGTCGACAATGCTTTCGATTCTTCGCGGTTTTGAGGAGCGCGACCAGCGCGTCGACCTCTTTATCTCGAACTATGTGTACGAGAAGGTTTACGAGGGTACGCACACCGCTATTGGCTACAAGTTTGCCCTGCCGCGAAAAAAGATCTTTACCTGGGACCAGATCGGTCATTTCCGCCTGGACCAGAACCTACTCATGCACAGCCTGTGCTATCGCACGGATGTGCTGCGCGCGTCCAATCTGCCTATGCCGCCGCACACGTTCTATGTAGACAACATCTACGCCTACGTGCCGCTGCCGCGCTGCAAGACCATGTACTACGCCGACATCGACCTCTATCGCTACTTTATCGGTCGCGAGGGCCAAAGCGTCAACGAGGCCACGATGGTCAAGCGTCTGGACCAGCAGTTCCGTGTGACGCGCATCATGATGGAGTCGTTCCATCTGTACACCGATGTTGAGTCATCGCGTCTGCGCTCGTACATGATGGGCTATTTCACCATGATGATGGCAATCTGCTCGGTGCTTACTAAGCTTTCCGACGAGGATTGTGCCGACGAGCGCCTGAAGACGTTGTGGAGTGATTTAAAGGCCTATGACGAGCGTATGTATCGTCGTGCACGCTACGGTGTGGTCGGCTTCTTCACCAACCTGCGCGGCCGTGCCGGAGACAAAACCACACTCGGCCTATACCGTCTTGCCTCAAAGATCTTCAAATTCAACTAGCACAGAAGCGCTCGGGTAACGGGGACCCCTGGTCCTTAACTTGCTACTTCGAACAGTCCTGCGCAAGACGGAGGCGCCACTGGCGCCTCCTTTGCGTGCGGAACTCGTATTAAGTTAAGGACCAGGGGTCCTCTGCTATGTCTCGCTTTATGTCAGCAACCTGAATTTGAAGATCTTGGACGCGCGGTACACAGGGGCCTGGGCTGAAAAGAATTAGGTTGGAAGTCGGTCGGAGACGGGCGGGCATTACGTTTGTCGCGAGTTCCGCATGCAAAGAAGGCCACTTAATGTGGCCTTCGTCTTGCATAGGACTGTAGAGCAGCAAACGTAATGCCCGCCCGCCTCCGACCGACGGTCGAGTGAGATTACTTCGCGGCGCCGGGGATGCCGTGGGAGGTTTTGGCGCTTTTGGCTCCGTTTACGATGGCGGTCTGTAGGGCCCTTACGGCGAGCATGCCCAGCAGGTCTAGGGGAACGGCGGCGCTAGCCTGGGCGCCCAACTTGCCGCTGGCGAGGGTGTAGATGGTGTCGCCGTCGTTGGTGGTGTGCGTGGGGCGGATGGCGTGCGCATAGGCGTCTGCGGCCATTTGGGACACCTTGGTGGCCTGGGCCTTAGTGAGCTCCACATTGGTGACGATGCAGCTGATGGTGGTGTTGGTGCGGTCGAGCGGCATCTGCATAGATCCGGCGGCGGCAAAGGCGGCGAGCTCCATGTCGACGATCTGGTCGCTATCGGCCGCGGCGCGCATGCCCGCCACCCACTCGCCGGTGAAGGGGTCGACGACGTTGCCGCAGGCGTTGACCGAGACCACGGCGCCCACCTTGACGGGGCCGAGTGCCACGGCAGCAGCTCCGAGGCCGGCCTTCATGCAGGTGGCAGGTCCCATGAGTTTGCCTACGGTGGCGCCGGTGCCGGCACCCACATTGCCCTGCTCGAGCGAGGCAGGGGTGTGGTCGAGCGCCTCGCGCACGGCGGCGATACCGGCCTCAATGTCGGGGCGCACGGTGGGGTCGCCAAAGGCGAGGTCGAAGATGCAGCTGGAGCACACGATAGGCACCTGCGTGGGACCGACGGGCAAGCCGATGCCGCGGCTCTCAAGCTCGCGGGCGACGCCGCTTGCGGCTTCGAGGCCAAAGGCCGATCCGCCCGAAAGGCAGACGGCGTGGACCGTATCGACGGTGTTTTCGGGGCGCAGCAGGTCGGTCTCGCGCGAAGCGGGAGCGCCACCGCGTACGTCAACGCCACCGGTGGCACCCTCGGGCGCCACGATTACGGTGCAGCCGGTGCCAGCCTCCTCGTCCGTATAGTTGCCAAAGCAAAAGCCATCGACGTTGCAGACATCGATGGCTTCGAGCAGTGTGTCCATATTTTCTCCTATCGGTTTTCCGCCGGGCCTTATGCCCGGTCGGGATCCGTACGGTACGGCAAAATTGTAGGCGCTGGGGGATACCCAGCGCCAGATGCAATTACGAGAGTTTTTGAATCGCGCGTGCGACGCGGGCGATGGGCAAGCCCACCACGTTGTAGAAGTCGCCCGAAATGTCATGCACGAGCATGCGGCCGCCTGTGCCCTGGATGCCGTAGGCTCCGGCCTTGTCCATGGGTTCGCCGGAGGCGACATAGCGCTCAATCTGCTCTTCGGTAAGCTCATAGAACGTCACGTCGGTCACATCGACAAACGACAGGCTCTCGGCGGCATGCGGAGCTGTAGCGTCGCCGGCTTTAACGATGCAGACGCCGGTCGCCACCTGGTGCGTGCGACCCGAAAGCTCGCGGAGCATGGTGCGCGCCTCGTCCTCGTTTGCCGGCTTACCCAATATTTGGCCGTCAAAGGTGACAATAGTATCGGCCGCGACGGTCAGTTCGTTGGGCTCGGCATGCTCGGCCGCGACGGCAGCAGCTTTGGCACGCGCCAAGCGCTCGACGAGCGTAAGCGGAGCTTCGCCATCAAAAGGCGTTTCATCGATGTCTGCGGGAATTACGCGAATGTTATAGCCCGCCTCGCGCATCAGCTCTATGCGGCGCGGCGATTGCGAAGCCAAAATCATAGTTGGATGCCCTCGGCGACCTTCTCGACGGCCTTGTCGCCGGCAAGCGTGCGCAGCAGCTCCAAGGCAAAGGGGAGTGACTGTGCCATGCCGCTGGCAGTGATGATATTGCCGTCTTGCGTGACCTTCTCGCCGGTATAGGTGCCCTCGGGGAAGCTCTTCTCAAAGCCGGGGAAGCACGTGGCGCGGCGTCCCTCGAGTAGACCAAGCTCGCCTAGGATAAACGGGGCGGCGCAGATGGCGGCAACGTGCTTGGTCGCGGCGAAATCGCAGACTACGTCGCAGACGCGCTGGTCGGCGCGCAGGTTGGTGGCACCGGGCAGGCCGCCGGGCAGCACGACGCAGTCGTACTCGTCAAAGTCGATCTCGTCAAAGAGCGCATCGCAGGTCACGGGAATCTGCAGCGAGCTCACGACCTCGCGCGTGGGCATGATCGAAACGAGCGTGGCGCGCACGCCGCCGCGACGCATGACGTCGACCATGGTCAGGCATTCAATCGTTTCAAAGCCATCGGCGGCGAGAACGGCAACGCTGGGCATAAGGGTTCCTTTCATAGGGCGGCATACAATTAGCCGTCTTATACCCCGAAGACATATGCTTGCCACGCTCGATTTCCCAATGTTTAAAAAGGGACGGGGATTAAATAATCATTCGGTACTAATTGATTATTTAATCCCCGTCCCAGAAAAAACATCAGCTAGTTGCGCTTGAGGTGGACGACGGTTTCGCAGTGGAAGGTTTGCGGGAACAGGTCGACCGGTGTGATCTTGACGGGGGAGAAGGTGCCTTCCTCGACAAAGCGCTTAAGGTCGCGTGCCAGGGTGGCAGGGTCGCAGCTCACATAGGCGACATCGCGCGCACTCGTGCTGGCGATGAGGTCGATGGCCTCGGGCGCCAGGCCCGCGCGCGGCGGGTCGACCACTAGGACATCGGCGTCCTGGTCGGGGAACTCGCGCACGGCATCGCCGCCGATGACGTCGACGTTATCGAGCTTGTTGATCTCCAGGTTACGGCGCAGGTCGCGCACGGCCGGGCCGTAGGCCTCGACGGCGGCGACGTAATCGCAGCGGCTGGCGAGCGGCAGGGTAAAGGTGCCGGCGCCGCAGTACAGGTCCACGGCAAGCTCGTCTTCCTGCGGATCGAGTGCGTCCATAACGAGCTCGATCAAAATCTCGGCGCCCTTGGTATTGACCTGGAAAAAGGATGGGGCAGACAAGCGCATCTGACCCTCGGCGATATTCTCGGTCCATGAGCCCTCTCCGGCGAGCATTTCGACCTTGGAGACACGGCGGGCCTTCTTTTCGCCCTTGCTCATCACGCGCACGATGCTCGTGGGGTGAGCGGCGTCCGCCAGCACGCGGGAGACCTGCGAGCGCGGAAAAGAGCCTGTGGGCGTCCAGAGTGCGACCTCGAGTGCCTTGGTGCGGCGTGATGCGCGAATGCCCACGCGTTCGAGCCCCAAGTCATGGCTGCCGCTTAGATAGTTGAGTGCGCCGACGACCGATTTGAGCGCCTTCGGGAAGCGCTTATCGAACAGCGGGCACGTATCGACGGTCACGATTTTGCTGGGGTCGACACCGTGCATGCCAAGACGCACACGACCGTTGACGACGGTCGGTTCGAGCTCGATTTTATTGCGGTAGCCCCAGTCGTCCTTGGTGTGGCGGATAGGCTGGACAAGTTCGTTGACCTGCTCGGGGGCGAACTTGCCAATGCGCTCGAGCGTGGAGCGCAGGTTTTGCTCTTTGGCGGCAAGCTGGGCGGTGCGCGAGAGATTGCCCCACGAACAACCGCCACAGATGCCCACGAAGGGGCAGGGAGGCTGAATGCGATCGGGGCTCGGCTCCAGAATCTCGGTCGTGCGGGCACGCATAAACGATTTGCCGTCCTGCACGATCTCGGCTTCGACGGTGTCGTCTGCCACAGCGCCCTGCACAAAGACGGCCTTGCCGTTGTCGGCATGTGCCAGACCGTCGGTGCCGTACGTCATCGATTCTATGGTGAGCTTCATATTCCTGCCTGTCATTCGCGTTGCTGTTCGCACCATGGTAGCAGGGAAAAGCGCCCCGCATCCGAGGCTTTCCTCAAATGCGGGGCGCTTCTACAAACTGCTTCTACAAACGACTATTTCGTCTTGCCGGTAATGAGCGTCTTAAGACCCAGACCGATCAGGCCCAGACCCATGCGCACGCGACCGGGGCGATGGCGCTCGATGGCATTGGCTTTGCCAGCGGGCTTCTTGTGACGCGCGTTGCTCTCGGGGGTTGTTGTGGGTGCCTGAGGTTGGGCTGCGGGAGCAGGTTCGGGCTCGATAACGGTCGCTCGGACCTTCTGGACCTCGGGAGCGGCCGGCTGCGGCTCGGGCTCAGGCTGGGATGCGAGCGCGGGCTCTGCCTCGGTGGCGGCCTCGGGCGCTTTCTCCACGGCGGGCTCTGCGGCAGCCTCGGGCTCATTCACCGGGAGAGCGGCAACCGCTTCCGGTTTGGCAGCCGCCCCATGTTCAATCTCGTCCTGGATAACTTTTTCGGCCACACGTTCCTTCTCCTGTGCGCGCTGCTGCGCGGCGGCTTCGGCGTTGCGATACGCGCGCTCCAGCAGAGCTTCCTGCGAGTTGAAGGGTTTCTCGTCCTCTTTGTGCTCCACCGGAACCCAGGTGCCGTCACTCGTCAGGCTGCGTGCCTTCACGTTGTCGCGCAGCTGCATGCCCATGTACTCGTGCACTAGGGCGCGGCAGGTGGGGTCGAGCACGGGGAAGGCGATCTCCACGCGGTGCTCGGTGTTGCGCGTCATCATGTCTGCCGAGCTCAGGTAGATCATGTCCGAGTCCACGCCAAAGGCATAGACGCGCGCATGCTCCAAAAAGCGTCCGACGATGGAGCGCACGTGCACGTTCTTGGTCTTGCCCGGAACACCGGGCTTGAGGCACGAGATGCCGCGGATGATCATGTCCACGCGCACACCGGCACACGATGCCTCGGCGATCTTATCGATAACCTCGCGGTCGGTCAGCGAGTTGAGCTTAAAGAACACGCGGGCGGGCTCGCCGACAAGGGCGCGCTGAATCTCGCGGTCCAGGCCGCGCATGATGAGCGGTTTCAGTCCGACGGGCGCCACGCCCAGGAAGCGGTAGTCGCCGCGCAGGTTGCCCAGCGACAGGTTGCGGAAGAACAGGTTGGCGTCCTCGCCGATACCGGGATGGGCGGTCATGAGCATAAAGTCACTGTAGAGCTTGGCCGTCTTCTCGTTAAAGTTGCCGGTGCCCAACAGCGTGAGACGGGTGAGCGCCATGCCCTCACGATAGGTGAGCTGGCAGATCTTGGAGTGGCACTTAAAGCCCTCGGAGCCGTAGATAACGGTGCAGCCGGCCTCTTCCAGACGCTCGGCCCACTCGATGTTGTTCTGCTCGTCAAAGCGTGCGCGGAGCTCCATGAGCACCGTGACCTCTTTGCCGTTTTCGGCAGCATCGATGAGCGACTCGCACAGGCGGCTTTGTTTGGCCACGCGGTAGAGCGTGATGCGCAGCGAGATACACTCGGGGTCGTAGGCTGCTTCGTGCACCAGGTCCAGGAACGGATTCATGGCCTCGTAAGGGTAAAAGAGCAGCTTGTCGTGCTGCAGCACCTGCTCGCGGATGGAGCGGGCCATATCGATGGTGGGATTGGGCTGCGGCTTAAACGGCGTAAAGAGGAGCTCATTGCGCAGGTGCTCGGGAATCTTACCCTCAATGCCAAAGACGTAGCTCAGGTCAAGGGGGATATCGCAGGTAAAGACCGAGCGGCGAGAAAGCTCGAGCGCCTTGCGGATGGTCTTGAGCGTTGGCTTTTCGAGTGAGCCCGATACGGCGAGCACCACCGGCTGCAGGCGCAGGCGCTTCTTGAGGATGCGCTTCATGTGCTGGCGGTAATCTTCCTCCTCCTCGACGCCCTCGCCGTCCGGGTCGATATCGGCATTGCGGGTGACGCGGATCAGCGCGCGATCCAGCGGCTTGTAGGAGCCAAAGCAACTGTCGAGGCAGGCGAGGATAACGTCTTCGAGCAAGATATAGGAGTAGGTGCCGGCGGGCGAGGGAATCTCGACCACGCGGTTCATCGAGGCGGGAATCTCGATCAGGCCGAGCAGGCTCTCCTCGTCGGTGACGCCGTCCAGGCCACAAGCCAGATAGAGCGCGCCGTTGCGCAGGTTGGGGAAGGGATGGCGCGGGTCAATGACCAGCGGTGAGATAACCGGCGACACGTAGGCCTGGAAGTAGCGGGTTACAAAGGTGCGCTCCTCGGGCGTAAACGAATCGATGCGGGCGCGGTGAACGCCCAGGGTGTCGAGCTTGCCTTCGATGCTCTTAAAGATGGACTCCCAACGGGTAAGGAGCCCGGGCATTTCGGCCATGACAGCATCGACCTGTTCTGAGGCGGTCATATTGCTCTTGTTGTCGACAGGCTGCTTTTTGAGCTCTGCCAGATCGGACAGGCCGCCCACACGCACCATGAGAAACTCGTCGAGGTTAGACTCGAAAATCGACACGAACTTTAGACGCTCGAACAGCGGAACGGTCTCGTCGAAGGCTTCGTCAAGCACGCGGTTGTCAAAGCGCAGCCAGCTAAGCTCTCGGTTTTGCGTGTACGAGAAGTCGCGCGGCGGCTTGCGCAGCTTGGCGGCCTTTTGCTTCTTTTCGATTTTGCTCGGCATATGCATCTGTCCGTTCAGTCCCCGCAGGGGACGGTAGCCTAACTCTAATTCACTATTGTCTCAATTTAGTCGAACACTGGCACGGACGTATCGCGTGAACGGTATCTTTACCTACTTCTTACGCTGACAAGTCATAGGACTGTCGCCCTGCTCGTTCGCAAGCGATCCATATCCTCACTCAACTGGTGAGAATGTATGAATAAGAATGATAGCAAGCTGAATATAATAGAATGTAGGTCGAATCGAGGGCAAGCGTCATTTATATGCAGAAAACCGTTTTCACTATGCAATTTTGAATCATGGATAACTTTGAGTGTTCAAGCTTGATTTCCTAGAAAAATAACGTTTACCTAGGAAAATCTGCTTTACGAAACTGAAGTGCATCATGGGGAATCATATGCGATATACCGTTCATCGCACTTTGTTGACCGTTCGGGGGCGAGGTAGCATTACGAATGGAATTTGGATATAACTAGAGCTGTCAGCAAGCAGTGTCCCATATGGAGGGGCGCTGATACATTCGGCCAGTAAGGCCCGAAAGAAAGGTAGGAGGCCATGACGAAAGGTCTGCACGTGCCTTCCGAGATCGGCAAGCTCAGGAAGGTCTGCCTGCACCGTCCCGGCGACGAGCTCCTCAACCTGCCGCCCGACGAGCTCGAGCGACTCCTGTTCGACGACGTCCCGTTCCTGGAGGTCGCGCAGCAGGAGCACGACACCTTCGCCCAGATCCTGAGGGACCAGGGCGTCGAGGTGCTCTACCTCGAGAACCTCGTCGCCGAGGTGTTCGACCAGGTCCCCGGCGCCCGCGCCGAGTTCACCGACCAGTACATCGCCGAGGCCGGCATCCGCGGCCAGCACATGCCGCAGATCGTCCGCGAGAAGCTGGACTCCATCGAGGACAACCTCGAGTTCGTCAAGAAGACCATGGCCGGCATGACCAAGGCCGAGATCGACATGCCCCTCACGGCGTCCACGACCCTCGACTCCCTGGTCAACTCCGAGTCCGAGTCCGACCTGATCATCGACCCGATGCCCAACCTCTACTTCACCCGCGACCCGTTCGCGGTCGTCGGCGAGGGCGTCAACCTCAACCGCATGTACTCCGTCACCCGCAACCGCGAGACCCTGTACGGCAAGTACATCTTCAAGTACCACCCCGACTACAAGGACGTCTCCCTGTACTTCCGCCGCGACTGCCAGTTCCACACCGAGGGCGGCGACGTGCTGAACATCAACGAGAAGACCCTCGCCGTCGGCATCTCCCAGCGCACCCAGGCCGCCGCTATCGACATCATGGCCCAGAACATCTTCTGGAACTCCGACTCCAAGGTCGAGCGCATCCTTGCCTTCGACATCCCGGTCTCGCGCGCCTTCATGCACCTCGACACGGTCTTCACCCAGATCGACATCGATAAGTTCACGATCCACCCCGCCATCATGGGCACCCTGCGCGTCTACGAGCTGACCGCCGGCAAGAACCCGGGCGACGTGAACATCCGCCTGATCGAGGACACCCTCGAGCACGTCCTGGAGGACGCCACCGGCGTCGACCAGGTCAAGCTGATCCCCTGCGGCGGCGGCGACCCGATCGCGGCCTCCCGCGAGCAGTGGAACGACGGCTCCAACACCCTGTGCGTCGAGCCCGGCAAGATCTGCGTCTACGCCCGCAACACCGTCACCAACGACGTGCTGTACAAGGAGGGCCTGGACCTGCTCGTCGTGCCCTCCGCCGAGCTCTCCCGCGGCCGTGGCGGCCCGCGCTGCATGAGCATGCCCTTCTGGCGCGAGGACCTCTAAGGTTTTCATAGACCGTACGGGTCTTAATACAAACATCTAGCTGCCATTAGATGTCTCCCAATGGGGCGGTGCGGGTTTTTCGCACCGCCCCATTCTTGTCTAATAAGTTAAATTAGCATCAGATAAGGTGTCCATTATGTCTAGAGGCGGTCACGTTGATACCCCAACGGTGTCGGCTTCTTTGTCTTTTGGGCATCATCTCGATTCCCATGACCTTTGCCGGCATCATCCCCGTGTTCTAGCGATTGGAGCTTAGTCATGGATATCAAGACAATTGGCGTTGAGGAATGGCTCAACGTTTGGGAGAAGAGCGCTACGTGGGACATTACCCAGTCGACGATTTCGTCGCTGACCATGGGCGAGCTTCGCGCGCTCGACGAGCAGGACGGCGCTACGTTCTACGAGCGTCTGGATCGCGAGAAGATGAACTACGGCTGGATCGAGGGTTCGCCGGAGTTTAAGGTCGAGGTCGCCAAGCTGTATCGTCGCGAGGTCAATCCCGATCACATTCTGCAGACCAATGGCTGCACGGGTGCCAACCTCAACGCCATCATGGCCGTTGTCGAGCCCGGCGATCACGTGATTGCCGAGTGGCCTACCTATGCGCCGCTCTATGAGATTCCGCGTACGCTCGGTGCCGAGGTCGAGTATTGGGAGCTTCGCGAGGAGCTCGGATGGAAACCCGATATCGAACAGCTCAAGCGCCTCGTTCGCCCCAATACCAAGCTCATCTGCATCAATAACGCATCGAACCCCATCGGTACGGTGCTCGATGCCGATACGCTCGGTCAGATTGCCGAGATTGCCCGTTCGGTTGGCGCCTACGTGCTGTGCGACGAGGTGTATCTGCCGCTCGAGAACACCGAGTCCTTTATGTCGATGGCCGACGTGTACGAGAGGGCCATTGTCACCAACTCGGTGTCCAAGACCTATTCGACGCCCGCGGCCCGCGTGGGCTGGGTCGTGGCCGACGAAGAGGTGTCCAACCGCATCCGCACCTACCGCGATTACACCATGATCTGCGGCGGCGTGTTCAACGATGCCCTGGCGACCTATGTGCTTGAGCACAAGGACAAGATCCTCGAGCGCAATCGCAAGATCGTGTTTGGCAATCGCGATATCGCGCAGGCTTGGATCGACACGCAACATCGCGTTTCCTGGACGGCCCCGCAGGGCGTGTCTACCTCGTTTATCCAGCTTGACATTCCCGAGGACGACGAGGAGTTCTGTAAGCGCCTGCTGTTAGAGAGGGGAGTGCTGCTGGTACCCGGCAGCCGCTTTGAGCTTCCCTGCGGAGCGCGCCTGGGTTACTGCGCGAGCGAGGGCGTTCTGCGCGAGGGCCTGAGGCTTCTGGGCGAGGCCCTGGCCGAGCTCGATCGCTAGTCCCTTGATGTTCTCGAAGGCCTAAACCTTGCTGGACCCTAGGTGTACCGAATGCAGACCCGCTCCCTTTTGGGGAACGGGTCTGTTTGTCTTTGCTGCCGAAAAAGTCAAGTTGTTACAAATGGAGACGCAAGATCGATCGGGTATTCGATGGGCCTTATACTGAGCTTCCGGTGAACGGTATCCAACGTCTGGTAAACGGTAATCTGTTTGTCAAAAATGAATAGGACGCACTTTTTTCTGAATAAAAATCAAAATGGTTGAGACACAGCGAGAATTGCGAATTCTATTCATATCATTGCGTGAAATATGCAATTTGAGGGTGGTTTAACAAAGATTAGTTTCAATTGATTTATCGGTTAAAAAAGCGTTTAAGCACGTAAATAAACTTTATTAAATCAAAGTGTGCCATGCGTGAAGTATATGTGTATGCCGTTCACCCCTCATATAAAACCGTTCGGGGGCAAGGTGGAAGTATGGACTGATTTTGGATATAAATATGTCGTCAGCAATAACGCCTCACACGGAGGGGCGCTAACGAATCGGCCCTGACAGAGGCCCGAAAGAAAGGTAGGAGGCCATGACGAAAGGTCTGCACGTGCCTTCCGAGATCGGCAAGCTCAGGAAGGTCTGCCTGCACCGTCCCGGCGACGAGCTCCTCAACCTGCCGCCCGACGAGCTCGAGCGACTCCTGTTCGACGACGTCCCGTTCCTGGAGGTCGCGCAGCAGGAGCACGACACCTTCGCCCAGATCCTGAGGGACCAGGGCGTCGAGGTGCTCTACCTCGAGAACCTCGTCGCCGAGGTGTTCGACCAGGTCCCCGGCGCCCGCGCCGAGTTCACCGACCAGTACATCGCCGAGGCCGGCATCCGCGGCCAGCACATGCCGCAGATCGTCCGCGAGAAGCTGGACTCCATCGAGGACAACCTCGAGTTCGTCAAGAAGACCATGGCCGGCATGACCAAGGCCGAGATCGACATGCCCCTCACGGCGTCCACGACCCTCGACTCCCTGGTCAACTCCGAGTCCGAGTCCGACCTGATCATCGACCCGATGCCCAACCTCTACTTCACCCGCGACCCGTTCGCGGTCGTCGGCGAGGGCGTCAACCTCAACCGCATGTACTCCGTCACCCGCAACCGCGAGACCCTGTACGGCAAGTACATCTTCAAGTACCACCCCGACTACAAGGACGTCTCCCTGTACTTCCGCCGCGACTGCCAGTTCCACACCGAGGGCGGCGACGTGCTGAACATCAACGAGAAGACCCTCGCCGTCGGCATCTCCCAGCGCACCCAGGCCGCCGCTATCGACATCATGGCCCAGAACATCTTCTGGAACTCCGACTCCAAGGTCGAGCGCATCCTTGCCTTCGACATCCCGGTCTCGCGCGCCTTCATGCACCTCGACACGGTCTTCACCCAGATCGACATCGATAAGTTCACGATCCACCCCGCCATCATGGGCACCCTGCGCGTCTACGAGCTGACCGCCGGCAAGAACCCGGGCGACGTGAACATCCGCCTGATCGAGGACACCCTCGAGCACGTCCTGGAGGACGCCACCGGCGTCGACCAGGTCAAGCTGATCCCCTGCGGCGGCGGCGACCCGATCGCGGCCTCCCGCGAGCAGTGGAACGACGGCTCCAACACCCTGTGCGTCGAGCCCGGCAAGATCTGCGTCTACGCCCGCAACACCGTCACCAACGACGTGCTGTACAAGGAGGGCCTGGACCTTCTCGTCGTGCCCTCCGCCGAGCTCTCCCGCGGCCGCGGCGGCCCGCGCTGCATGAGCATGCCCTTCTGGCGCGAGGACCTCTAAGTCTTTCCGTTTCCGGTGCGGTCCCCCTACAACCGCACCGGTTTCGCCCGTCAAACGGGCAACACTAATTACTTACGTAATTCATTTCTTCGAAAGGAAACGAACCATGGGTGTTAACCTCTCCGGCCGTAGCTTCCTCAAGCTCCTCGACCTCACCACCGAGGAGATCGAGTACCTGCTCAAGCTCTCCAAGAACTTCAAGGACATGAAGCGCGCTGGCGTTCCGCACCGCTATCTCGAGGGCAAGAACATCGTTCTGCTCTTCCAGAAGACCTCCACTCGTACCCGCTGCGCCTTCGAGGTCGGCGGCATGGATCTGGGCATGGGTGTCACCTACCTCGATCCGGGTTCGTCGCAGATGGGCAAGAAGGAGTCCATCGAGGACACCGCCCGCGTTCTCGGCCGCATGTATGACGGCATCGAGTTCCGTGGCTTTGCCCAGGACGATGTCGAGGAGCTCGCTGCTAAGTCCGGCGTGCCCGTGTGGAACGGCCTGACCACTGAGTGGCATCCCACCCAGATGCTCGCCGACATCCTGACCGTCCAGGAGAACTTCAACTACGACATCAAGGGCAAGACCCTCGTCTTCATGGGCGACTGCAAGAACAACGTTGCTCGCTCCCTCATGGTTGTCTGCTCCAAGCTTGGCATGAACTTCGTGGCCTGCGGCCCCGAGGAGTGCATGCCCGCTGACGACGTCATCGAGGCCTGCAAGCCCATCGCCGAGGCCAACGGCTGCACCATCAAGCTGACCACCGACGTCAAGGACGGCGTCACCGGTGCCGATGTTATCTACACTGACGTGTGGGTCTCCATGGGCGAGCCTGACGAGGTCTGGGCCGAGCGCATCGCTCAGCTCACCCCGTATCGTGTCACCTCCGAGGTCATGGCTATGGCCAACCCGGGTGCCATCTTCCTGCACTGCCTGCCCAGCTTCCACGACACCAACACCACGATTGGCGCCGAGAAGTGCGAGCAGTTCGGCATCACCGAGCAGGAGGTCACCGACGAGGTCTTCGAGAGCCCCGCTTCCAAGGTCTTCGACGAGGCCGAGAACCGCATGCACACCATCAAGGCCGTCATGTACGCCACGCTCAAGTAAGTGCATCTAGCATCTCGCTCGGGGTGTATTGTTGAACACCCCGAGCGGCTTTATCTGGTAAAAATCTCGCATCGAGCGGCAGGCACGGCACGGAAGAGCCGCTTCGGGCGAGATCAGTAAATGATTTATGAAGGGGGGATGAGAACTATGACTGAGACCGCTAAGAAAAAGCGCGGTATGCCTTCATCGTTCACCATTCTTCTTGCTCTGCTGGCAATTGTTGCAGTAGTTACCGTTATCGTCTCCGGCACGTCCGGCGGCGCGGTTACTGCCGCCCGTCTGAGCGATTTCTGCACCGCCCCGATTAAGGGCTTCGCTGACGCTCTGCCCGTCTGCCTCTTCGTTATGATCCTGGGCGGCTTCCTCGGCATGATGACCGAGACCGGCGCCCTGGACAACGGCATTGCCGTTCTGGTGCAGAAGCTTAAGGGCAACGAGATCATGCTCATTCCCGTGCTGATGCTCATCTTCTCCCTCGGTGGTACCACCTATGGTATGTGCGAGGAGACCGTTCCCTTCTACGCCCTGCTTGCCGCTACCATGATGGCCGCTGGCTTCGACCCGATGGTCGGTGCCGCCACCGTCCTGCTCGGCGCTGGCTGCGGCTGCCTGGGCTCCACGGTTAACCCGTTCGCCGTCGGCGCTGCCGTCGACGCTCTGACCGGCGTTGGCATTGAGGTCAACCAGTCCATCATCATCGGCCTCGGTGCCGTCCTGTGGATTGTTACCACTGCCATGTCCATCTTCTTCGTCATGAGCTATGCCAAGAAGGTCAAGGCTGACAAGGGTTCCACCATCCTGTCGATGCAGGAGCTCAAGGACGCCGAAGAGGCTCACGGCAAGGCTGCTTCCGAGGTTCACAATGAGGTCAAGCTCACCGGTCGTCAGAAGGGTGTTCTGATCGCCTTTGCCTTCACCTTCGTCGTCATGATCGTCGGCTTCATTCCGCTGGCCGACCTCAACGAGGGCGTCGCCAACTTCTTCGACGCTGGCGCTGTCTACGACGCCGACGGTAACGCCGTCGTCCAGGGCTGGTCTGCCCTGATCACCGGCCTGCCCATTGGCCAGTGGTACTTCGACGAGGCTTCCACCTGGTTCTTCCTCATGGCCGTCCTGATCGGTATCATCGGTGGCCTGTCCGAGAAGCAGATCGTCAACACCTTCATCACCGGCGCTGCCGACATGATGTCCGTTGTTCTCGTCATCGCCCTCGCCCGCGGTATCTCCGTCCTCATGGCTAACACCGGCCTCGACGTCTACGTCCTCGACGCTGCCGCCAATGCTTTGGCTGGCCTGTCCGGCGTGATCTTCGCTCCCATGAGCTTCCTGGTCTACTTCGGCCTGTCCTTCCTGATCCCCTCGACCTCTGGTATGGCCACCGTCTCCATGCCCATCATGGGACCGCTGGCTGTTAAGCTCGGCTTCTCGCCCGAGGTCATGGTCATGATCTTCTCCTCTGCTATCGGCGTTGTGAACCTGTTCACCCCGACCTCCGGCGCCATCATGGGCGGTCTCGCCCTGGCCAAGATCGAGTGGACGACCTGGCTCAAGTTTGCCCTTAAGCTCATCGTCGCGCTCTCCGTCGTCTGCGCCATCATCCTGACCGTCGCTTGCGTGATGCTCTAAGTACCCAACGGGTACCCCACGGAAACCTTGACGATCCTGTAAAGGATCACCTGGTCATCGTCTGTCCGGTGGGGTCAACCCACCGGTAGACTCCTACCTTTAGCCCCCTCCCGTTCCGTGCGCGGGAGGGGGCGCTCTCATGTTGCGCGGTTCTACGAACCGCGCAACCAGTCGACGCTGCGCACCGCCCAGAACGACAATTTGTCATTCAAAAGGCAAGGCATGACCAGAAGGTCTAT
>CATZIU010000030.1:0-25524 GCA_958420165.1 uncultured Collinsella sp. | reverse complement strand
GCCGAGGCCTGGACCAGGCTCACCTGCGAGGCCGACGCCGTGTGGCACAAGGCCAAGACGGCCAATGACTGGGCGAGCTTTGAGCCCTATGTGGATAGAATCGTCACCCAGCTCAAGCATCAGGCCGAGCTCATGGACCCCAAGCGCGACCCGTACGATGTTTGGCTCGACCAGCACGAACGCGGCCTTTCCGCCAAGAGTTTCGATGCGTTTTGCGATGAGGTCAAGGCGACGGTCGTGCCGCTCGTGCACGCCATCGGCGAGCGCGGCCAGCAGCCCGCTGCCGACTTTTTGCACGCCCGCGTGCCCGAGGCCGCCCAGCGCGCCATGAGCTTTGACCTGATGAAGCTCGTCGGCCTGGACCTGAACGACACCACGCTTGCCTTTACCGAGCACCCGTTTAGCGAGGGCTTTGCCGTGGGCGACGCGCGCATCGCGACGCACATCTACGAGAACGACTGCATCTCCAACGTCTACAGCATCATCCACGAGGCCGGTCACACCATGTATGAGCTGGGCGTGAACCCCGCCTATGCGCGCACCTGCCTGGAGGGCGGCACCTCCATGGGCATCCACGAGAGCCAGAGCCGCTTCTTTGAGAACACCGTGGGTCGCAGCCGCGCCTTTATGGGACCGCTGCTCGAGGTGCTGCGCCGCCACGCGCCCGAGGTCTACGGCAACGTGGACGAGGACGCGCTCTACCGCGCCGTGAACATCGCGCAGCCGTCGTTGATCCGCACCGAGGCGGACGAGCTCACCTATCCGCTGCACGTTATGGTGCGTTACCAGATTGAGCGCATGCTGTTTGCCGGTGAGGCCACGGCCAAGGACATCCCCGCGCTTTGGAATCGCTTTATGAACGAGTACCTGGGCATTCCCGTTCCCGACGACACGCACGGCTGTCTGCAGGATACGCACTGGAGCGGTGGCTCGTTTGGCTACTTCCCCACCTATGCGCTGGGCAGCGCCTACGACGCCATGTTTGTGCCGGCCATGTGCCGCGACGGCGTCGACCTTACCGATGCCTGCGCGAGCGGTGATCTGGCGCCCGTCCGCGCCTGGCTGGGCGAGCACATTTGGCAGTGGGGCCGCGCCAAAGACGCGCCGGAGCTCATCAAGGGCGCCTGCGGCATGGACTTTGACGCCCGCTACTACTGCAGCTACCTGCAGGACAAGTTCACCACGCTGTACCAGCTGTAAAGCTTAGGCAACACGTCAACGCAAAGGGGGCGCCGCGGGATCTATCCCGCGGCGCCCCCTTTTTCACCTAGTCATTGGGGCCGTTTGCAGCGTCGAGCAGTTACGCGGTTTGGTAAAACCGCGTAACTATAAAGCTTCCAGCGCGTTGGCGATGCGCTTCATAGCGGCGTCGGCGGCCGATTGGTCCGGAGCCTCAGCCAAAACGCGAATCACCGACTCGGTTCCGCTCTTGCGCACCAGTACGCGGCCCTCGCCCGCCAGCGACGCCTCGGCCTCGGCAATGGCGGCCTGGACGCCCATGTTGCCCAGCGCGGCGTCCTTATCCGCCACGCGCACGGCGACCTGAGCCTGCGGCAGCAGCTTGCACGGAGCCGTGAGCTGCGAGAGTGTCTCGCGCTCGGCACGAATCACTTCCATCACGCGCAGCGAGGTCATAATGCCGTCGCCCGTGCGCTCGATATCGCCAAAGATCGTATGGCCCGTCTGCTCGCCACCCAGGCTGTAGCCGCCCTCGCGCATCTTGGCATACACATGACGGTCGCCCACGCCGCTGGTCACGGCGCTCAGGCCGGCAAGCTCCAGCGACTTGACCAGGCCAAAGTTGCTGGCGATCGTCGGTACCACGGTACCGCCCGAAAGGCGACCGTGCTTATTCAGGTACACGCCGCACACGTACAGGATCTGGTCGCCATCGACCACGCGACCGCGCTCGTCCACGGCCAGGCAGCGGTCGGCATCGCCGTCGTAGGCAAAGCCCACGTCCAGGCCCTGCTCCACCACGTGGCGCTGCAAACGCTCCATATGCGTGGAGCCACAGTCGACGTTGATGTTAAAGCCATCGGGCGCGGCGTTGATCACGCGCACGTCGGCGCCCAGCGCGTCGAACACCGGCTTGGCCACCGAGGACGCCGAGCCGTTGGCACAGTCGAGACCGATCTTGACGCCCTGCAGCGAAAAGTTCGCGCTTGCAATGAGCGAGGCGATGTAGCGGTTACGACCCTGCATGTAGTCCACCGTGGCACCGATATGGTTGCCCGTGGCCAGCGGCACCTCGCTCTTGCCATCGATGTAATCCTCGATGAGCTCCAGCACGTCCTCGTCCATCTTAAAGCCGTCGCTGTTGACGAGCTTAATGCCGTTATCGCAAAACGGGTTGTGGCTCGCGCTGATCATGATGCCGCAATCGAAGCAGCCCTCCACGGTCTGATGTGCCACGCCCGGCGTCGGGATCACGTGCAGCATGTAGGCGTCCGCGCCGCTCGCGACCAAGCCGCTCACCAGCGCCGCCTCGAACATATAGCTCGAGCGACGCGTGTCCTTGCCCACGATCACGCGCGCCTTGGTCCCGCGGTTGGCGCCGTAATACCAGCCCACAAAGCGGCCGATCTTATAAGCGTGCTCTACCGTCAGTCCAACGTTGGCCTCGCCGCGAAAGCCGTCGGTGCCAAAGTACTTCATATCTTACTTATCCTGTTCAAACGTTTGAGCGGTTGGCGTGGTGCGAACCTTAAGCGCTTTGTGCCCAGAGTCCTTCGAAGTCGTGACCGTGTACTCGACCTTTATGTCTTGTCCAAGAAGCATGTGGACGCCGCCCCATGCAACCTTCAGACCATCGTGCGTCGCTTCGTTCATCTCGATAGAACCGGAGCCCGAAGTCTTAATGTCCGAAATACTGCCTCCCGCGGGAGCATAGAGATAGAGCCTCAGCACCTCGTCATCAATATCCTGGCTAATGCCGTTATGGCCCTGGAAATAACCAGGCATCTCGGCCTTCTCCTGAGGAGTCATCGTGTTCTTGAGCGTGGTGGTCACTCGATACGTCGTCGAACCATCGGCATTTTCAACCGAAGAATCGATGGTGACTCGCTTATCAAGGAACCAATCCATCTTTGAATAGCTGTAGTTATTCACATAGACGCCCAAGATCGGAGCCTCCGACGTATCGGTTTGGAGGGCGCCCGATATTCCAAGAGCCTTCGCGGCCTTTTCCTCGTCATCGTTTCTCGAATACATGAGGATGCGACCCTCGGAAGCACCCTTTTCGATGGCGGCGGCAATCTTAGTAATATCGCTGGAGCCCAGTTCATCCACGATCTTGTTAAAAGCCGATCCGGCAACCGCCGCAAAAATGGCGTCCTGTTCCTCTACCGGGTAATTCCAATAAATATCGTGCAGCAGCACCTTTGCAGCGTTGCTTCCATCAACGACGGTGCCGTCGGGAAGCTGCGTGCCACCCACAATGCCGAGCATATACTGCAAAAATACCGGATCGACTGCAAATACGCCGTCGATGTCATCTCCGACAATGGCCTTCTGCATATCGCTGGCAAGCTGAGCCGCACGCGGATAATCGGGCGTCATCGTAACATCGCCCATCGTGTATCCGAGCGTGTTGAATCCGGTCAGGCCCCATCCGGTCGTGAACAAGTTTGCCTCTTCATCGGTGATGGGAAGCGGGCTCAAGGGCTCTTTCATCATGTCGACTTTGACAAAATCGCCCAGTTCGAGCTTACCGTCAGTCACTGACATCACGCCGCGAGAACCCGGGAAACCGCCGCAGGCGCGGATCTCGACATTGCTCATCGCGAGCACAAGATAATGGCGCGTCTGGCCGTTGGCGCCGAGCATCTGGGGCAGAACGGGGGCGATCTTCTCTGCCGCATCGACTACACCGTCCAGGGTGGCAAAGCCGTCCTTTGCCTTATCGACCAGCTCGGTCACCTGGGCGATATGCGTATCGCCAATACCCTGCACCTTTTTGTTGGCGCCCTTGAACGCCTTCGAGCTATCGGAGAGCGAATCGGCGACCGCCTGCAGCGCGGACACGTTGATTGTCCCGTCCTGGAACAGCTTGCCGGGCGTTGCCTGAGCGAGATTATCGGCCATGGGGACCAGCGCGCCGCTCGAAACATCGGACAGAGCGTCGACCATGGTGCGGGCGGCATTAATGTCGCCGCCGTACACCGGAATGAACGAGGCCATCGTCCACACCGGACTCGAGGTCTCCTTCTTCATGCTGCTGCAGAGCTCGTCGATCTTTTTCGCATCATCGGGCAGGGTCGAAAAATCGCCCGACGTGACCTTGTCCTTAAGGCCGCCGACGATCTCGACAGTTTCCTTTGCCTGGCTCTTCACGGTTTTTGCCGAGTTAAACAGCATGAAGCCACTCACGCCAAAAGCGACAAGAACCACCGCGACGATGGCAGCGACAACGGCTGCAACGCGACGCTTCTTGCGCTCGCCCTTGCGATGGCGATGGCGAACCAGGCCGTTCGAGGTCGGGCTCGTCGAGGAATCACCGCCGTAGTTCAAGCCAAAATCGTAATAATCTTCTTTAGAGCCCGAGCCCTTAAACTCGGCGCCGTCGTCATTGAGACGGGCAAACGTGCCGGTTTCGGAAGCGCCCGTATAGATAGTGCCTAGGTTACCCGTAAGCCCTGCGTCTTCAGCAGAAGAAGCACAATTGGCGGGATTGGCAGAGTTGATGGGGCTGGCGTTGTGGGCGCGATGAGCGTTGTTAGCGGGGCCAGTGGAGCCGGCGACATTTGCACCGCCCGTTGGCGCCGGACGGACCCCGGCCGACGAAGCCGCAGAGCCCGACCCGCCCGGAAATGCCTGCCTGCCTACGCGACCAGCCTGTTTTGCCTTTTGAGACTGTTCGTACAGAGCGGCAAACATCGCCGTTTCGCCCGGAGACGTACGGTTGCCAGCACCGTTTTGGCTGGATCCACTCGGTACGCCAGCGTTTCCAGTCCCATTTGAACGCGGCGGAACTGCAGGGCGCTCGCCGTCGCCGTTCTTAAAGTGGTTACCAGCCATAGAGGAGTCCTCGCAATACTAAAAGTCAATAACGCTATTAGTTTATGACATATTTGACATCGTCAGTTAAACTCCAGATGCAGGCACCAATTCACGAAATTGTGGTGCAACACCGTGTCCGTCTGGGCAGCGGCGTGAGCTATACCGTCAGAAACATCATCACGATGATCATGACAAAGCCAATCAAGTCGGTCGGCAAAAATACCGTGCCCAGCATAACGGCGCTGGTGATGGTCGCCGAGACCGGCTCCACGGTTCCGATGAGGCTCGCACGCACCGAGCCGATGTCCTTAACGCCCTGCATATACAGCATGTAGGCAAAAAACGAGCCAATGACCACAAACACCGCGAGCGCCTCGATACCGGCAGCATCGAGCACCGGCATATGAGCCCACGGCTGCACGAAGACGCACGAGACCACGCCCGCTGCGAGCATGGCAGAGCCTGTAACGATGGGGCTGCCGTATTCGGGCAGAATCTTGGCGGGAATCACCGCCATACAGGCTGCGCTAACCGCACACATAAGGCCTGCGACCAGACCAAGCGGCGATATGCTCAAACTGGTCGGGTCGCCGCCGGTAGCGATTAAAAAGGTGCCACCGAGGGCCAGACCAATGCCGATCGTCTCGCGAGCGCGCGGCATGCGGCGATCGACCACGCAGGCGTAACCCATGATGATGACCAGCTGCAGGCACTGGAGCACCGTCGCGGTTCCGGCATTGGTCAGACGCACGGCCGAAAGATAGCAGAACTGGTTGAACAGCAGGCCAAAAGCGGTAAAAAGCAGCAGTTGCCTACGGTCGGCGGGCGTGGTCCAGAGCCTAACCAGACGCTCGCGATCGCGCGTGACCACCACGGCCATAAAGAGCAGGCCGGCGAGAATCTGGCGCACACTCATAAGCCACAGGGTATCAACGTGATAAGTATCGAACAGGAAGCTCGCGCTGGTGCCCGAAAAACCCCAAAACGAACCGCCCGCCAGCGTGGCCAGAACGCCCGTAATCATCTTGCGCGACGACGCATCGTTGAGGCGCTCGCGCCATGCACGGCGGGTGCTGCGGCTGAGCTCGTCAGTTCCCTCGGGCACGACAAAATCGGACGCCGCCATCATCGGTACCGAAGCCTTTTTGCGTGCACGCTGCGCTGAGCGCTCCTGCTCCATTCCACTCCCCCGAAATCAATTGGCAACAAAGCGCTCAAACTGTAGCACGAATATTGGTATGAAATAGCAGACGATTCGGAACATCTACGGGCGTCCAATTTGCAGGGACGAAAGGCACCGAAGAGCTATGCCGATCGGTTGGAATCGTCCAGGGCGCCGGGATCGGTTTCCACACTTCCCCCAGTATGCTCGCCGTCGCTCTGCTCCTTAGCGTCGTCCTGGCCTTCCTGCTCGCTACGACGCTTTTCGCGAATCTGCTCCACGGCAGCACGCAGGGCGGCCTCGTCCTCGGCGCGTGCCACCTCTTGTGTGGTTTTGACCATATGGCGAATCTCGAGCACCAGCAGCACAATCAGCGGCACCACGATAAGCGGGAAGAACAGCAGCGGGTTGGTGAGCAACGAGACCACCACGCCCAGGCCTGCCGACACAAAGACCACGCGGCCCACCACATCGGCGGCGGGTACGGACGCGGCGTCCTCGACCGGATTGGCATCGCCCTTGGTGCGGTAGACCGGCGTGCCGTCGGCCGCATCCTCCACGGCAACGATGCGGTGCGTGTTGAGCGAACCCTCCAGCGCGTCATCGGACGAATGGAAGGTGATGATATCGCCCACCTGGTAGACCTGGCTGTTGTCGGTATCGACGACGATAAACGAATGCACGGGAATCGCCGGCTCCATCGAGCCGGTCAGCGTGCGCATAAAGCCGTAGCCCATGATGGTGGGAATCTCGCCGGCGGGCGTGAACACCGTGCGCAGCAGCACCACAAAGGCGACCAGGATCACCACGGTCGCCAGCACGTTGATCACGCGGAGCACGTGCTTCATCACTTGTCGTCGTCCCTTGCGGAAAGCGCAGTGTCGGCGGCGTCGGCGGCGTCGGCGGCATCCTTTGCAGAAGGCGCGACATCGGTCGCGGCACCCGCGTCGCCCTCGGCACCCGCAGCCAGCTCGCCAGCCTCGCCGCGCAGGCGGGCCAACAGATAGCGCGACAGGCTGTTGCCCTCGGCACGGCGCTCGGCACGGGCGCGATCGCGCTCGGCCTGCTCCAGCTCGTGCGCCAACGAGTCCAAGCGCTGCTGCATCTCCGCGCGGACGGCCTCGAGCTCGTGCTCGTGCGTGGCCTTGGCGGCGGCGAGTTCCTGCTCAATGCGCTCCCCCGCCTCGAGCTCGGCCGCGGCGATACGCGCGTCGGCGTCGGCACGGGCCTCCTCGGCGGCACGCGTGGCGGCATCGCACTCGGTAGCGGCTGCGGCGACCTTCTCGCTGGCGTCCACCGCAGCTTGCTCGACGGCAGAATCGGCGGCCGCACGGGCGGCATCGATCGCGGCATCGGCGGCCTGCTGAGCGGCGGAAACCTTCTCCTCGGCCGCGGCAACGGTATCGGCGAGCTTCTGCTCCGCCACAGCAGCAGCGGCGTCGGCCGCCTCGGCCGCAGCACGGGCATCGCGCTCGGCCGTCAGCTGCACTTCCTCAATCTGCAGCTCGGCGGCATCCAGCTTGGCATGCAGTGCAGCCACCTCCTTGGCAGAGGCCTCACGCACGCCGGCAAGCTCGGCCGCAGCAGCGTCCTTGGTGGCCTGCAGCTCGGCGGCATCGGCCGCCGCCTTGGCAGCCAGAGCCGCGGCGGACTCGCTCTTGACCTGCGCGACCTGCTCGGCGGCCGCCTGCTCGGCGGCAGCAACCTTGGCGTCCGCGTCGGCACGGGCGGCAACCACCTCGGCATCGGCCTCGGCGCGCATCTGCTCAAGCTGGGCCGCCGCGGTCGAGCGCGCCTCAACGGCAGCATCCTCGGCAGCTTTCTTGCCCGCCTCGACATCCTCCAGCGAGCCACGCAGTTCCTCAACATCAGCCTCGGCCATCTGAGCGCGCTGCGTCAACGCCAGCTCGCGCGTCTTTGCCTCGTCCAGCTCGTCTGCCAGGTCGTCGCGCTCGTCGGTCAGCGCGTGGGCCTGAACCTTCCAGGACTTCAGCTGCCCCTGCAGATCCTCAATCTGCTCGCGGGCCTCGGCCAGCGCCTGCTCGGCATCGAGCTGGGCCTGCGTGACCTCCTCCACAAACACGCGACGGACCTCGACATCGGGCAGGTCGGGGCTATCGACCTGCACCTCCTTAATCTCCTTAATAAACTTGGGCGCCACCGGCTCGGGATGCACGCTCTCGAGCTCCTGCAGGTTGCGCTCGTCGTCGGTCAGGCTCTTAAAGACGGTGTAGTTGTTGATGAGGTTGGTGTACATCTGCACCATGTACTCGTCATCGAACGCCAGCGCCTGCTGCTGCACGTCGATGTTGTAGCCCACCTTGTCGTAGCGCTCCATAAACTGCCACAGCTGGTAGCACTTGCGGTAGTTGGGGTCCTTCATGATGAGGTTGGTGCGCTGAATGGGGCTGCGAACCGCGCTGCAGCCGTTCATGATCTGGCAGAACGACGCACCGCGCAGCGCCATGACCAGGCGGCGCACGCGGTCGATGCGCATAAAGACGTCCATGTTGTCGGCGTCGTTCTCGGCAAAGCTCTGGCGGTTTTTGACCGTCATCTCGACGTTGTACTCGATCTCCTCGTACGCGTCGTCGATCTTGCTGTGCATCTTAAAGCGGTTGCGGATCTCGTTGCCTGTCGACCAAAAGATCACGTCGGTACGCTTGTCCACAAACGTCAGCAGGCGCTGAATCAGGTGGTAGATAAAGCGGTTCTCGTACAGGTCGTGCGTCTCGACGGTATTGACGTTGAGGATGCGCGTGGGGTGGACGCCACCATCGTCGCTCGGCGCCAAAAACTGCGTGTTCTGGCTCAGATGACGGACGCTGTCGGCGCTGATCTTTTTGGCGAGCGAGACCGGCACCACCTCTTCCTCGGTGGTGATGAAGCGGCGCGGATTTTCGATGATGGTGTTGATGGCGTCGAGCGAGTCCTCGATCATACTGATCCATTCCTCGTCCACCACCTTGACGAGCTCCTCGCGCTGCTGCTCGATCGTGGTGCCCGAGGCCTGCGCCATCTCAAACAGATAGCGGAAGTAGCGGCTGTCCTCCTGGATGGGCTCCATCTGCTCGGAGAAGCTGGTATAGAGGTCCTGAATGGTCTCGGACATGGGTTACTCCATAGGTTGGATCGATCGGTAAGGGGCGGGGCGACGTCATGTAGGGCAAACGCCACTGATTGTCTTGTCCCACGCCCCGCGCTTACGGCATTAGTAGAAGTTTTGGATCCGCTGCAGGTACATGACGGAATCGGGCAGGCCGCCCTCGCCAAAGGTCTTCTCGATGTACTCGATCAGGCCCTTCATCTCGTCGCGCACAAAGCTCACGTTCATGGACTCAAACTTCTTGAGCACCTTGCGGGCGATGATGTAGTCCATGCCACCCAGCTCGGTGCCGCCGCACGCCACGTACACGGGGATAAAGTCGTACATCTGCTTGATGATACGGTTACCAAAGGCCAGCTTAAAGCGAGTCTGCAGGTACTGGTCCAGCTTGTGCATCTTCTGGAGCAGCTCGTCATCGATCACGTACTCGACCTTGGCCTTTTGGAACAGATACTGCAGGTGGTCGGCCGTCACGTGCACGCGCTCGTGCGGCTCGCACTCAAACGCGTCGGCACGCTCGTTGAGCTCGATGGGGATCGCGCGGTCGTACACCTTGTCCGTGATGGTAAAGGTGGAGTCGTCGTTGTTGGCCGTGCCAATGAACCACAGGCTGTCAGGGATGGTGAGCTTGCCGTCGTGCAGGCCCTTGGGGTCGGCCGCCCACTGGGTAGGCACCAGGTCGAGCACCCACTCGTCGTGGCTGGGCATCTCGAGCACCGACAGGATCTCGGCAAAGTAGTACTCCACGCGGGCGAGGTTCATCTCGTCGAGCACGATCATGGACGGGTCTTGGCGAAGGCCCGCCTCGTACACGGCGCGGAGGAACTCGGTCTCGTTAAAGCGCTTGGAAAACTCGTTGAAGTAGCCCAGCACCTCGGTGCGATCGCGAAAGCTCGGCTGCACCGACACGATGGTCGCGGGGTTATCCAGATAGCGGCTAAAGCTGTAGGGCAGCGACGTCTTACCAGTACCCGAAATGCCCTCCAGAATCAGCAGCTTGGAGGCGGCCATGCCGGCCACAAAGCGGCGGATGACCTCGGGCGTGTAGTAGAGCTTCATCTGGCTGCAGGCGAACGCGCGGAAGCTGTCGACAAAGTCCTCCAGCGAGATGGCATCGTCGTAGGCCGGCGATTCCCAGTCGCGGTACTTAAGGTCCACAAGGGACAGCTTGGGGAAGCGGTTGGCCTGGGCGATTTCCTTTTCCTCGGCAAGGGTCTTGGCCTCGACGGTGGCCTTGGCCATGGCGGCCGCGGCGTCCTTAACGCCCGCGCCATCGAGCGCGAGCGACGCGTTGCCCGACACCACGGCAGCCGTGGCGCCCTCGCCCGCAGGAGCACCCGCAGCGGCGCCCACCACGTTGCCCACCGTGGGCAGGTAATCGTCGGCCAGGACCGAGGCGCCCACGTACGGAATCTGCTTGGTGCCGCCCATGGCATTGACCTTAAGCGCCAGCAGCTTGTTTTTCTCGTCCATGAGGTCGAGCACCTGCTTGTTCAGGCGGCCGATCTCGCGATAGAGCGCCTTGTTGGACGTGTCGTCGCGATGCAGGCGGCGGTTGATGCGGTAGCGGTGGACCAGAATGGCCACAATCAGCACGGGGACCGCGATGAGCATGGCAAGCAGAATGACCGCGCCGATCTTGCCCACCAGGTCAAACGTGGTGAAGTAGGTCATAAAGATGTTGAAGTACTCAACCCAGCCAAATACCAGCAGGTTAAGGATGGAGCTCACGACGGCAACGACGTTGTAGACGACCTTTGCCAGCAGCTCCCAGGCAAATCCCAGAAACTCACTCACCGTCGATACCCTCCTGCTTGGTTGCGTTCATCGCCGCCTCGGCCTCGGCCTTCAGACGACGGGCTTCCTCGAGCTTGGCCTCGGCCTGGGCGAGCTGCTCGGCGGCGTTATCGGCCGTGACGGTTGCGGTGTCGCCCTTGCCCTCGGCGTCCACGATGGCGGCCGCGGCGGCCAGGCGGTCCTCCTCGGCCATAGCGCGCTTGAGGTTCATGCCCACCACGATGAGGTGATACACCTGGTAGATAAAGAACAGCAGCATGGGCAGCACGATCACAATGAGGAAGCCCATGGAGCTGGACAGGAAGTCCATGACCTTGCCCATCTGCGGCAACGCGAACAGGTACTTACCAACGATGTCGCCATCGCTGATGATGTGCGTATCGGCCACGTCGTTGTTATCGCCCTTGGTGGTAAAGCTGCGCATGCCGTTAACCTCGTCGATGGCGGCGATGCGGTGCGTGTTGAGCGCATACTCGTTGTCGATGATGGTATGGAACGTCACGATGTCGCCCACCTCGAGCTTGGAGGTGTCGCACTTTTTGATGAAGATGAGGTCGCCCTTGTTAAACGTTGGCGCCATGGAGTCGGACTGCACGGCAAGCGGGGTGAAGCCGGCGATGTCAGAGACACTGCCGTCCTCGCGCGTGGCGAGCGTGGTAAACGCATACAGGGCCGCCACCAGGATGATGATCCACATGACGACGCTCAACGCGATGGATGCGACTTTTTTAACAGATTGCATGATGTCCCTTACTACCGTGTCTGTCTAGGTCGTGCGCGGCCGGGCAGCCGCCGTGCATATCTACTGTTCCTCGATGCCCTCGAAGCGCATCGAAACCGAATAGTTAGCTCCCTTTAGCATATTAGTGCAATTTGGGTCCGTTCCCTCGAGCCATATGCGAACGGTCACCGGCTTATCCGTATCTTTTATCAGGTCGAACATGTCACTGGCCGCGGTGGCCGTGCCCGAGTCGAGTCCAAAGACGGTGGCCGCGCCGGATGAGCCCCCGCCCCCGTTGGGGTTGTAGACCCAGGTGTGGCCGTCGGCGGTAAAGCTCATGCGCATGGCGCTGGCCATGCCCTGCGTGTCGGAGCTAAACCGCGTGCCGGACACGCCACCGTCACCATCCTGGCCGGTCAGGCGAACGCGCAGGTCCGTACTGCTCATAAAGTGCAGCGTGAACTCCAGGTAGGCGCCGGTGGCGGGGTCGGCGGTGGAGCCGTCCTCGAAGGTGAAGGTCTGGCAGTCGCTCGTGGTGACGGGCTTGAGCTTGGACGCGTCGATGTCCACGCCCTTTTCGCTGGCGATGCGCGCCGAAATCTGATCAAAGCCCAGGCTGTGCACGTATTCGTCGAACGCGGCATGCTCGTCCAGGTCAAAGCGCAGCGAGCCGTCAGCGTTGGCGTCGATCATGAGCATGCGGGTCTTGGCGCTATCGGCGATGGAGAACCAGGCGAAGGTTGCCATGGCTATCGCCACCAGCGCAAACAGCACCAGCACCACAGTGGTGGTGAGCTTGCGGCGCAGGTCGGTGTCGGCGGGCGCGGCGGCATTGGGCTTGCCGGTGGCGGGCGTGCAGTTGGCGGCGGGTTGCTTACGCGTCATGGCTACTCACCGTCCAAGGTCGCAAAGAGCGCCAGGTGCAAGGTGCCCGGATCCTGATAGAGATAGTCGGCGCTATCGGGATCGGTGCCCTCGATGTAGTAATAGATATCCAAACGATAGGTCTGGCCAAGCCCAAGCGTGGCAAGCGTGTTTTGCGGACGCGCGGCCGTCTCGCTCGTGTCCAGCGTAAAGGCGGCTGGGTCCTGCGTTACGTTGGCACCGCAAGCAAGCTGGCCGTTTTGCCAACCCAGGAGCATGCCCTCGGTGTAGCCCGCCAGGCCCGAAGGCGCGGTCGCGGGATGCTCGTCGCGATGGCCGCTATCAGAGCTGTCGAGCTCAAAAATGTTGGTGGCAAGCACCTGGTTACCGCTCGAGATCTTTATGCCCACGCGGGCTGCGCGTAGCAGCTCGGCATCGGCGCCCTGCGGGACCAGCGATTCGGCCAGATACAAGTTGACCTTGCCCCTTACTTTGCTGGCGCCCGTTCCGGTAATGATGGGGCGCAGGTCGATCCAACCGTGATAGAACGCGGAGCCGTTGTCTTTTGCCTGCTCAAACACCGTGGCATCGCCGGCAGAGTTGTTTTGCGCACAGGCAGCAAAGCCGTTGAGGTCAAAGGTCGAGACCGGGTAGAGCGTCACGGCGCCGGTCGCGTTGGAAGTTAGGGAAACGTCACCCTGCTGCGACCAGCTGCCGCGGTCGGCGTCACCCAGCTCCAGCACCAGCTTGGACGTGTCGCTGTGCACGCTCACCGAGTTGGTGTTGACCTTCATGTTGTTCGTGAACCAAGCGTAGGTCGCGGCGCCCAGCGTGGCGGCGGGTGACGACGTCCTCGAGGACCTGGCGCTCGGCGGCTACGCTGGAGGAGCCCGCGGGGCTCTCACTCTGGGTTTTGGCCTCGCAGCTATCTGCTGGCATGTGCTTCTGATCTTTCATGTCGCTCGCCCCCTTATGCTTTGGCCGCAGCAAAGGCAAGCTGCAGCACCACATCGCGGGCTTGGGCCTCGTCGATGCAATTGGCGTCGCAGCCTTCCATGTACACAACGTAGCGAACGCTTGCCACCTCGTTGGCGGCCAGCGTGCAGATGGGCGTGGCGCCCGCGCGCGCCGTGGGCGTGTCACCGGTGCCGTCCATGCTGTAGGCGCTTATGGCGCGCGCAGGGTCAGCGGTATAGGTCCAGCCCGAGGCGCCCGCTGCCACGACAACGCCGTCTTGCGCGGTGGTACGTCTGCTGGTGGCACCCGCGGTGCTGCCCAGGTCGTCGCAGGTAAAGATGTGCGTTTGCGTACCCGACCGGGTCGTTATCACAAGACCCAGGCGCAATGCGGCAAGCAGCTGCGGATCGCTCGTCACGCTCATCTGGCCCTGATACAGGTACACGTTGAGCGCGCTGTCGCTGCCCTTGAGGTACAGCGTGCCCGAGAGAGCGTAGCCGTCCAGCTGCGCGGTGCAGTCGGCGTAGTCGGTCGTGATGCCCGCGGCGTTTTGGAACGTGCCGCGCCAAAAGCGGGAGAGGTCCGACGTCGAGATGGGATAGAGCGTCTTGTCGGCGGCGGCAAGTGTGGCCGTCGTGTCCCAGGGCCCGTTGGCCGAAAGGCCAATCTGCAGATCGGAGCTCTCGTCGCTTACCGTATGCGCCACGGGCGTCACGTTGGTGTAGCGCGAGTTGCTAAACCAGGCGTAGGTGGCGGCGCTCAGGGCAGCTACCAGCACCAGCATCCATGCGGCCGCAGCAACCATGCGGCGGCGCGAGCTTAGGATGTCTTTGATGTTCGATGTACTCATCCCCGACCCCCTTACGAACGCTTGCCGGCAAAGCGCAGCGCCAGCGATTGCAGACTGGTGGCGGCCAGATTGTTGGTGCAGTCGGGGTCGCAGCCTTCCAGCCACACGTACACATCCACGCGCACGGGCGTGCTGCGGTTGGCGCCCTTGGCAGCGGCGGGCAGGCTGCAGATCTTGGTCGTGGCCTCCTTGAGGCTCACGATGCCGGTGTCTTCGTTGTAGTCGCAGAAGTTTGCGCTGGTCAGCTGGTCAAAATGGACCGTGGAACCATCGGAGCGGGTGCTGTCGAGTACCAGGTGGTTCTGCTCGCTTTCGCCGGCGTCCTTACCATCGAGCGTGTTATAGCGCGCCTGGGGATTGTGCTCGCCCGAGACCTCAAAGACGCACTGGCCTGCAACGGTGTCACCCTGCCCTGGAGCATAGGCGACCAGCCCCACGCGCAGGGCGGTGGAGATGGGGCTTGCCGGATCCTGCTCGGTAAAGTCGATACCCGACAGGTACACGTCGGTTGCGGCCGAGTTAGTGGCCAGGTACAGGGAGGTCTTGTAGTGGTCGGAATGCTCGGCGGCGCCGAACATGCTGGCAAACAGCGAGTCCTGCGTGGTTCCGCCGGTAAAGCCCGTTACCTTTTGAAAGCCGTTGAGCACGTTGTCGGTCGAGACGGGATCGAGCAGGCCCGCAAAGCTCAGGCCGGCGTTGGTCTTGTACTCGCCGTCGTATTCGTTGGAGATGAGGAAGGTCACGCCCGTGCCCGCGGCCATCTTGACGTCGGTGATATGGCGGTTGGCGTTGTAGATGTACCAGGCATACGTTACGGCTCCGGCAGCAGCAAGGGCCACCAGCAACGTGGCGAGCATGCGATTGAACTGTTTTCGCAGCGAGCGCGCGTCCGACATGCCCCTCCCCCAGATGCCGTGTTGTGAACTGCCTGGACACCATTTGCCCATAATGGAGTTATTCTACGCGAATGTGCTGTTCGTCGGGGATACAAACGCGACTTTCCGCGTGCTGTTCGCGCTACATCGGGGCGGATAGGGTCGCAAATCGCCGCTTTTTAAAAAATAGTTCTTGCCACTGGGCGGGAGCTCCGTTATATTATTCCCTGCGCACTCGCGCACCCTTGATCGGGCGTTTAGCTCAGGGGGAGAGCGCTTCCCTGACACGGAAGAGGTCAGAAGTTCAAATCTTCTAACGCCCACCAAATGTTCGCAGCTCAGAGGCTTCGCCTCTGAGCTGTTTTGTTTTACGCCGCCAAGCCATGCGGGCGTCGCGGCGCCCAAAGCCGTCTCAACAACGCCAGCAACCACACCAATCGAGCCCAAAGTGGTCTCGACAACACCGGAGGCCACCCCAGCCAAGCCCAAAGTCGCCCAAACAACCCCAGCGAGCGCCCCGATCAGGCCCGAATGGGCCTCGCAGCCATATCCGGGCGACCCCCGCAAATCGAAGGTGAATGGTTTCCCGCGAAGTGAACGAGCCAAAACGAACCCCCGGAGCATCAACACTTTTGGCGGCTCATTTCCTGCGGTTTTGTCGTTAGAATCCTGCGGTTTTGGCGCCAAAAAGTGTGGATGCTTCGGGGGTCCAAAAACGCTCGTTCACTTCGCAGGAAACCATTCACCTTCAATACGGCAGCACCCCTCCGCCGCCAAAGGCCCGCTCTACCAATACTGATGCGCCTCAATAACGGTCTGCCAGAGCTTAAACCGCTTTGTCTCGAGGCGCGCCTGTGCCAAATATCGCGCTTCCTCAGTCATAGGCTTGTAAAATATGGGCCGCTTGCGACGATGCAGCTTGCGTCGGATGCGCTCGCACAGGCGAACGAGCTTTTCGTAGTCGCTCGCCTGGTCAGTCGTCACCGTAAAGTACGCGACCTCATTGAGCATCTGCAGCTCGTTACGGCGCTCGGCATCCTTGTGGATTTTCTCGCTTCCGTCATGGATGGCATCGCTGTCGTAATCGACCAGTGCGGTAAACACCTCGGGCAGCAAGCCAGCCCTTACTTTATCCAAGCCCACCTCTGCTTTCGCCGTAAGCGTTATGTCGGGTGTGCGCTCCAACACGCGCAGTTTGCGGTTGCGCCCATCGTTGTAACCGTCGCGAATGAAGTACTTCTTGTTCAGTTCGGCCTTGCCCAGCGCAAGCCCGCCGTAATACGCAGGTAGCGACATAAACATGCAAAGCCCCGACTCCCTTGGAGACCGTGAGCCCTCTTCCACGCACGGAAGCAACGCCTTCGCCTTGGCGGCGCCCCTCACCTTTGACGCCCGGTCAAGGTACGCCGCAATGAGCTCCTTGGTCGTGAGCCTGCCGTCGCGCATGCCCGCATCCCTGCTTGTTACCCCGCCGGGAGCAAGGTTATCCAGCCGGTAGTCCGATGTCATGGCATAGCCGGCATAGATGGCCGCCGCCGCATCGCCATCGTGCGCTGCCTGCAAAAACGCCAGCTCGGGAGAGCACACGTATGCATCCAGGTCGCCCATCCAGTGGCCCAGCGAGATAAACGAACCTGCCGGGAGCTCGTTGGTGCACAGATGCGTCTTAACGTGCTTGCTCCGCCGACGGTCGGCGCGCGACGGCACCAGCAAATCCAGCGTATCGATTCCCAGGTCATAGCGATCGATAACCTCCTGCGCTTCTTGATCCGAGAGCGCGCAGGCGCCCGCGATCGACACGACCTCTGGTTCCGAATCCCCAAAGCGCGGGTTCGGGATGTGCGCCAAGAGCGCCAGTGCAGCGTTATGTGAAACGATGAAGTAACTCATGGCGCGAAGATAGCATGTGCATCGGAGACGGCTCGCGACTCCGGCGAGTTTTCGGCAAACGACCAGCGGTTTTTTGCCACGGTGCAACCAAAGTGTTCATTCGTCGACGTCTAAATGCAAATCCGTCAAGATTTTGGCAAGGTTGCCGCTCAACTGGCCAAAAGCTGACCAAGCACTTGCCCATTTGCTTGACGGCACGCCCCCGCCAAAACACCCCGCTACTTCTTGGACGGTCGAAGCATCCATCCAGCGACCGCACGCCAAACCGCAATCGCCTTGTTAAGACAGCAGACGCCATCGGTCACCGGCTCAGACACCGCCGGCCCCAGTCGTGCGCATCGAGCACCCAACGCTGGGGTATCCTTGGAGCACATGCACCGCAAGCCGCACAAAGGAGCCGCCATGCGCACCGAGCTCGATGTTCCCTTTTCGCACAAAGACGAGGCCAAGGCCCTGGGCGCCAAGTGGGACCGGGTCAAGAAGATCTGGTACGTGCCCGATGGCGTCAACCCCGAGCCCTTTGCCGCGTGGCTGCCCGGCGTGGATCGCTCCGACCCCAGCGCGCCCTACATCTACCTGGTGCTGGGCAAGCGCGAATGTTGGAAGTGTCACGAGCAGACGACGGTCGCGGCCTTTGGCATTCCGTATTGGGCGGCCGAGGACTCGGGCAGCAAGGCTACGCCCAGCGCTGCGCCCGCCATGGACGACGCGGGCCACATCGTGATCGACACCGCCCGCGCCAACGCCATAGCCATCGTTCCCGCGCTGGGCTGCGTGCCGGCCGAGATCCGCGACTACCTGCGCGAGCGCTGCGGCTACAAGCCCGTAACGTCGCGCACCACCAAGGCCGTATCGCTCGCCAGCACCTGCACCGGCTGCGGCGCGCTGCAAGGCAGCCATTACCTGTTCGAGGAGCCCACGTCGCCGTTTGCGCTCACGGCCATCAACAAGCTGCCCGCGCTGGAGTTCGTGCGCGTGGAAGTCGCTGGCGTCTATGGCATCCCCGCCACCAAAGGCGACTTTGACCAGGCACTCTTCACCTGGGCATGCGGCCACCACACCCAGTTCCACAAGACCCTGTTCGAGGGGATTTACCTGTAGGGCAAAGCTCGAAAATCGAGTCCAGATTTCCTCGAAAATCGAGTGTGAAAATCCTCGTAAATCGAGTATGCGCAAGTAGCCGAATTGCCAACTCGAAGGCTACAGCCCCAGAATGTGCTCCAGATAGCCCTTATTGAACCAGAACGACTGCCTGGTCATGTCACCGGCGTACCCCACCGCATCGGCGAGGCCATGGTTGCGGTGTACGGGCTATAGCCGAACCAATATTGATATAAACAAGACGAGGGCCAGTTCAAACCTGAACTGGCCCTCGTCTTTTATCAAAGTTGCTAGCAGCGTTTACACTACTTTGAATCAGCTACGATGCCAACCAAGCTGACCGTTACGTCAAAGGTCGGGCTTCCTTCGCCCACATCGAGGCCAGACATATTCTGACAATCGCTGTCGGTGCCTTCCATCCAAACGACAACTTTCATGTTCGTGCCGTTGTAATCGACGTTCGAAGCGACCTTTTGCGCGTTGCCGCTCGGCCTAATGTAGCCTTCGCCCGCTTTCGTGGCACCCCAGTTATTGCCGTTTTGATCGAGCGAATCGGTGCCAGAAAGATGCAAATACGTAGGGGCAACAACCTCGTTCAGAGATTCAGAGTTGACACACGACCAACCTGCAACGGTAGTCACATCGTTGCCCGTATCGGCTGTCGAGGGAGCAGCTGGCGCATAGACAACGCGCAGCTCGCCGTTAATTACAATGCCCACGCGCAGGCTGTCTTTGATTTTGTCGAACCATTTCTGCGTGCCGCCATGCTGCGTAATCGTTATGAGCGAGCCGTTGCTCGCATCCAAATACACGTCGGCAACGCCGGTGTTCGCCACGGTATACAGCGTGTAATTCGCAACGGTGAATGCATAGTAATCGTTGCCTTGAATAGTGTACTTGCCGGGATTCTCACCCGAAATGGATGTGTCGACCTTTTGATAGGTGCTCACATTAACGCCCTGCCAGCTTTGGGGAACGTACCAGTTTTTGGCATCGTTCGTCGATGAAGGGCTAATCTCGTGACCGGCTGCGGAAGCGACCGTGGAGGTGTCGGAGCCGTGGTCGGGTGTGTCACCCTCAACGATTTGGAGTACCATGCCATTCGCTTGAGCGGAAATGGTGCTTGTGGTTGCATGGACCCTGCTGTTCGTGACAAACCATGCGTAGGTAGTTGCAGAAAGCGCCACCGCCGAGACGACGACGGTCAACGCCGCCCCAACAAGCTGAACCTTAAGCCTCTTAACTGAATCGTGCATACCCGTCGCCTCCCCTCGTTAAGGAAAAGGGCAGGATCCCGGGCCGGGAACCTACCCTTGCAAGCCATAAATCGTAGCTGCGATTACTTGTTGTCCGCAGTGGCGGTGAAGAACACAGTTGCCTTTGCAGTCGCAGTCAACTTGTCGTTCTGCAGGTTCCTCGTGGTGACCTTGGCGTCCTTGCCCTCGTAGTAGAGATACACGTGGACCGCGGTGTCCTGTTTCGCGGTAATGTTACCAAGGGATACGGTCGCAGCGTTGCTGCCATCGGAGGAGAGCTTGCACTCGAACTCTTCGCTATCGGTCTTCTGCCCGTAAACAACCCAATTGTTGCCCGTATCATCAGTGACGAGCACGCGAAGCGCCTTAGCAAGCTCGGAGTCCGACGTGGAATCCTTCGCGACCGTGACCTTCTCGACCTGAAGTCCAGTTAGGTTCTGACCCTTAGAGCTGATGTTGTAGTTCTGCTGAAGAATGTAATCACCCGCGAGCGCAGCGGCAGTGGTACCAGCAGTCGCGGTTCCGTTCGGATCCATGCACTTGACAAGAGACCCCTTAAGGTCGCCGTGATCGAGATCAGTGCCAAAGCCGGTCATCCAAGTGCCCTTGGTCGAACCGGTTTCTTCACCATAGGTAGCGGGGAAAAGAGGCTTGGTGCCAACCTCAGTTTTGACCGATGTCTCATCACTGTCTTTCGCACCCGTCGTACCATTCGCAATCGTCATAAACGCCGCGTTCGACTGAGCGGAGATCGTGCTCGTGGTGGCGTCGACCTTGTTGTTCGTCACAAACCATGCGAAGGTGGCGGAGCCGAGGGCTACGGCTGCCACGAGGACCATGGCGATGGCGGCGCCCATCTGCTTCTTTAATGCCTTGGTATCCATGCGGACCCCTTTCTTTCCCCATTCATCCCAGATGACCCTCGAGAAGCCCGGAAGGGGAGCCCGCGCTTTCGTGTTGGATGTTGCTTGCCCATCCTTTAGACATGAAATTGAGAATACCACAATTCTTACGATTTCCTTATGAGTTTTCGGCAGCCTACATTCCGGCAGATTCATAGGTCTACCTCGGGTTATATGTGGTGCTATGTGAACATCGTTTACCTTATTTGATCTCTCTCCCGCGCAGTCATAAGTCCCCCTTAAGCCTTGCGGCCGCAGTGCCACGCCATCGCATACATTCACCCTCTGCCGAGCTTCACTACAGCCCTTCCCCACTGCTATATTGGTGTGGCACGTGTCACTTTTGCCTGCTAAACAGGCTCTTTGTTGGGAGGGCTCATGGCTGCCACCGCTCAACCCAAGGGAAGCGTTTCCGCCGGATCGATCAAGCCGGTGACGCGCAAGGCCGTTCGCTGCCAGCGCGAAGTCGCCTGGCTGGTCACGCAGGCGGCCGGTAAGCTCGTCGCCACCACCGACGACGTCAATGCGCCCACGCCCAGCTTTGTACTGGCGGCGGCATTGTCGTACACCCGCAAGCAGGAGCAGGCCGCACGGGACCGTGGCACCGCGATCGACTACAAGACCGTCATGGGTCCCGACCTTGCGAGCTTTTGTGCGGCTGCGGGGCTGCCTACAGCGCCCAACGCGCTTTCGGACGCCGGCTACATGTTCACGCTCTCGGGCGCGGACCTCATCCGCGACCTCTACGCCTACTGCGGCGACCTGGACGAACGCCCGAGCAACGCAGCGCAGGTCAAGCCGGGCTATGCGATCAAGCTCGCACTGCGGCTGTTCTTGCTGGACGACGCCTCAGCCGCCACCGCTTCCGACGGCAAAACCGCGGCATAAGCCATCACCAAAAGCGCCGGGCCGGAAAATCGATTCCGGCCCGGCGCTTGTTCGTTCTACTTGTCCCCGTCCCCTGCGGGCGAGTTCTTTTGGTTGCGACGGTTACTCCAGGTTACGTTGTGCTCCTTGTAGTAATCGGGCGCCTCGTTGCCGCTCGCGCTAATGGGGTCGTTGCCGGTCAGGGTGTCGGCAATATCCTGTACGAATTTAACGAACAGGCTCGAATCGTCGGTCTCGGACGAATCAAAGTCAAAACCGAACTCCACCGCGCCGCCGATGATCTTGTCCACGCACTCCGGGTCGTCGCCGTCCAGCCAAATGACCACGGTGTACTTGTCCACATCGCCCACGCGGAAGTTTTTGTGGCTAATGGTCGTTACCACGTCTTTGGACGCAAACGGCTCGGTGTTGGGCTCGGGGTTACCATCGGCTGCAGCCGCCGCATAGGTGGTGGGCTCGCCGTTGCGATACACCCTCACGCGCGCGGCCTTCTCCACGCCCTTGCTGGCGCTGACCACCTTGAGCTTGGCGCTGTAGCCCAGATCGGTCTTGCCGGCGTTGCGGATATAGAAGGTGTACGCCACGTAGTTCTTGCCGTTGTGGCTGCCGTCGATATCGTCCAGGTTGTCGGGCAGGTCCTCGGCAGCGATATTGGTGCCGTTGTCCAAGGCGTCGGCGGCCAGGCGCGCGGTGGCGTTGTTGAAGTCGCCGTTGTCGGCAATGGCCACGCCGCGGCGGAACAGCTCCAGGCGGTTGAGGTTGATGGTGAAGTTGCCCATGTTTTCCTGCATAAACGACAGGGCGAACAGCACGCCAAAGGCAAGCGCCAGCACCACGAGGGCCTTTTGCAGCTTGTCCATGCGCAGCAGCGCCGCGCCGATGCGCTCCATGCGGCGCTTGGGCATATACATGGACACGACCGCGTCGGGGTCGATGTCGTCGAGGTCCTGGTCGGCCAGCGCCTGCTCCAGCTCCTCGATGCGCACCACGCCGCGGAGGTTGCGCTTGGGCTTGGGCTTGCGGTCGGGCTTGCCGAAGCGCTTGCGGGAGGCGGGAGCCTGCTCGGGTGCGGAGTCCTCGCCGGGCGCGTCCTCGGCATTGGAGCCGGGCGCATCCTGCGACGTGTCCTCGGCCGCGCCTTCGGCCATATCCTCAGCCATGCCCTCGGCAGCTTGATCTTTGTTGTCGTTACGCTTGAACAGTGCCATGGCGATCAGAGCTTATATTTGGCGCGGATGTAGCCGACGTATTCTTTGACGAGCTCGCGCTCCATGTCGTCGGCGTAGCGGAACTGCAGGCCGCAGACGTTGCGGTACAGGCTGCCCTTGGGTGCGCGGCGCACCCAGCACACAATGCCCAACTGCTCGGGCAGCTCGTGGCGCTCGCCCTGCAGGCGAATCGCGGGCATTTGTACGGCCAGGGCCTCGCCCACGTCGGGGTAATCGTTGAGGTAAATGGCCAGGCCGCCGGCCGAGACGTCGATGGTCATGGCGTCCTCGGGCTCGGGGGTCGGCGCATTGTCGCGTTGGTAGGTCAGACGCATGGCGACCTTAAAACGCTCGTCGCGACGTTTGACAAAGGTGCGCTGCTCGGCGACTTTGCGCATTTTCCAGTAGGTGCGGATGCCCTTTTTCTCGACTGCCTCGGGATAGCCGGCCAGCACGAACGTCTCCTCGCCCACTTTGTATTGCAGCAGGAGCTTTTGGTTTTCGTCCATGATGAGCGGCTTGCCGGCGAGCATGGGAGCGCTCATAAGGAAGTACGCCTCGTCCAGGTTCTCTTTGAACGTGGAGAGCATGTTGAAGTCGGTTTTTTGGCCCATGGGCACGTCGAATGCCACCTGAAGCTTGGTCCCCGACGCTATCTGTTGCTCTGCCATGTATTCTCCCCCAGTCGCGGGCGCCGATATCATCGTCGTGCGCGATGCACATTGGGCTATTGTAACTGCTTTGCCGCAGGTTTCGATGTGCGGTGCGTGAAATGGCGGGATGGTGGGGGCCTAGCGCACTTTGGCTCGGCAGCGGGCACAGCGGGCACCACACGAGCGTGGATTATTGGACAGTCGGAAAATCCACGCTCGTGCAGTAGCCGCAGTCGCCGCCATCGACATTCGCTAGCGCATCTGCTCTGCACGCCCTGTTAGTCGATACTTGCGGTTACGGCTCGTCGCCGCGGCCGTAGGCTCTAGCTTGCCCTGCGCGATAAGCGCATTGACGCGCGTCCTAACCTGGGAGACCGTAAGCCCCGTGTGCTCTGCCAGCTCGCGCGTTCCCAACTCGTCATAGCGCTTTAGGGCCGCCATGATCAGGTCCCCACCATGATCGACCTGCTCAACCTTGGAGCGATAGAGGACAACCTTAAACCGGTCAAAACCAGGGCAAAACAGGGGCTCAGCCAGACCGTGCGCACGCATAGCATCGAGCATCATCGGAATACCCGAACCGTTACCCTCGGCAGGCGAGCCCGCGCCATCGGGCAACGGGACAAGCGACATGAGCTTCACGAGCGTCGCGTTGCGGCACCGCGAGCTGCCATCAAACAAGTTCTCACGAGTTTTTCCGCCATAAAGGCCACCGGGGTTCACCACCTCGATACGATCGTCAAAAACGTCGACGGCGATCGATTGCCCACAGAACCGATCCCCGTATTCCCTGTGGATAACCGCGTTAGCGATTGCCTCGCGCAGGACCTCCTCGGGAATCTCCAGCGAGTCGATACGCGAAATGCCTTGGACGGTCGAGGTGCGGCGCAGGTTTTTGGCGACAGCCGCGACAGCATCCGAAATCATCTCGCCCAGGGTGCCCTCGCAGACTGTGCGGTCCATAAACCTTAGCGGTCCCGCAGCGCCCTTTTGAGTTCCCGCATGGACAGCCACATCAATGAAGAGCTTGGGATAAAACTGCTGAGGGTAAACGCCCGCGGCCAGGAGCCCGGCCTTAGTAACATTGCCCTGGGAGTCGAGGAAATTCAGGCGCTCCAGCTTCGTTTTCTTGTCCGGCGCGCCGCGCATTGCACGAGGTGTCAGCGAGAAAGCACGCTCTATCGTGCGGTCGACCAGGACCTCGTCAAGATCGCCTGCGACCGCGCCGGGCACTGCATCGCGATCACTGGGGCTCGTCCGTTCATACGATGACAAGGACAGGACCTCAGTCGACGAAAGCGGCACGTCTTTGTCATCGATGCGCTTGTAGCTGCCGCCCTGGGCGCCCCGCTCTATTACATAGCAAGGCTTGCTCGACGGGTCGAGCTCCTCAATCGTGATGACCAGAACCACGGTGCCCTGGAGCTCCACGCGTTCAATGGTGTATTTGGGCGGATTGGCCAGTTTTCCGCGCCCGCCGGCATCACCCATGCCCGCTACGAATTGGTTGAGCACCTTCTCGGTCTCAAAGTTCTCAACCGGGACAAAGCCCGCGCGCTCGCTCACGCCGAGCACGATAATTCCGCCAGCGGTATTCGCGAATGCGCTAACCGTTTCCCATACGTCGCGGGAAAGCGTCGTGGCGCTCTCCTTGACCTCGACGTTAAGATCGTCCGAGCCCATGCGCCTTAAAGACTCGAGCAGACCGGTCAGCTCGTTTTCGTTCATCTGCATGTCCTTTCGCTCGGCCCGGCGGAGAATGCCGCGAATAGATTTCCTTCGTCTCTCAGTTATCTCTCGTAATTATCTCTCATCTTTCTGCTATCTCTCATATTAGAGATAAGTGAGAGATGAAAGATAAGATATCTGCCATTTGTTTCATTTAAACATGTTTTTGCTGGTAGAACAATCAGTATTGAGACAATACCATGATTGCTTGTCTCTTTGCTGATCAGTTATCTCTCATATTTATCTCTCGTCTTTCTGTTATCTCTCGTATTAGTGACGAATGAGAGATGAGAAATGCATGAGTGATGGACGGTCAGGAATCGAGAGTGGATTTCCGGACGGTTTTTTGGCGTTTTGGGGCTGTTTCCGTCCGAAAATCCACTCTCGTTCAATTTGCGTCCGAATTTCCACGCTCGTGTGTCCGAAAATCCACGCTCGTGCGGCAGATTGGTCGAGGGCCCCATATGGGTATACTCACGAGGATTCGACTCGATTCGCCCCCGCTGGGGCGTCAAAGGAGACTGCATATGCCCACCACCTCAACCGACCCGCGCGCCGCTGCCGC
>CATZIU010000029.1:0-31468 GCA_958420165.1 uncultured Collinsella sp. | reverse complement strand
CGCTCGCCAACAGCCCCTCGGGCGGCGCGGTGGCCACCATCGCGGTCCCCCTGTGCGGAATCTGACGACTTCCTCGATGTCTACCTCGACTGCGATATGTCGCTCGCCGAGGCCGCGACGAGATGGTGTTGCGTCTGCCCCGTTTGGTGCTTCTAGCTCAAATTTGATCTGATGTAAGGCCCGTGCAATCCTGCATGGGCCTTTCTTTTGGCAATTGCTCGACTGATTCGTGGCTCGAAACACAAATTATCGAGTTAAGGAGGCATGGGGTCATACAGCGGCTCTCAGAGCGCCTGCCGCACTCCCCCGCCATTATCTGCTACGCGTATGTAGAATCATTTCGCGTTAATAAATCGGCTCAAGCGCGTGCAAAACGCGCAAGTAGCCGCAAAAGGTGATTATCGCGTAGGTAGATTTTTGGCACCCTGTTGCTTAATCAAAATTAAGCAATTGCTTAAAACAAAAAAGGTCAGGCACTAGGTGCCTGACCTGCAAACTTCTGGTCGGGACGACTGGATTCGAACCAGCGACCCCTTGACCCCCAGTCAAGTGCGCTACCAAACTGCGCCACGTCCCGAAGCTTTTGTTTGTTGCTCTGCTCTCGCTCGCAACAGGAAGTATATTAACCCGAAACTTTGGCCTTGTGCAAGAACTTTTTTAATAATTTTTGAGCAAGTCCAAAATTGTATCTGCGAGCTGGGGTTTTGTTAGCACGGGAAGTTCCTGCGTCCCTGCTGTGCTTACAATCCAGGCCTTATTGGTATCGGTTCCAAAGCCCGAATCGGCGCGTGAGACATCGTTGGCGATAATGGCATCGCAACCCTTGCGGGCAAGTTTGTGTTGCGCGTACTCCACGACGTTATCGGTTTCGGCTGCAAAGCCAATCACACGGCGCTCACCCTTCTGGCGCGAGAGCTCGGCCAAAATATCAACGGTCTCGACGAGCTCGATACGATCCAAGCGTTCGTTGGCCTTTTTGAGCTTATGGTCGGCAGGGGCTGCGGGGGTGTAGTCGGCGACGGCGGCCGCGCAAATGGCCGCATCAGCCGTCTGAAAGGCGCCCAGAGCTGCCTGCAGCATTTCAGCGGCGGTTTGCACGCGCACGCACTCCACGCCGCGGGGAACATCGAGCGATGTCGGGCCCAGCACAAGCGTGACCGCAGCGCCGCGGCGAGCGGCCTCCCCCGCCAGGGCGATGCCCATCTTGCCCGACGACCGGTTGCCGATGAAGCGCACGGGGTCGATCGGCTCGTGCGTGGGGCCGGCGGTAATCACGACGCGCTTGCCCGCCAGGTCCTGCGGCACGGGATTGAGTACCTCGCAGACGGCCTCGACGACGTCCTCGGGCTCGCTCATGCGCCCCGTGTCCACGTCGCCGCAGGCAAGGTAGCCACTGCCGGGTCCCACCACATGGACGCCACGGTCGCGCAACGTGACCATGTTGGCCTGGGTTGCCGGCGCCTTCCACATGCCGTTGTTCATAGCGGGTGCGACCACGATGGGTCGCGGCGTGGCAAGCAGCGTGGTGGAGATGAGGTCATCGGCGATGCCGTTGGCCATCTTGGCGATGATATTGGCCGTCGCGGGCGCCACGACCACCAGATCGGGCTCCTGCGCCAGCGAAATGTGGTGGATGGGGTCGGAGGGGTCGTCGAACAGGCCCACGGCAACCGGCTCGTTGGTGAGCGCACGGAAGGTGAGCGGGCCCACAAACTCGGTGGCATGCTCGCTCATGACAACCTTGACGTGCGCGCCGCGCTTTTGCAGCAGGCGCACGATGTTGCACGACTTATAGGCGGCGATCCCGCCGGTAATTCCCAGCAGGATCGTTTTTCCCTCAAGTTGCATTGAATTGTTGGGTACCGCCGTCATCGTTAGGCTTCCTTGCTGGGGAGCACGAGCAGGCGGTGGCAGTACGGGCAGTGCGTGATCTCGCTACCGTCGTGGTTGAGGTCGCTCATGGACGACGCCTGCAGCGCGGTGTGGCAGACTGTGGGGATGTTGCCCTTGATGGTCTCGACTGCCAGGCCGCGGAACTGCTTGAGCAGACGCTCGTAATCGGTGAGGACGTCGGTCGGCAGCGTGGCGGCAAGCGCGGTGCGCTCCTTGGTGGCGGCGTCAATCTGGGCTTGGAGGTCGGCGGCCTTGGCGCGGGCGGCCTTGGTGTCGGCCTTTACGCCCTCCTCGAACTTGGCGATGATGGCCTGCGCACGGGCCTCGCGGTCGAGCGCCTCCTTGTGGGCGATGACGACATCCTTGCGGGTGTGCTCGATCTTGTCCAGGCGCTTGGCCAGGGTGGCGAGCTCGTTCTCCAGGTCCTGAACCTCGCGGTAGTCAGAGCCGTCAACGTGGCGCTTCTTGGCGGCCTCGATGGCGTTATTGGTCTGGATTTCGGTGGTGTTGAGATCGTCGAGCTCAATGTCCAGGTCCTTGCGCTGAGCATAGAGCTTGGTCATCTCGGACTTAAGCTTTACATAGGTCTTGCGCTTGGAAGCGAGTTCTTTGAGCTCCGGCATATTGGCAAGTTCGCTCTTGTTGCGAGCGAGTTCCAAATCGATCTGTTGCAGCTTGAGTAGCGTAGCGCCGGCGCTCATAAGTTCTCTCCTTTTGTCACAGTCCACCATTGGCAAGGGTTCAGTATTTTAATCGCATGACGGGGGTCAACCCCGGCGTCAACTGCAGAGTTCATCAATATATCAACGAACGGCTCCTCGGAGCGGTCGTGGCCGAGCAGGATGATGCCCAGACCGCGCAGAGCTAGGTCCTGCGCCACGTGATAGCCCGCCTCGCCCGCAACGATAACGTCGGCGCCCGCGGCGATGGCAAGCTCTCCAAAGTCGCCCAGGGAGCCGCCCAGAATGGCGACGGTGCGGCTCGGGTGATCGGCTTCACCCCATACACGTGGATCACTTCCGAAGGCCGTGGCGGCGCGTGCGGCAAGGTTGCGCAGGCTGCAGGGGTCGTTGAGCGTCGCAAGGGCTCCCAGACCGCGAGCCTCGGGGTCGTCCACGTGCTCTAGCGAGCTTTCGGGCACGGCGTCCAACAGCGTACTTAGGCAGGCGCGCGCCTCGTGCGAGCGGTCCAGGTTGGTGTGAAGCGAGATGATGCTCACGCCGCAACGAGCTGCCTCGTAGAGTGCCGCGCTGCATTGGGGGCGCGTTGCGCTGGGCGGGCAAAACGCCTCGGGCGCCTTGATGTAGACGGGATGATGCGTGAGCAGCACGTTGGCGCCGGCCTCGAGAGCGCGATGCACGTTGGCCTCGGTTGCGTCAAGTGCGCAGGCCACGCCCGTAATCTCGGCGGCAGGGTTGCCCACGGATAAGCCTACGTGGTCCCAGCCCTCGGCGTCCGTCTTGGGGTAGCGCGCGAGCAGCACACGTTCAAGCTCGGAAACGATCATGCGCCACCTACGATCGAGAGCAACGTCTGGGCAAAGTCGTCCAGATCGCTCGGATTCACGCGGTCATCGAAGGAAATGCGCAGTGCGCCCAGAGCCTGCTCGCGACCGATGCCCATCGCGCTCAAAACGTGGCTGGGGTCCATGCTGCCGCTCGAGCATGCCGAGCCTGCCGACACCTCAAAGCCGGCGGCGTCGAGCTTGATGATGAGCTCCTCGGAGTCCATGCCGTCAATGTAGATCGATACCATGCCGGGCAGACGGTCGGCATGCGCATAGTCGCCCATCGTGGCGTGAATGCGCGGATGGGCCGTAAGCGTGGCGTAGAGCTTGTCGGAAAGGGCTTGTAGCTTCTCGCGCTCCTCGGCCACATGGGGCGTCAGCGTGCGGGCGGCAGCGGCAAAGGCGAGCTGCGTGCGCAGGTCCTGAGTACCGGCGCGACGGCCGGCTTCCTGTCCACCGCCAAAGATGCGGGGGCGCAGCGGCGTGCGGTTCTTAAGGTAGAGCGCGCCGGATGCCACAGGACCGCCAATTTTGTGTGCGGCAACGGACATGGCATCGACTCCCAACTCGGTGGCATCGAGCGGAATATGCAAGTAGCCCTGGATGGCATCGGTGTGGAACAGGGCGCCCACGGTATGCGCGGCGGCGGCCAGCTCGCGGATGGGCTGCACCACGCCGGTCTCGTTATTGGCGGCCATGATACTTACGAGCGCGACATCGTCTCCGAGCAAGTCACACAGCGCGGCAGGCTCAATGTAGCCCGCACGGCAGGGCTGCACCAGGTCGACGGTAAAGCCAGCGGCGCGTAGCAGCGGCAGGTTGTCCAGGATCGAATCGTGCTCGATGGCAGATACGATCACGCGGTTGCGCTTGCGGTCGTGCTGACGGGCGCCCTCGGCAAGTCCGAGGAGCGCCAGCTGGTTTGCCTCGGTGCCGCCATTGGTTAAGATAATCTCGGACGGGCGGACGCGCGCGCCAAAGCTGCGGGCGATCTCGCGGCGTGCGGCCTCCAGGCGCGCGGCGGCCTTGCGGCCGAGCGAATGCAGCGAGTTGGGATTGACGCCGGCAAGCTCGCTGTCGTCGTACTCGCGCTGCGCAAGGAGCGCCTCGGCGCGCATAGGCGTCGAGGCGGCATAGTCAAGATTCACGGGTATGCGGTTTTGACCTGCGGTCATAAGGGTTTATGCCTCCTGTGCAGCCTCATTGCCCAGCTTCTGCAGCAGTGCAACCTCGGCGGCGGGATCTTCGGACTTAAATACGGCGGAGCCGGCTACGAGCACGTTGGCGCCGGCCTTGACGACCTCGGCGATGTTTTTGGAAGAAATGCCGCCATCGACCTCGATCATGGGCGACACGCCGTGGCGCTTACACATGGCCTTGAGCTCGTGGAGCTTAGGCAACGTGCCCGGGATAAAGCTCTGGCCGCCAAAGCCGGGGTTCACGCTCATGAGCAGCACCATGTCGACAACGTCGATGATGCTCTCGAGCACACACACGGGGGTGGCAGGGTTGAGCACCACACCGGCCTTGACGCCGCGCTGCTGCAAATGGGTGAGCGTACGGTGCAGGTGCGTGGAGGCTTCGTAGTGCACGGTGATCATATCGGCACCGGCATCGGCATACCAATCGACGGTCTCGTCGGGATTCGACACCATCAGGTGCGCGTCAACCGGTACATCGGTGGAGCGCTTGACGGCCTTGAGGATGTCGACGCCAAAGGTGAGGTTGCCGGTAAAGTGACCGTCCATCACGTCGAAGTGCACGTAGTCGGCACCGGCGATCTTGTCGAGCTCGCCCTTGAGGTTGGCCATATCGGCCGAAAGGACGGACGGAGCGATTTTAATGGAACCCATGGTTGCAGCCTTTCTGCGCTAGTCGGTAAGTCCGTAGAACTCTTGGGAGGGTACGCGATCGGTAAGAATCTCGAGCGCCCTATCCAAAGTAACACCGTTGTAGAGCGTTTGCTCCACGGCAAAGGTGAGCGGAATGTCTACGCCCAGTGAACGGGCGAGTTCGCTGACGCTGCGGGCCGCAACGGCGCCCTCGACCACCATATGCGTACGTGCCTGGTACTCGTCGAGCGACACGCCGTGGGCAAACTCGTAGCCAAAGGTGCGGTTGCGCGAATGCTCCGAGGTGCAGGTGGCGATGAGGTCGCCCATGCCGGCGAGTCCCATGCACGTTATGGCCTGCCCGCCGCGGGCGTGCACCAGTCGGCTGATCTCGGCCAGGCCGCGCGTCATGATAAGGGCAAGCGTGTTGTCGCCCGCGCCGGTACCGGCGGAGATGCCGCACACGATAGCGATGACATTTTTCATGGCGCCGCAAACCTCGACGCCGGTCATGTCCTGCGACAGGTAGATGCGGAAGGCCGTAGATAGGAGCAGGTCCTTAAAGGTCTCCCCTACCTGCGGATCTTTGCTAGCGATGACAGCGGCAGAAAGCCCGCCGCGGCAGATCTCCTCGGCATGGTTAGGGCCGGAGAGCGCCGCCACGCGCGCCTCGTTGCCGATCTCGCTGGCGATGACCTCGCTCATGAGCAGGCCGGACTCGGGCTCAATACCCTTGGTGAGGCAGAGCACCGGGGCGTCGGCGGCGATGAAGTGAGCTGCCTGATGACATACGCTGCGCAGGTGCGTGGAGGGCACGGCAAAGATGATGGCATCGGCGCCGTCGAGCGCCTGCGCCAGGTCCGTCGTGGCGATGACGTTGCCGGGCAGCTCGTAGCCGACCAGATACCGGGGATTGCGGTGCTCGCCATTGATGCCGGCGGCCGTCTGCTCACTATGGGCCCACATGGTCACGCGCTCGGCTCGCGCGGCGGCAAGGCCGGCGACGGCGGTTCCCCAGGAGCCGGAGCCAATCAGCGCAACATTCATGACTCTCTCCTACTTATCGTCGGGCTCGGTGACGCGCTTGGTAAACGAGAGCTTGGACTCCTTACCCGCCATGAGCTTTTTGATGTTCGCGCGATGGGCCCACACCACGGTGATGCCGATCAGCGCCATGCAAAACTTAAGTCCCAGGCTGCTGTAGGGAAAGACCGCGCAGACGGCGATGGGAAGACCGATGGCAGCAGCAAGCGAGCCTACCGATACAAACTTGGTGATGGCGACGGCCACGATAAACATGCCCAGCAGCGAAAGTCCAATGGGCCAGTACCAGGCGAGGATGACGCCCAAGCCCACGGCGATACCCTTGCCGCCATGGAAGTTGAGGTAGGGCGAGAAGATGTGGCCCCACACCGCTGCCAGGCAAATGACGCCGAGCATCCAGTCGCCGGGGGCTCCGGGCGCCATGATGCTCACAGGGAAGCCATAGCCCACGCCCGCGATAAGCGGACGCGCGATGACGACGCAGATAGCGCCCTTAAGGCAGTCGAGCAGCAGCGTGAGCGCGGCAACCTTGGGGCCGGCCACGCGCAGCGCGTTGGTGGTGCCGATATTGCCGGAACCCGCCTTGCGAATGTCCGTGTGGTTGAACACACGGCCCAAGATCAGGCCAAACGGAATCGCTCCGATAAAGAACGAGACCACGGCGCAGATGGCGGTCAGCAGGATCGGATTATGCATCCTTTTGCTCCTTCTTCCTAAAGAAGAGTCGAATGGGCGTGCCGGAAAAATCGAAGGTCGAGCGCATACGGTTCTCCACGTAGCGCTGGTAGGTGTCGTTGACCAGGTCGCTGTGGTTGACGAAGAACGTAAACGTCGGCGGGTTGACGCCCGTCTGGGTCACGTAGTGCATGCGCAGGCGGCGCTTGCCGTCCACCACGGTATGGCCAAACTCGCGGAGGTCGGTGAGGAACGTGTTGAGGCGCGAGGTGGTGATCTTTTGCGAGCGCGTCTTTTCGGCAGCGTCGACCATTGCCCAGATCTTCTCGACGCTGCGGCCGGTCAGAGCCGAGATGCGCAGGTACTGGGCCCAGGGAGCCATGACGCCCAGGCGGCGTTCGACGGTCTCCATGCAGGCCTCGCGCTTGCGGTCATCGTCGAGCAGGTCCCACTTGTTGAGCAGCACCACGATGGCGCAGCCGCGCTCGATGGCCAAGCCCATGACCTTCTGGTCCTGCTCGGTGACGCCCACGGAGGCGTCGACGACAAGCAGCGCCACGTCGGCGCGGTCGATGGCACGCAGGCCGCGGACCATGGAGTAGTACTCGATGTTCTCGTACACGGTGCTCTTCTTGCGAATGCCCGCGGTGTCGACCATGCGGTAGTGCTTGCCGTCGCGCTCGACGACGGTGTCGATGGCATCGCGCGTGGTGCCGGCGATGTTGGACACGATGGAGCGGTCGGCGCCCAGGATGCGGTTGAACAGCGAAGACTTACCGGCGTTGGGGCGGCCGATGATGGCCACGTTCAGCGCATCGGGGAACTCGTCGGCGACCTCGTCCTCCTCCTCGGGCAACAGGGCCACGATGTCGTCGAGCAGGTCGCCCGTGCCGTGGCCGTGCAGGGCCGAGAGCGGCGTGGGCTCACCGATGCCGAGCGAATAGAACTCCCAGATGTTGTCATTCTCGCGATCGGGGTTGTCGAGCTTGTTCACCAGCAGAAAGACCGGCTTGTCGCAGCGCTTGAGCATGCGAGCGACCGACTCGTCCTCCTCGGTGACGCCGGTGCGGCCGTCGACCACAAACAGGATGACGGCGGCTTCCTCGGCGGCGGCAAGGGCCTGGTCGCGGATGGACGTGGCAAAGACGTCGTCGCTCTTGAGCGGCTCGATGCCGCCCGTGTCGACGATGGTGAACTCACGGCCGTTCCAGTCGGCCGTGTGATACGAGCGGTCGCGCGTGACGCCGCGGGACTCGTGGACGATGGCGTCCGAGGTCTGGGCCAGGCGGTTAACGAGCGTGGACTTGCCCACATTGGGGCGTCCGACGACGGCGACGATAGGTTTCATCTGCTCTCCTTTAATGGGTAGGGTCAGCGGGAATAGTTGAATCGGCGGGCGTTGTGCCAAGGATGTGCTCCAGGGTATCGAGCAGCTCATGCGGCATGGTCGATACCACATGAACCTCGGCGCCGCGACCGGTAAGGCTTGCGAGTAATTCGTCACGATGATACTCGTCAAGGGTCATGCCGTCGGCGTTGAACATGAGCTTAGGCACAAAGAGCATAACCCCCGACAGGTCCTGCGGCAGCTGCTCCAAAATGTCGCAGGCGACGATGAGGCCGGTCACATCCACGTTGCCGCCAAAGTAGCGGTTTTTGATGGCCATGACGGAGCCTGCAAGGCCGTGCGGCGATTCCACAAAACGCGCCACCGTATCGCGCGCGCTGGCGCCCGAGAGGCACAGTAAGCGCTGGCCACGGGCGGCGATTGCCTCGCGAACGCGGGCAGTGCGCTCGGCGTCGGCGGCAAGGACATCGTCTGTTTCGTCAAGATACGAGCGGATCATGCCGATGCCGTCGTAGTACTGCGGGTAGCCGTCGTAGAAATCGGCCTCGGGCGGCTCGATGCCGGCGTCCAGGTAGAACTCGTCGCTCATCTGGAAGGTGTGGCGGCCAAAGCGCTCAAACGCACGGTCCTGGAAGGGCCGGATCATGGCGATCGTCTCGCGCGCCAGCTCGGGTTTGTCGCTGTAGGACCAGCTAAAACGGTTCTGATGCTTGGTAAAACCGAGCGGCACAATGCCCAGGCTGGTGATTTGCTCATGTTCCTCGCAGAAACGCAGGGTCTTTTCCAGCTCCTCGCCGTCGTTCATGCCGGGACACAGCACAATCTGGGCGTGGATCTCAATCCCAGCATCCATGATGGTCTCGAGTACGTCCATGCCGCGCTGGGCGTTGCGGCCCATCATGCGGCGGCGGACGTCGGGGCTTACGGCATGGACCGACACGTTCATGGGGCTCATGTTGCGTTGGATGACGTTTTGCACGTCCTCGTCGGTGAGGTTTGTCAGCGTGACGAAGTTGCCCTGCAAAAAGCTCAGGCGATAGTCGTCGTCGCGGATGTAGAGCGTGGAGCGACCGCCCTTGGGCAGCATGGTCATAAAGCAGAACACGCAGGCGTTTACGCAGGTACGCATGCCATCGAAGATGGGGCCATCGAACTCCAGGCCCCAGTCCTCGCCGGGAAAGCGATCGAGCTCGACGGGGGTGACGGTGCCGTCGCGCGGATCGAATACCTCCAGCTCGACGGTATCGTCGTCGGCCTCCCATAGCCACACGATCATATCGGTCAGCTGCTCGCCGTTGACCGTGAGCACGCGCATACCCGGCTCGATACCCACATCCCATGCGGGCGATTCGGGGCGCACGTTTTTAACGAGCGCGCCCTCACCCGGCTCGGGGTCGCGGCTGCGCCCGTAATCGGCCACCTCGGCGGCGTATGCGGGTACGGTCTGGTCCATGATTAGCGGCAAAGCTCCTTGATGCGCTCGACGGCGCGCTCGATGTGTTCTTGCGGGGTGGAGGCTCCGGCGGTGATGCCGATGTGGTGCGCGTTGGCAAACCATGCGGCCTCGATCTCGGATGCCTCCTCGATGTGATGTGTGCGCTCGCAGACGTCGGCGCAAATCTGCGCCAGGCGGCGGGTATTGCCCGAGTTCTTGCCGCCCACCACAACCATGCAGTCGCAGCGGCTGGCAAGTGCGGCTGCTGCCTGTTGACGCTCGCTCGTGGCGGCGCAGATGGTGTTGATCACACGCAGTTCCTGCACGCGCGGGGTGATGGAGGCCACAACCTCGGCCAGGTTCTGGGCGGTCTGGGTGGTCTGCACGACGAGGCCTACCTTGCCCTTGAGCGGCAGCGCGTCCGCATCGGCGGCGCAGCTCACGACCTGCGCGTCATCGCCTGCGTGGCCCAGGATGCCCTCCACCTCAGGATGCCCCGGCTCGCCCACGACGAGCACGCGATAGCCCTCGCGTACCAGGCGCTCGGCGGCCACGTGGACCTTCTTCACGTAGGGGCAGGTGGCATCGACCACGTCGAGGCTGCGCTCGCGAGCAGCCTCGATCACCTGCGGCACCACACCGTGCGCGCGAATGATCACGGTGCCCGATGCGGCATCGTCCAGGGTGTCGGCCAGACCGATGCCTGCCTCGGCAAGCTCGCGCACCACGATGGGGTTATGGATGAGCGGACCCAGGGTGTGGACCTGAGTGCCCTCCCCTGCCTGCGGGGCGGCGGCCAGTGCCATGTCGAGCGCGCGCTGCACGCCGTAGCAGGTGCCGGCGTGGGCAGCGATTTCGATGGTGGGGGCGTCTGCCTTGCCGGTCACGGCCTCGGCGGTGCTCATGACTTCCACGCCCATGGTTAGAACCTGCCCGGGTGCTCGGCGCATAGGTCGTCGCGCATGGCGTAGACGCGACTCATTGCCTCGGATTCGAACCAAGCCAGGCGCTCCTTACGCTTGAGCTCGGCCGGTGCATCGGAAAGCGAGATGGCCTTGCCGGCACGGATCCAGCACTTTTTGGGGCGCATGAGCTTTTTGCCCGCAGGCGTGATATCGGACCAGCCGCAGATGGCGAGCGGGTTGACAGGCGCCTTGCCCATCTGGGCGATGAGCGCAAAGCCGCCGTGGACCTCGGGCTTGATCTCGCGCGAGCGGATGCGCGTGCCCTCGGGGAAGATCAAGACGTCCTCGCCGCGCTGCAGCGCATGCTGGGCAGCGCGCAGGCACTTCATGTCGGCGGTGCCGCGCTCGACGGGAATGCCGCCCACGCGGCTAAAGGCCCAACGTACGATCTTGCTCTTGGCAAACTCGGACTTAAAGATGGGGCGCACACGGCGGCCGCCAAAGAACAGTGCCGTCTCCACGGCCAGCAACTCGGCCATCGAGGTGTGGTTGCAGATGATCACGCTGCCGCGGCCTTCCTGGCGCTCAAACAGCAGGTCGCTGTCCTCGACCTTCCAACGCCACATGAGCTTGGAGAAGACCCACAGGATGCCCATGACCACGGCGACGGTGCCGCGGATGAGCGCCGGGAACTCCGCGTAGGGGGCGTTGTAGTAATCCTCGGGCGTCTGCTTAAACAGGCGCATGGGCTACCTCCTTTGGTTGATGAGGTCCTCGATGATCGAGACGACCTCGTCGATGGTGTGGGCGGTGGAGTCGACGTGCACGGCGTCCTCGGCGGGAACGAGCGGCGCGACCTCGCGGCTGCTGTCGAGCTTATCGCGCTGCTTGAGGGCGTCGAGGGTCTCGTCGACCTCGGCCTCGAGCTGCTCGGTGGTAAGCGGCTGGGCGTCGTTTTGGTGGCGCTGCAGCACGCGGCGACGGGCGCGTTCGCGCGGGTCGGCGGTCAGGAACACCTTGACCTGCGCGTTGGGGAATACGACGGTGCCGATGTCACGGCCCTCGGCGACGATGTCGCGGTCCTCGGCGGCGCGGCGTTGGTGGATGAGCATGGCGGCGCGCACGCCCGGGTAGGCCGAGACCTTGGACACGTTGGCGTCGACCTGCGGGGTGCGGATGGCAGCCGATGCGTCCTGGCCGTCGATGGTCAGGCGCGTGTCCTCGCCGGTGCCGTTGGTAAAGCGAATCTCGATCTGCTCGGCGAGGGCGTCGATGGCCGCCTCGTCGTCCAGGTCGATGCCGCGGTCGAGTGCGGCGAAGGTGACGGCGCGATACATGGCGCCCGTGTCGAGCTTGTTAAAGCCCAGCTGGCGGGCGATCTCCTTGGCGATAGTTGACTTGCCGGAACCGGCGGGGCCGTCGATGGCGACGATCATGCAATGCTTCCTTTCGGTGGTTAATGTGCTGGTATGGGACGCGGACGCTGCGGCTTGGTGGATTGCCTAGCTCGTGTAGCGCTCGCGGTAGGTGTTGCGCTTGGGCGCGGAGCCGTGGCTGCCGTGGTGACGCGTGCGACTCGCGGTGTTAGTCGCCGGCGCGGCGCCGCGTTTGGAGCTGGCCTGCTTGGGCGGGATGCCGCCGGACTTAAGGATCTGCACCTCGCGATCGGTGAGCTCGCGCCACGAGCCCTTGGCCACGTCCTTGAGCTCCAGGCCGGCAAAGTTGCAGCGGTGCAGACGGATCACCGGGTGGTGGATCTTGCTCAGCATGCGCTTGACCTGGTTCTTGCGGCCCTCGCGGATGATGACCTCCACGGCGGTGGTGCCTGGCTTTACGCCTTGAGGAGCTACGGCCTCGGCCTCGCGCGCGTTAATGACGCGGCAGATCGCCGGCTGGCACAGGCCGTCATCGAGTTCGATGCCGCGACGGAGTGGTTCCAAGTCGCGATCGGTCAGGTGGCCGTCCACCAGCGCCTGATAGGTCTTGTAGACGTGCTTGCTGGGGTGCAGCAGGTCTTGCGACAGGTCGCCGTCGGTGGTAAAGAGCAGAAGGCCCGTGGTGTCGCGGTCCAGGCGACCCACCGGGAAGAGTCCCGGAAAGCGGTCACGCGGGACCAGGTCGGCCACGCAAGGGCGCTCCTGCGGATCGCTCATGGTGGTGAGGTAGCCGGTCGGCTTGTAGAGCATCAGGTATACGGCGCCCTGGCTGAGCTTGACGGGCATGCCGTCGACCTCGATATGGTCGCGGTCGACATCGACCTTGGTGCCCAGTTCGGTCGCGACCTGGCCGTTGACGGTCACGCGACCGGCGGTCATCAGGTCCTCCGAGCCGCGGCGGCTCGCAACGCCCGCGCGCGCCAAAAAGCGCTGCAGGCGCATGGTGTGCGGGTAGACGGGCTGGGCGTCGCCTGCGGGCGTTGTGACGCCCGCGGCACGTGAGGTGCGCGTCTCCCCTGCTTCGTTAGTCCTCGTCATGCAAATCCTCCGAGGTCTCGTCGACGACCAGGGTCTCCAAGTCCTCGACTGCCTCAACATCTTCAACATCGGTATCGATCAGTTCGCGCTCTTCGTCCAGGTCCTCGGCCTGCTCCTCGAGCGTGGACTGAATGCTGCGGCCGCTCAGGCGCTCGCGGATAAACTGGCGCGACTGCTCGTCGGGGGCAAACTGCTCCAGATCGGGCAGGTCGCGAGTGGAGCGCAGGCCGAACTTTTCCAAAAAGGCGTTGGTCGTGCCGTAGATGATGGCCTGACCACGCTCGGGGTCGCGGCCGAGCTCGCGCACCAAGCCTTTGTCTACAAGCGACGCGATGACGCCGTCGGAGTTGACGCCGCGGATGCCCTTGACCACCTCGCGCGTGACGGGCTGGTGGTAGGCGATGACGGCCAGGGTCTCGAGGGCCGCCTGCGACAGCTTTTGCGTGTCCCAGCTCAGCACGTAGGCTTCGACCACGTCGTGGTAAGCGGGGTGCGTAAACAGGCGCCAGCCACCGGCGACCTCGCGCAGCTGAAAACCGCGGTTGGCCTCCTCGTACTCAACCTTGAGCTCGGCCAAAAGCGACGCGCACTCGCCCGGGGCGATATCCAGCGCACCTGCCAGCGCGGGTGCGCTCACGGGGTCGCTCGACACCAGCAGCAGCGCCTCGAGGGCGCCCTTGAGGCTATTTGCCTCCAGCGTTGAAAGGGTTGACATGGTTGCCGCTCCTATTCGGTGAGCTCGGGGCCCTCGCCGGGCACATAGGCCTCGGCGCCCTCGACGCGGTTGATGCAGATGGTTCCAAAGATCTCGTCCTGGCTCAGCGTGAGCGAGCCGCGCTTGGCGAGCTCAAGCATGGCCAGGAAGGTAACGACAAGCTGCTCGGTGGTGGCGTCGCCGTCCAACAGCTCGCGGAAGGTGCAGGTTTGGTGCGCCATGGTAAAGCGGTCGACCGAGGCCACCGTCAGGTCGAGCGGCACGCGATGCGGTGCCACATGCTCGGCCTCCAACAGGAAGGTCTGGCGCTTGCCGTCCAGGTCAGCGCAGATGACGGCGATGCCGCGCAGGGTAATGCCGGCCAGATAGTCGGGCATAAGGCCCAAGAACTCGGGGTCGGGGCCGGCCACGCGCGGATGCATGCGGCTCTCGGCCTGCATGCGCGCGCCAAGGGCTGCCGCCGCGCCCTTAAACTGCTTGTAGGCAATCAGGCGCTGGATCAGGACCTCGCGCAGGGCATCGCCGTCGAGCGCGCTAAGCTCCTCGAGGTCTTCATCGTCCTCGTCATCGTCGTCTGTCTTGCGCGGGGCCTCCTGGGGCACCAGCGAGGCGGCCTTGATGTCCAAAAGGGTTGCCGCGACCAGCAAAAAGTCGCTCGCCACGTCCAAGTCCAGCGCCTCGATGCGCTCGGCCTCGGCCAGGTATTGCTCAGCCACCTCGCTGATCGAGATGGCGCCGATATCAACTTTTTGGCGGGTTACCAGCTGCAGTAGCAGGTCGAACGGTCCGCTGTAGACCTGCGTCGACACGCGATACGACATCTTCGACCTCCTTTGACGGCGCCTTCGCGGCGCGGTTTGGGTGCATGTTGCGACCGTTTTGTACGGTCGACCTGTAAGTTTACCCTAGATGCCGGTGATTGCGAAGTTGAGCAGCCACTCGGCCAGCGGATACACGGTAACGTCGAAATACCGTCCGATCACGTCGATGCCGGTCCACATGGGTAGCAGGTATAGCACGATGATGAGTATGGGCATGGCGTATTGCTGCAGGCGGTAGTAGTTGGTGAGCGCTTTACCTTTGAGGAACGGCACGATGATCGACGAGCCGTCGAGCGGCGGGATCGGGATGAGGTTAAAGAACGCGAGCGACAGGTTGACCACGATAAACGTGGCGCCGAAGTTCATGATTTGGGACGCCACGGCAAAGGACATGCTGATGTAGAGGTTGCCGTACGCTGCGTGCATAAGGGCGGCTGCGAGACACGCGAGCGCGATGTTCGATGCGGGGCCGGCCGCGCTCACCAGGACCTCGTCGCGCTTGGGGTGCTTGAGGTTGTTGAGGTACACGGGCACGGGTTTGGCAAAGGCGAACACCGGGCCGCCGGCAGCGAGCATCAGCAGCGGCAGGAGAATGGTGCCAAACGGGTCGATGTGGTTGAGCGGGTTGAGCGAGACGCGGCCACGGGAGCGGGCCGTCTTGTCGCCGAGCGCCCAGGCCGCGGCGGCGTGCGCGCTCTCGTGGATCACGATGCCGACGATGACGGCAACGGCGCTGGCGAGCAGGTTCATGAGGTAGCTGCTGGACATGGCGCTCCCCTAGCGGACGCGGCGCGAGGCGCGCGTGAGCAGGTAATCGGCCACAAACAGGATGACGGCCACGATGGCGTAATCCAGGCGAAATACACCGCCAAAGGGCGAGGTAATAACGCCGTAGCCGGCGATGGCGCTCGGCAGCGCGCGAGAAAGCTCAACGACAAAGCCAACGATCTGCAGCTTGGCGGTGAGGCCGCTAAAGCACAGCAGCACGGTCATCGCGCTCATAAAGATGCCGCAGATGCGACAGGCGATGGCGATGATGCTCATCGCCACGGCAGCGGCCTTACGAGAGTTCACGCGCGGTCTCCTCTTCGATCTGGGTTGAAAGCTCGAGCCATTCGTCCTCGAGCTTGGGCAGCTCTTGCTTAAGGCCGTTATATTCCCCCAGCGCGGCGTTGAACTTATCCTGATCGGCATAAAGCTCTTCGCTGGCCATCAATTCCATAAGCTCGTCATAGCGGGCGCGTTTTTTGTCGAGCTCCGTCTCGATCTTCTTGAGCTGGTTGCGCACGCCCTTGAGCTTTTTGTTGAGAGCGGCACGGGCCTGGGCCTCGGCACGCTTTTGCTCCTTGGTCTTTTTGCCCTCGGCCGGCTTAGGGGCCGCGGCTGGGCTGCTGGCCTGGGCGGCGTTGGCGGGCTTAGTGCTCCTGCTTGCCTCCGGCGCGCTCTCCCCTGCCGTCTCGGCGGCGGCGCGGGCTGCGAGGTCCTCGCGCTTGAAGAGGTAGTAGTCGTAGTCGCCGTCGTAGACCGTGACCTTACCGTCGCGGATGTCGATGATGCGGTTGGCCACGGCACGCACCAGGTGCTCGTCGTGGCTGATCAGCACGATGGTGCCGGGGAAGTTTTGCAGGGCGTTTTCGAGCATGTCCACCGAGTCGATATCCAGGTGGTTGGTGGGCTCGTCCAGGCACAGGAGCGCCTCGGGCGCCACGAGCATCTTGGCCAGAGCCAGACGCGCCTTTTCGCCGCCGGAGAGGACTCGAACCTGCTTCTCGATGGAATCGTTGTCGCTAAACAGGAAGGCGCCCAGCAGGCTGCGCTGCTGCGGTACGGTCCACTTGGGCGTGACAGTGTCGATCTCTTGCAAGACGGTGTTGGACTCGGTCATGCCCTCGAGCGCATGCTGGGCATAGTAGGCGATGCCCACGTTGGTACCCAGGTCGCGCGTGCCGGTAGTGGGCGGCTCCAGGCCGGCGAGGATCTTCATGAGGGTGGACTTGCCGGCGCCGTTGGGACCGACGAGCGCCACGTGCTCGCCGCGGTAGAGTTTGAGGTCGATGTCGCTGTAGATGTGCTTGTCGCCGTAGGACTTGGAGACTCCCTCCAGGCTCACGACCATATCGCCGGAGCGCGGCGGGTCGGGGAACTTAAAGTCGATGTGCTTGTGGCCCTCGGGCAGGATGACGAGCTCCTTTTTGATCTGCTCGATCTTGCGGATGCGCTCCTGCGCCTGGGCGGCCTTGGTGGGCTTGTAGCGGAACTTGTCGACGAAGACCTGCATGTGGGCGATGTCGCGCTCCTGCGCGGCACGCTTGGCGCGCATCTGCTCCAGATTATCCTCGCGCTGCTTGAGGTAGCTGCTGTAGTTGCCGGTGTAGGTGGTCACGCGGCGGTTCTCGAGCGCGGCGACGTGGTCGACGCAGGCGTCCATGAAGGCGCGGTCGTGACTGACGATGAGTACGGCGCCGTCGTAGTTAGCGATAAAGCCGCGCAGCCACTGGACGCTTTCGAGGTCCAAGTGGTTGGTGGGCTCGTCGAGCAGCAGCAGGTCGGGATGGCGCAGGAAGAGCTTTGCCAGCGCGATGCGCATCTGCCAGCCGCCCGAGAACTCGGAGCACGGGCGCTCAAAGTCGGTGACCTTAAAGCCCAGACCGGACAGGATCTTGCGGGCGTTGCTCTCGAGTTCATAGCCGCCCAGGTGCTCAAAGCGGTCCTGGACCTGGCCGTACTCGTTCAGGAGTGCGTCGACGTCCTTGCCCTGCTCGGAGAGCTCGGTGATCTGGGCCTGCAGCTCGTTGGCGCGCTTGCCCATGCGGCGGATTTCCTTGGCGGCGGCCATGACCTCGGCGAGGATGGTGGTGTCCTTTTGCTCCAGGTTGGTTTCCTGCTCTAGGTAGCCCACCTGGCAGTCCTTGGCGTACTGGACCTGGCCGGCGTCGGGGCTGTCGATGCCCATGATGATCTTGAGCATGGTGGTTTTGCCGGCGCCGTTGGGTCCCACGAGCGCAAAGCGCTCGCCGGGGTTGATCTGGAAGGACGCGCCGCTAAAGAGGACGCGCGCGCCGAAGCTTTTTTCGATCTTGTCGACCAGAAGGATCATGGTGCCGCCTTTGACCTTGTGTGCCTATATGAAAAAAGGCCCCAACTTGCGTTGGAGCCTCATTCAATGCTCGGGTGGAGACGAGGGGGATCGAACCCCTGACCTCTTGACTGCCAGTCAAGCGCTCTCCCAGCTGAGCTACGCCCCCGTGCGAAAAAGTACTATACGGGAACTCGGACGTCGATGCAAGGACAATTTTGGAAAAACTTTCGCGGGCCCGCCCAGGTCCGAGGAGCCCGCGATGCCCGCGGGGGCAGCGGTCCACGCACGGACCGTGCGCCGGCCGACTTGGCGCGCGGAACACGACTCTCCCCGTGCAACAGGGTTTTCCGTGCACCGCCAGTCCCATTATCGGGTCTGATTGCGAAGCGCCCCTCCCCTGCGCTTCAGAACCATGCCGGTTTACTACGATGAATCAGGAATGTCCGACCACACTCGCCTTTTGGCTTAACCGGCGGGCTTCCTACCTGCGGTTTTGCAAACGGAGAACACACGGTGCTCAGGGGTCGCCGATCCGTCGTAGTAAATCGGCATGGTTTTGAAATGGCATCAGGTTGATTTCACGCATAAATATGTTGGAGCCCTGAAATATAGGCTTTAACTTTTTCTAAAACACGTCTTTTCCGCGACGCGCCTAGATTAGCTGTTGTTTAGCATCGGATTTGATCTTGCGTTGTGCGACTTGCTCGTGCATGGTAGTATTTCACGACGTGAAGCGAAGAAATTTGGCCTGAGTTGCCTTTGTTAGAATTGTATTCACCGTTTATAAGGGCTCTTGGCGCAACGGTTAGCGCAGGGGACTCATAATCCCTGGGTTCTGGGTTCGAATCCCGGAGGGCCCACCAGAGTATTTCGAGGCCGGGCATTACGTCCGGCCTCTTTGTTATTGGGCTGCAGACTAGCTTTGTCATCCAGTGACGTAAAGTTATCAACATTCATATTCGTAATTAGCAATGGGTATGTCGCCAAGATGCTACCCAGCCAATACATGGCTTAAATCAATAGATATGAAAAAAGGCCCCAACTTGCGTTGGAGCCTCATTCAATGCTCGGGTGGAGACGAGGGGGATCGAACCCCTGACCTCTTGACTGCCAGTCAAGCGCTCTCCCAGCTGAGCTACGCCCCCGTGCGAAGAAGTACTATACGGGAACTCCCCCGCCGATGCAAGGACAATTTCGGAAAATATTTTGCGGCGCGTGGAACGGGCGCGGGGCCGAGAGGACCCACGATGCCCGACATAGCCCGCGGAGCAAGCCCCGCGGGCGGCGGCAAGCCCGCCGCCTTCCTTCCCGGGGCTCGTCATGTCGCCCCAGGTGCCGCCGCCCAGACCAAAGCGATCCGCGGTGCTTCCGGGGGCTGAGCCCCTCCGCACGCCTTCGGGCCAATTTACGGAACCGTCTGTAGCTAGCCCCAGCTGGTCGCTTTATAAAACAGACCGGTTTACTACGATGATTCCCGGATTTTCGACCTCACATCTAATTTCGCAAAATGGGCAGGCGATCTACCTGCGGTTTTGCGGGCGTCGAATTCGGTGTGCTAAGCCACCCTCAATCCGACGTAGTAAACCGGCATGGTTTTAAACTGGCGCTCAATTACTGTCGCATATAAAGTATTAAAAATGCTCACTTGGGCATTATTACTTACCAATATCAAGCCAATTACACAGAACGTTGGCCCGCAATCTGGTCTCAGCGCATCTCATCGCCTCGGTTTTTGGTTTGTAGCGCAACTCTAATCGTTCACACACACTGTGAATGATGGCATCAAGCTGATCGTGATCATTGAGCATGTCATGGGTTACAAGAAATACGTCGTATCCCATGCTTTGCAATGCTGTCATTCGGGGGGCATCGTGGTCAAGCACGGCGCCCGATCCATGGATAACCTCTCCTTGAAGTTCGATAATCACAGCCTTCATTGTTATTGGATTTACGATGACGATATCGCCGTAACAGATTTTCTGACCTGCGATTTTCCGAGCTGAATTCGACAGCGGTGTTAAGTCGTTGACGAATATGTTTTTAAACTCCGCTCCGCCGGCACGCCTCGGATGACTCAGCAACATGATTCCAGCAACTTCTAGCGGGGATGCAGCGATACCCATTACCTGCCGTGCGGCTTCGTAGAATTGCTTTCCCCACATTTCGCCCTTAACCTTCTCTGCAAATCTGTGCAGTTCTTCTATTTCAATTAGAGGCTTTCTCATCCAGAGAGATGTGCCCTTTCCGTTAGCTTTATTTCCGGATCCGTCATCCTGCTGCCCACTTTGATCATTCTCGCTGGCCTTCTGGTGCGCCCGAGGACAGACTCGCTTCCATGGGGCCTCGTCTTGTGTTTCGTCTAGTTCAAACAGACTTTCTGTGGTGTACTGTTCTTCTTCTGATTTTGCCTGTTCAAGTGCCATGTCGACCGCGGGCGTTGGTTTAAAAACCGAGAACCATCCGCAAAATTCGTACATAGCCAGAACCAGGTCACATGAAGAAACGCTTCTAGTCATGGTGAATAGCGTATGAAGAGGATCTGTGACGCTAAAGCCCATACCCGTGTCGATGGAAACCTTCTCTGTATAGGCGCTGTTCCATCGGATGGTCCGTCTTGTCTCAGAATGCAGGTTGCTTCGTGTTGATGCTGCTGTGATGACTGGCGTCTTAAGGACGTCGGTTACGAAAGGGGCTTGGGCTAGGGCTCGCCAGCCGTCTTCGGAGTTGGGTAGGCGTGGGTAGAGGTCGCGCACCTTCGGTGGGCAGCGCCAGTAGCGGAATGCGGTGTTTGCGCAGACGATTTCGTCCATTTGCGCCTCCCCTGGTATCGACCGTAGGTCATGCGGATTGTGATCATGGCCGATTATCTACCGGGACATCATGCGGGTAAGTACCGGAAGCAAACCAAAAGCTTGACGAATTCTGCCGAAAAACCGTCGTGTGACAGAAATCCGCTGGAAGGCGATCTGGTCATATGGTCCCTATCTCCACATTTGTGCTCGGATCACAGGGGGAATTCAATGAAAATACGCATGCGTTTTATACAAAACGGGCAATGGCGTCAGCAAAAAGGATGCGATAAAAAATGACGCCATAGACGACTACGATTTGTTTTTGGTGTCAGTTTTGGTGTCACCCTTGGTGTCAAAAAGAAAAAGGCCAGAGGCTTAACACCTCTGACCTGCGCTTATGATGGTGGGCGATACAAGATTCGAACTTGTGACCCCATCCGTGTGAAGGATATGCTCTACCCCTGAGCCAATCGCCCGTCGCCTTTCGGCAAAAGAGATACTAACATAGCCGTGCGAGGTTTTCCAAGAACTTTTTACCCTTGATTTTAAATTCGTGGGCGCAAACCACGCCACAGAAATCAGGGAAGCCGACAAACCCCCAGCTCAACCGCCCTTTATCGCTTGATCCACGAGGTCTCGGGGCGGCAGATAAGTCGCGCGTTGTTGTAGGCCATGTCGAGCGTGAGACAGGTGCGCGCGGCGTAGAAGCCGTCCTCGCGCTGGATGGTTAGCGCCAGCTCGGGCTTGTCGCCGGTTAGGCACAGCGGCAGCAGCAGCTGGATCCGGCCGCCATAGAACTGCGGCACAGCGAGCGTGTAGTTGGCGGCGGCGCGGCGGGCGGCCTCGACGACGGCACCCTCAAAGGCGCGGCGCAGCAGCAGCGAGTTGTCCTCCCCCATCAGGCTGGCGGGAATGCGCGTGAGGTTTTCCTCGTCGCCCAGAATGTGGTCGATGTTGGAGCGGATGGGCAGGCGGTAGTCAAAGACCAGCTCGGAGGGGTCCTCGGTAAAGCGCACGCGGCACGGCAGGTACTCAAACGAGACCAGCATGGGGTCGCTTTCCTTAAAGAAGCCCTTCAAAAACCAGCGCTAGCGCGCATCGGGCTTGGTGTTGGGCTCAAATAGGCCGTAGATGGTCTCGTAACGGCGCGTGTACAGGCCGGTGTTAAACAGACAGCGGTCGTCGTCGAACACCGGCGGCAGGTTGGACGGCGCGGTCTGGTCCACGTCGCGCTCGGTCAAAAACACCGCGCGGCTAAACGAAAACGACAGGTAGTTTTTGAGGATGCGGTTGCTAGGACCCCAGTCCTCGGGATCGGCGAGGTCGACCAGGCGGTCGTAACAGGGCTCGGGGCAAAAGGCAAACTCGTAGACATTGCTGCACAGTGTGCTGGGGATTTCCATGTAGTGTCCAATCCATTCAATAACTGGCGTGCGGATGCTTAGATTCTATACGCGCGACGGGTCGCCCGAGCCTACAACACAACCGCGGCGCAGCTCTTCGGCGAGCTCGCTGGTCGTGCGGCTACTAGAAACGAGGTCCTGGATCCAGGCGTAGTACTGGTTGTCTTTGGGCTCGGGGCTGTCGGACAGCACGACCGGGGTGCCGGCGAACCTTAAGACGGACAACGCAAAGACAAGGCTGGTGCGTTTGTTGCCGTCCTCAAAGATGTGGTCCTTGACCATGTGCTCGGCCACATAAGTGACCTGGTCAAAGATGTCTGCAAAGCGATCGGCTGGCGATTGGCCGAATATCGTACAGAACGCACCCGCAAGTACGGACTCGACGCGTCCAAGCTCAAGCGCGGCACGGTCGCCCGCGGCGTCGGTTGTATAGCAGCGCCCGAGCGTCATCAGCGTGCTGTGCAGGCACATCACGGCCGCGGCCATGGCCTCGAGCGATCCGGCATCGTCGAGCACGAGCGGCGCGAACGGATGCGCCCGGCGCCGCGCGACCGCCATCATGAGTTCTCCAAGAGCCTGAGCGCGTTGGGCATGCCCTCAATAGTCAGCCGAACAGCTTCATCGATTGACGTGGCGCCGTCGAGTAAAATCAGTGATACTGAATTTGCCACGTGCGCAGTTGAATGATCTTCTTGAGCAACGCAATCAGCACCGTCATCTTGTTGAACATAGCTCCAAGGCATGTCTGACTCCTCTATAGCTTTACAGACGAAATAGTCTGTGAGTCGTACTCCAGAGCAACCGGCTGCCAGACGAGGTCTTCGATAGTGCAGTTTAGGGCATTTGCGAGCGCCAATGCCGAGGAAACCGAGGCACGGCGTAGGTCAAGCTGATTCTGCTCGTAGAGTTGTATGGCGCGAAGTTTAACCCACGATTGGGCGGCGAGCTGTTTTTGCGTTAGTCCGGCCGCCTTTCGTGCCGCTTTGAGGCCCTTTTTGTCTGCCTGGGCGTTGTTCCATTTATCAATGACAATCTGGGCGAATTTGTCTTCGGAGGCCTCGTGGAGCGGATGGTACGAGCTGATGACCCAATCGAGCGGAGCGACTTCGAGTAGCTCATTAAAGCCCAGACTGCACATCCATTGCGCATAGGCCAAAACCCAGCCCGCCCAATACCGGGGCGAACGGTCGAACGGATAGGTCTCCCTGCATTCGACGGGGGTCAGTCCCGCATGAGCGATAATATCGCGCGCGAGCTCGTCGCCCGTCATGCCGCAGACGACGCGAGGCATACCGCGCTCAAACTGTTTCATCTCAAGAGCGTTCGACAGGATCGCCGTCAACTCGGCTGGAGTCAGCCCTTGATCACAGAGGGCAAAATCGACCGCCTCGCCCAGCGTTCTCATGGCATCCTCGAGATACATCTCACTGTAGGCGTGGATCATCGTCCGTCATCCCCTCTCGAATGATATCGACGATACGGATTCCCTCAAATGGATTTTCGGCAACTGGCTGCCGATATTCAATACTGGCTTCTAAGACTCTCCGAGTTCGGAAGTGCGGGGAAAGACCGAGTTCCGCCAACCAGACCCCGGTTATACCCTTTCGTGACCTGCGGTTTTGACGCCAAAATTTGGTTTGTGCTCGGCTGGTTGCGATTTTTCCCCGCACTTCCGGAAATGGGCGTTATGGCTGTGTTGTACACGGCAAGAAAAGCGCCGAGAAAAGGGCAATCAAGCGGCAGCCGGTAGTCTTGGGAAGCGTTATGGGTATTGCGGTGGCTGCAAGCCTTTACCGGATGAGGTCTGCCAGGCACAACTCGCCCTTGGGGATCTTCGAAAGTCGCTTGTATTCCCTGGCGGCTGCCGTAAGCGAATCGGCATCCCAATAACTTTTGAGGAAGCCTTCCCTCTTTACCTCGTGCATGCCGAGCTCCTATTTGCAGAAGTCGCTCGGTTTCATGCGTCCGCCGTGCCAGCGTCTCCACGAGCCCTCTCGAATAATGGCCAGCACCTCTATCTCGGGATGGGTCACGTAGCTAACCACCGGGAAGCGGCCGGCGTACAGGTTGCCGAGTTTGAAGCGTTCTTTCCTCGAGTCCAGCACCCTGACGATGCAGACTGGCCAGTCATAGTCTAAGTTGAGGTAGTTATCTTGGATATCGGAGGCTTTGCGCAGGCGGGTGACGTCCACGACGTCGGCCTCTGAAAAGACGAGCGCGTCCGCCTCGAGGAGAATGTCCACGGCCACCTGTTCCGCTGTTCCCTCGCAGGAGATAATCGGATGATATCCCGCAAAGCGAAAACCGTTATCACCGCTCATCGGACACCTCCTCTGCGACGAGCTCTTTAAGCGCGCGCACGTCGGCGTAGCGCGGAGCGGTCCCCTTCACAAAGTTCGAGGCGAATACCTCCGATTTCTTGTTCTCGATGCGTTTCACGCGGTCGGCGTACTTCACCACGCGCGCACCGCTGTTGCGTCGGGCGAGAAAGAACACGTTGTCCTTGCGGTGCACGTGATCGAGGAGCTGCGGGTAGTGAGTCGTGAAAACCAGCGTCGCGCCGTTGGGGTTGGTCCCGTGGGCGGCAAACAGATCAAGCACGACGTTAACCAGTTGGCGGTTAAGGTGGTTCTCCACCTCGTCGACTAAAAGGTAGCCGCCGGAGCGCAGGACCCTCATTGCGCGCTGCACCAGCCCTAGGCCACGTACAGTGCCGGAGGAGAGCACCTCGGTGAGCCCCCGCTCGGAGATCGTGATGGGCTCGCGACCTGTAAACGTCAGTACGAAGGCGCGACCGGAGTCCCGGACCTCGAGGTGCTCGATGCCAGAGTCGAAAACACGAAGCACGTCGTCGAGACCGTTGAATTGCTCAGTGAGGCGGAAGCCACCGTCGCGCAATGCCGTCGCTCGGATGCGATGGCCGAAGTCCTTGGCGAGCACAGCGGCTGCGACGGAAACGTCAGGCGGCGTAAGCGCCGCCCAAGAGTCCGGCATCTGAGCACGGTCGCACAGCGGGGACGCGAGTTTCTCGATTTCGGCCCAGGATGCCAGGGTCGAGCGCTTGAAGGCCTTGGCCGGCAGCGAAGAAATCACCTCATCGGAGAACGACAGCTCGGGACCGTCGTCGCCTCCTTCGACAGTCTGCAGCACCGACTCGAGCAAGTAAAGACGATCTGCGTGCCATATGACGCACTTGAGCTCGGACGAGCCGTCGAACGCGGCGGGGAACGTTGATGGGAGCCCGCCACCGCGCGCCGGAGAGCCGTCAACAATGCGGCAGGCGAGCTCCAGCAGGTTCAGTGCTGTCGTCTTTCCCGTAGCGTTAATTCCCGCCAGCGCGACGACGCTATTCACGTAGAGATGGTCCGCCAGTTCGAAAGCCGACTCATCGGAGGCCGTCACGCGGTCGGAGGCGAACAAATCGATATCGAATAACCCGTCTTCGAACATCGTGAGATGGTCGAAGCAAACTTTTAACAACTTCATCTCAAGCCTTTCGAATACTTGAAACAGAATTTATGGCTCAAGTATAACACATGAAGGATATCGCGAATTAAGCCTGCCACTAGGCAGAAAAGGCTTATCCGCATTGCCGACCTCGTCGATATGCAGGTTCAAATGCTTAGACATTTGATCAAATCGTACAAAAATGGCGAGGTACGTACCTCGCCGATCTGGCACCTCCAAGACGACAGTCTCTTCGGTGGTTAAATTCTCTCACGCTTCAGGAGCTTTTAGAGCTGCATCGATTAGATCGGCGCCGTTGTCGAAGCGACCGGACTCCCTTGCTGCAAAGAATGCGTCACCTTCGCGGATGGCCTCGAGGGTCTCCGGGTTGGGTTCTTTGGAAGGAAAAGTTTGAGGGCTAGTATTCGCAAGCTCCCCGTCCTGTTTACAGCACTTCATAGATGCGCACCTCTTCCTGCTCGATGCTTTTGCGGAAGGGCGGGCGCATGTGCTCTGGTGGGGTGGTGACGATATCAACCTTTCGCCCAAGTTCCTTCTCGAGCTCATGAGAGAGTTCGTAAAGCGTGCCGAACGTCATGGTGTTGCCGCAGACTAGGCGCAAGTCAATATCGCTATCGGGCGTTTGCTCGCCTCGGGCAAAAGAGCCAAATAAATATGCTTCGCTGACGTCGTATTGAGCCAGCGCGCGGGAGGCGGCGGTGGATATGTCGGTAGGCGAAATCATGTCTCAATCGGGCGCTCGACGGCTACGCGAACCGTTCCGTCTTCTCTTGTCTCTGAGTAGGCAAACTCGGTGCCATCATCAAGCTGGACATAGCACCAAAACATGACTGCCTCCTTAGTGTTTATATCCGAGTATAAAGAGCAGACTAGATGTAACGCGGCGTGAATTGGATTATTCCTATAAGACACGAACTCTGACAGCAAGCCCTGTCTGTTGCCCTATTCAAAGAAAGTGATCGTACCTTAGGTCAAGTCTCGCAAGACTTGAGCCACCCTACTTACTGAAATGCAAGAACCACTGCCACGACAATGCAGGCAATGCCCAATACGAGAGGCAGCGATGCCTTCTTTTCCCTGTTTTTAACAAGGAAGGCCTCGATTGCGGACGCTAGGACCAGAAAACCGCCAATAATCAGCAAGTCGAGTGCAACAAAGTTGACGGTTGTTATATTGGAGGATAGACCTCCGGCGTTGACGTTTACGAGCGTAAAGATCGCAGCGAAAATGGCGAAGAGGGCCAGGACGTTGCCATAGATACGGGACTCGATATTGACGATTTCTTCCTTCTTGTCCTCGACCTTTTTAAGTTCCCCGGCATAGACGTCGGAATAATCTGCAAGTCCTTTAAAGTTGAGCTCATCAGAGAAAGCGCCGTGGTAAGGATGGGCCACCATGCCATCAACGCGCTGGAATGCAACCTGTGCTATACCCTTTGACTTATCGAGCGTAATAGTGTTGCCGCTTACGTTTGTAACACGGTAAAACAGCCGTGTTCCATGTCCGGGGAAATATAGCGGCGCATCCAAAGAAAGCCCCTGGCGAATGCGCGAATTACGCAGAAGTACGCTAGCGGTCAAATCGTTTGGCAACGCAACACATTCAACGCAAGAGACGAATGTCGAATCACCAGGCCCGAGTTCGACCTCGGACTGCTTGTTCTCGTTAATGTAGAAGCCGTCGGTGCGCAAGTCATACGTAACCTGTCCGATGTTCGAAGCATCGGCATGGAGCAGAACCTCGCTGTCGATTAGCTCCTGAATCTTAGTATCGCTCAAGTACATATGAACCACTTCCTTAGGGCTCCGAGTATAGCACCAAGGTATGGACGGTGGTTACCCCCAAAGGGGGTACAGAGAAGTAATAAGAAAGCGTTGCCCTAAAAGCTCCTACAGTACTCTTGTATCGCAGCCAAGTGCCTCGTACCGCATCAGCAGCGATATGCGGCGCTTAGAAGCACTGTCCCCAGCAGGAATAGCGTTATGGAGGCAACTATCCAGTAGCCGTCGCCGGTCTTGGGAAGCGCCGGTGTTGTTGCCATAGTGGATTTGGGCTTGGTCGTCTTGCTGACTGTGGTCTTGGTGACCGTTTTCTTGGGCGACGTAGCTGCGGGTTTCACCGCAGGATCCGTTGCCGGCTCCGCACCGGGTTGACCCGTAGCCGGGTCGGCGCCACCAGTAGGCTCGCCCGTGCCGTCACCCGGCACATCGCCGCCGGGTGTAACGGTCTCCCCCGACGGCGAGGTGGCGCCATCGGGCTCAATCACCACGTGCGGTGCCACTGCCCCGCCAGCATCTACCACGCCGGCAGCACCAAAAGCTCCGCCCACAGGCGTCACAAAGTGCGCGGCCACGAGCGATCCGCGATCGCAGACAACGCCGGCATCCGTACCGGTCGCATCCAGCCAGGACGCATCCACAGCAAGCGTCTCGCTCGCAGCGTCAGCTCCAAATCCCTCGTCGAGCATTCGCACGCCATAAAAGCGCGGGCCAGTATTGGACCCCGCGCTCGCGGCAACGACGCGCCCACCGCCGCGTACGGTCAAGCTACCTGCGGCAATGCCGGCAACAGTCTGCTCAAGAACACCTGCCCCGTCGGCCCTGGCATCGACCGTGCAGCCGTCCACCACCAGCGCCTGGGACACATGGATCCCGCATTGCGAGCCCGTCGCCGTAAGCGAGCCGGAACCGCGAAGCGTAAGGTTTCCCCACACCTCCATGCCGCTCATGGAAATGTCCGCATCGGGCGCATGCGTCTCGACCACGGAATTTTGCCCCACAAGCGTCACCACCAGGTCGCCGACGGCGCCGATGGCCTCGCCCGTGTAGCCGTTAAGCTCAAGATGATCTTTATCTGTCCAAGTCCATCCGGGACCCGATACACCTGACTCGTAGAACGTGGAACCCGCAATGAACAGGCTGTCCGCGCCCGCGGCATAAGAAGGCCCGCCCAGCAAAACGCATAAGCAGGCCATGGCAGTAAACAGGATGTAGTGTCGGCTAGTGTGGAACGCGGCAGCAAACATAACCGCTCCGATCTTCGCAAGAGCCAATGGAAACTGCGACAGGAAATGACCTGGTAGCAGCAGCTATTAGTGTAGCGAGATCAAGCTACGAGCAAGGAAGAAAGCCTGTGATCGACTCCCAAAATTAGGTGTAAATCGTTTTGTCAATCGGTGAACGGAGGGAGTCGGACACGTCGAGTCGGATATAGGCTACGTCGTTAAATTGCCTGCGAAATTACCCAAAAATGAAATCAATTCGCTAATATGCGTATTGCTCTTCAGCTTATAAATATCGTTTTCTCTAATAAACGACAGGGATTGTTTGAGCCAATCATCCGAATCATGGGAGTGCTCAATCCCGCTGTCTTCGAATAATGACTCGAGTTCCCCGGTTGTTAGAACGAAAATGCCAAATCGATCCAGATCACGAAGTGACAAGCAGCAGTTTTGGCGAACGCTATCAGGGATGTCGAAAAATACGTCTTTTTTGTAACGCTCTTTGATAATATTGGCGATTTCTTTTTTATCGGATGTCTTTTGAATCGCAAATTCTTGATAGATATTCTTTAAATCGTCAGCAGTGCAAAGAGCACTTTCGCGAACCTCTTGATCGACAGAAAAAGCTTTCATTAAGTTCTTAAATTTATTACGATCATTGATGATGTCAAAGTCACAGATGCACCTACAGGGAAGCCCTGATGCTGCATAAAACTCTTTAACGCCTTTGAATGCGTCTTTCCCATTTGTAGAAACGAAAATCGGATTGTCGATTTCGGAGATTTTGTCACAGATTGCAGAATAGATGATCGCATCCCGAGGCGCTTCAACGAGAATTGCTTTCTTTGAGAATAGCGCATCTATATATTGCGGTGAATAGTCGCTTCTATTTTTTAGTTTTTCGATCTCGTCTTTATCGACAATGTTAAATGTGCTCTTGTTTCCATTGCGTTTTAGTCTAATTAGCGAAAGCTCAGAAGCAGCAGAGTCAAGAATTCCCTGCAAAAAATATGAACTATGAGTTGATATAAAAGCGTTGTGCAGTGTGTTAGATTTGGCAAGCATAGTTCCCAATTGTTTGCCGAGCTCCATGGCATAGGTTGGGTGCAGAAAAGCCTCAGGCTCGTCCACAAGCAGTATTGGCTTAGAGGCGCCCATAACAGTCAACAGAATGGTTACATAGCTCCGAAAACCGTCACCTTCGTTTCGTAGCTGAGTTGCATTCTCCATATAGGCCAGCTTTTCCGGCGAATCATGACTATTCCGATAGCTTGAAAAGTCTTCAGACACGACCGGTATAACGACTTGACGGCTTGTCGTATTGTCTAGGGCAATATCCTTATGGAATAATCGTTTGACAGTTTCAGAAATGCTGCTGCACGTTTCATCAACGTCAAGTGCGGCCGATAACGTGTTGTAGGAATCGTCCCTAACTCCACGCGCCGGTTCACCAATCGAGAGAAGTAGGCGGTCTTCGGTCCCCGTATAATCAACAAACATGGGACCTAGGAATTGTAGTATCTGCCTTTGCCGCTCTTTCTCTTCCAGTGGATAATCAGTTTCACTGGGTTGAAGTAAATGGTTCAAGCAAGTATGCCAGTCATCTTGCAAAGAAAAAGAACAAGGAAGCGATTGATACGCATATCCTCCGTTAGGTGTTAATTGAGTACCGATATTACAAAAATCCCTAACGCGCCATCCGTTCATTCCGCGTACAACATGATCGGAAAGCCCATAAGAGTCATTAAGATCCTCTACATTCTTTGGCAACGTTAGATCTATTGAATCTGTCATTACATTGTTGGTGTCGTGTGCATACGGCCCGTTAGGTCCATCGGTATTCCCGAGAATTGCCGAGCGTATTTCTTTTAGAAATTGGCTCTTTCCAGAATTATTTGCTCCTATAACAATATTAATTTTACGATGCGAGTATTTTTCGCCATTTTTAAACGAAATGGCATTAATTTCAAATTGGTAGTCGTCCATTTTGGCCTTGCCAACCTTCTTCCTCAAAAATCTGCCGACTGCATTCGGGTAGCCACAATGTCTGGGTATGAGAGCGGATCTTGCGTCATTCTTGAAGATGGCGCTTTGGGGCTAAGATGCTCATCAAAACAATTCATCATGGCTGCCCGTGCGCTCAAAGAATGCCACCTCATCGTTTGATGACCATATGACAAGCCAGTTGCCTGAGTTTGCTACGTGGCATTCGTTTCGTCCGGCCCAGTTGCCGCTTAGCCGATGCATATTATGACGTCGTTTCAATATGTCTATTGACTCGGGTGTATTCTGCAACACCAAGTCAATGAGCTTTTGAAGTTCTGTTAGATTCCAATTCCGGCGTTTTGCTTTTTTCTTTAAATCGCGTGAAAAGGCAGCAGAGAACTCTGCGGTCAGCGTGGTCATTGCGCCATCGCCGCAGCGATAAGATCGGCACCATTGTCAAAACGCCCTTTTTTGCCAGATTTCAAGAATGCGTCCCCTTCACGAATGGCCTCAAGGCTTTCGGCATTCGGCTCCTCAGGGGCAAAAGTCAACGGAATGCGGTGAGTGTTGACCATTTGTTTGAAGAAAGCACGTGTCACGGATGACAGATCGAGCCCATAGTAATCAGCCACCTCTGCCGCTTCGCGCTTGAGGTCGTCATCGACCCTGATGGTTAAAGTTGAGCTAGCCATAATTAGCCCCTTCCAGTTACGTTAGTACAATAATAGTATATCGCACATACGAATATAGACTATATAAATACAATCCAATTCATATCTTATGGACGCAACTCTTATACAAAGAGAGCGATGGTATTGGCGTCAGCCAATACCATCGCTCTTAAACAGTTGTTTGTGCCTAAGGTCAACTTAGCCCAGCGCGGGCCGCTCCCCCTAGTTCCGCTTAAACAGATCCCTCGTGTACACCTTGTCTGCCACATCCGCAAACTCGTCGCTCCAGCGGTTGGCCACGATCACGTCGCAGCCGGCCTTGAAGGCCTCAAGGTCGTGGGTGACCTCGGAGCCGAAGAACTCCGGCGCGTCCAGCGTGGGCTCGTAGACCACCACAGGCACGCCCTTGGCCTTAACGC
>CATZIU010000028.1:0-32162 GCA_958420165.1 uncultured Collinsella sp. | reverse complement strand
CATGGGGTTGCCCCCATACGGACCTGAACCGTACGCGTCTGCCAATTCCGCCACGCCCGCGTGCAGGAATTAGAATAACGGAGCACCATCGCGAACGCAAGAACTATTTTTGAAAAAGTTTGCAGGCATTTTCCCAAGCTGCTCGCGCGATTGCCTCAGCATCCTCGCTGGTACGATCGACACGGTCGTTGACCAGCGTGTTTGCCGTGATAGAAATCATTGCCGGCTCGCACTCAAGACCACGAATGGGCTCCGGCGCCATATACGGGCAATCCGTCTCGAACAAAATGCGATCGAGCGGAGTTGCCGCAAACGCCTCGCGCACGTCGTCGTTGCGCTTAAAGGTGGCCGCGCCACCATAGGCGATATAGCAGCCCAAACCCACAAAGCGTTCCATCGTGGCGCGATCCTCGCCAAAGCAGTGCAGCACGCAACCGGCCTGAGGCACACCCACCTCGCGCAGCACGTTGTACGCATCCATATGCGAGGTGCGCTCCCCATCCGAGTCCTCGTGCCGCAGGTGCAGCTCCACCGGCACATTGCGACGCACGGCAACCTCGAGCTGACGTGCCATGCAATCAATCTGCACGCTATGAGGCGCCGGCACGATGTCGTCGTCGTAATCCATGTGGTAGTCCAGACCGATTTCGCCGATGCCGACGCACAAAGGGTCATCAAGCGCAGCAACAACCTGCGCGTGAATGTCGTCGGTATAATCCGGCGCGCCATAGGGGTGAACGCCAGCGAGATACTTGATCTGCGGAATATCCCGCATCGGCAGAATTTCGCGCACCAGCCAGTCGCTATAGTCCGCCACGCTGCGCTTGTCGGCGATGGGGTCGAGCATCGTCACCAGCAGGTCGACGCCCGCGGCTTTGGCGCGCACGAGCGTCTCGGGCACTTCTTTGCCCCAAAACGAAAGCAGATGCGCATGCGTGTCGGCAAGCGGTGCCAACGGCTCCGGGCAGGCGACCGTCTTCTTTTTCTTGGTAAACGTCACGCGTTCGGCATTAAGCGTCATGGATTAGCTCCCGGGCCAGACGGACAAAGTCGGCAACATCGAGCGTCTCGGCGCGCGTGGTGGGTGCGATACCGCAAGCCTCAAAGGCGGCATCGAGCACGTCCTTGGCAAAACCGTTAGCGCTCATGGAATTGCGGATGGTCTTGCGACGCTGAGCAAATGCGGCGTCAATCACGCGGGCCACAAACTCGCGATCGAGTCCTTCGGGCACCACGCCGTCAACACGGTCGATACGCACGACGGCCGAGTCCACGTGCGGTGCCGGCATAAAGCAACGCGGCGGCACCTCAAAGCGACCCGTCACCTGCGCATACAGGCCGAACTTTGCCGTATAGCCGCCATAGGTCTTATTGCCCGGCACTGCGGCAATGCGATCGGCAACCTCCTTTTGAACCATGACGACGGCGCGCTTGAGCGCGGGCATCGTCTGGAAGAACTGCAGGATGATCGTCGCCGCCACGTTATAGGGCAGGTTCGCGACAAATACCGTCGGCTCACCGCCCGCAACCTGCTCAATCTGCTCCGGCGTCACCCTGAGCGCGTCGCCCATGATAAAGCGGAAGTTGGCGTAGTCAGCGGCATGGGCATCGAGCACCGGCTCGAGCTCGGGGTCGGCCTCGATCGACGTGACGCACGCCGCCTCCTGCAGCAGCGCAAGCGTGAGCGTACCAACGCCCGGACCGACCTCGAGCACGCGCTCATCGCCCGCAAGCTCGGAAAGCTCGCAAATGCGCTCAATTACATGGTTGTCGATCAGGAAGTTCTGGCCCAGGCGATGCTTGGTCGCAAGGCCAAACTCCTCCAGCAGCTCCCTTGTTGCCGTGGGGTTTGCCAAAGGCGAAGTTGTCATAGTTGCCTCCTTAGCATGGTGGCGGCGTCTTGAAACAAAAGGGCATGGACCGTTGCGGCCATGCCCTTACATCTAAACAGCAAATTGCCGATATGGCGCGCGGCGGCTTAGCCCAGACGCGGGAACAGCGGCTCGCCCTTCTCGACGGGCTGACCACCGGCAAGCAAGCCCCAAGCGCAAATGCCCTTGAGGTCGTCGCTCGCGGCCTCGTCCTCGCACGACAGGCGGCGCAGGGCCTCGGCAGAAGTCTGGGGCATGAGCGGCATCAGCAGGTGAGCGGCGATGCGGATGGCCTCGAGCAGGTTGTAGATCACAAATGCCAGCTCGTCGGCCTTAGCCTCGTCCTTGGCAAGCGCCCAAGGCTCGGAGTCCTCGATGTAGTGGTTTGCGGCGTGGATGAGCTCCATGACCCCGTCCTTGGCTCCGCCGTAATCGAACACGTCCATCTTGGCCATGTAGCGCTCGACCAGGCCATCGGCGATCTTTGCCAGCGGGTTGTCGAACGCGTCGGCAGACGCCGGTTTAGCCGGGGCGCAGCCGTCAAAGTACTTTGCGCTCATGTTGAGCGAGCGCGAAATGAGGTTGCCCCAGCTGTTGGCCAAATCGGCGTTGTAGACCTGCTCCATGCGGTCGAAGCTAATGGCGCCGTCGGTGCCGGGCACCACGTCGGTCATAAAGTAATAGCGATAGCCCTCGACGCCCAGCATATCGATGACATCCTGCGGGGCGATGGCGTTGCCACGGCTCTTGGACATCTTCTCGGCCTTACCGGTCTCGGCATTGCGCACGGTCAGGAAGCCGTGGGCAAAGACGTGCTCGGGCAGGGCCTCGCCAATGGCCATGAGCATGGCCGGCCAAATAACGCAGTGGAAGCGAATGATGTCCTTGCCCACAATGTGGAACTGCGCGGGCCAGCGATAGGCCAGCTCGGCACGGGCCTCGTCGGTATCGACGCCGTAGCCGACAGCCGTCATATAGTTGAGCAGCGCGTCGAACCACACGTAGGTCACGTGACCCTCGTCAAACGGAACCTGAATGCCCCAGTCAAAGCTCGTGCGGCTCACGGAAAGGTCGTTGAGGCCGCCCTCAACAAAGCTGCGCACCTCGTTCATACGAAACGCGGGCTCGACAAAGTCGGGGTGCTCGTCATAGAGCTTGAGCAGCTTGTCCTGGAAAGCGGAAAGCTTAAAGAAGTAGGACTCCTCCTGCACGCGCTCGAGCGGACGATGGCAGTCGGGGCACAGATGCTGGCCGACGCTGCCGTACTCCTCGTCCCCCTTCTGGACCTGCGTGTCGGTGAAGTAGGTCTCGTCAGGCACGCAATACCAACCGTCGTAGCTGCCCTTATACAGGTAGCCGGACTCCTTCATGCGCTCCCACAAGTACTGCACGGCATGATGCTGGCGCGGCTCGGTGGTGCGGATGAAGTCGTCGTTGGAAATCTCGAGCTTGCTCCAAAGCTCCTTGAAGTGCGGAGCCTGGCTGTCGGTCCACTCCTGAGGCGTCATGTTGTGCTTGGCTGCGGCCTCGGCGACCTTCTCGCCGTGCTCGTCCATGCCGGTCAGGAACTTGACGTTATAGCCGGTGGAGCGGCGATAGCGAGCCTGAACGTCGGCGATGATGGTGGAATAAGCCGTGCCCAGGTGCGGATCGGCGTTGACGTAGTAGATGGGCGTCGTGATAAAGAACGAAGGCTTGCTTTGATCCATGGGGTTTGTCCTCCAGAAAAACGTTGCATACAGGGGATGATTCTAGCGCAAGGGCTGGATATCCTCCATCTATTGCATATCGAGCACCATGGCATAGACATCGCGCTTGCGGCGCGAATACTTCTGAGACAGGCGCTTGGCCACCGCAGAGGCGGGCTCCCCCTCCTCGAGCGCGGCGTGGATATCCTCGCGCAGGGCCTCGTCGGGATCCGCTGCCGCGGCGTCAACCGGCACGATACCGGCCTCCTCATCCTCGCTCGGCGGCGCGATGACCAGCGCAATCTCGCCCTTTACCTCGCCGCGAGCACGCAGTTCCTCGGCGAGCTGGGCAGCGGGCCCGCGCAAGACCTCCTCGTGCAGCTTGGTGAGTTCGCGGCAGACGGCAACCTCACGCTGGGGAAAGACCTCCGCCACGGCCTCGAGCGTAGCCACGATGCGATGTGGAGACTCGTAGAAGATGAGTGCGCCGGGCACCACGGCAAGGCGCTGCAAACGGCGCACGCGGTCGCCGTGCTTTCGGCCCAAAAAGCCCTCGAAGAAAAAATGCTCGCAGGGAATGCCGGACGAAACGAGCGCCGTGACGCAAGCAGAGGGCCCGGGGATAACTTCGACGGTCACATCGGCCTCACGCGCTGCCTCGACCAGCGCCTGGCCGGGGTCGGACACACTCGGCATGCCGGCGTCCGAGGCAAAGGCGAGGGTCTCCCCCGCCAGCAGACGGTCGACCAGGCCGGCGGCGCGGCTGGCGATCACATTCTCGTCGCAACGGACAAGCGGCTTGGAAATGCCCAGGTGCATCAGCAGCTTTGACGTCACACGCGTGTCTTCGCAGCAGATGGCATCGGCGGCGGCAAACGCCTCGCCAACGCGCGGGGACAGGTCGCCCAGGTTGCCGATGGGCGTGCCGACCACATAGAGTTTGCCCGTATGGGCGCTGTTTTGCGTCATATCAACCTATTCAATCATGCCGCGCTCGAGCGTACCGAGTGCCGCGCGGGCGTCCCATGCTGCAATGCGCTTCTCGGTCTTCCACGTTTGGAAGAACCAACCGGCAGCCGGCGCAAACGAAGCCAGCTGGTTGGCGATAAACACGCGCTCGTAGGCATTGCGGCCCTCGGGCGTAACCGACGAGTTGGCAAAGATCGCCGCGCCCGACCATTCGCCCACCAGCACGGGGAACCCTGTCGAGATCGCTTCTTTAAGCTCGCGCTTGTTACGCGAAATCGCCGTCGTCAGCCCGCGGGGGCTCGTGATGTCGAGCGCATACTCGTCGCGGTAATGGTACAGGTGAAGGTCCATGTAGACGTTCTTGTACTTGGCACCGCGCATAAAATGCTTCCACTCGCTGGGATGCCCCGAAGACGAGAAGACGACGATCTTATCCTCGGGCATATACGAACGGACGAGCTCGTAGGCATCGCGATAGAAATTGCGCAAGTAGTGGGCCGGAATTCCATCCGTCATGGTAAAGAGGCTCTTGCGGACGCTCATCTGCGGCGTGTCCAGCAGCTCAATGCCCAGCAGGCTCTCGGCCTCGCCGTAGCGATCGGCCAAGCGCTCGAGCACGTCGAGTGCGACATGACGGCCGTTGGTGGACGAATGCCACTCGGCAACAGCCTCCGGCGTGGTGGGCGAATCGTTGGAATAGCCCTGGCCACCGGGCACCGTCGCCAGATCGAGCAGCACGCGGATGTCGTACTTGGCAGCCCACTCAATTGCACGGTCGATGTAGTCGACAACCGAGATGTAGGACGCATCGGCCTCCTGCGAACCAAAGGCATACCAGGGCACCGGCAGACGCACGGCATTGAGACCGATCTGCGCCATGCGGCAAAAATCGTCCTCACTCACAAACGTCTCGTAATGACGGCGCATGCGCTCGTTATAGGCGGCGGTGCCCATGGCCTCCTGCAGCTCGGCCGCGTTGGATGCACCGGTCGCCGCGTATAGCGACGGGGTCACCCAAGGCTCGGGAATAAACCAGCCAGAGAGATTAACGCCGAGTATCCTCTCCATCACTGCCCCCTTCGGATCGTGCAGGCCGAGCCTGCATCGTATTGCATAGGAAAAGTATCGTTTTGAGTATACCCGCGCGTGCGGACAGACGACCGAACGGTCTGTAAAGTGGCGCAAAAGCGGGAGGAATGTCTGGGGCGGGCACACTGAGATGCGCACGCACGTCGGAAGTAAGCGCCGGAAAGCGCATCCCGTTTTATCAATCAATAATGGGGTGCATTTTCCGCGGAACCCCACATAAAAGAAAAGGACCCCTTTGCAGAGGTCCTCGTCAATTCAAGGTGGCGGGGAAGGGAATCGAACCCCTGACACGAGGATTTTCAGTCCTCTGCTCTACCAACTGAGCTACCCAGCCATTTGAGGTGTGCCTTGTTTCAAGGCTTGATTAGTATAACCAAGGACGCGCTCCGGTCAACCGAGAATTTGAAAAAAGTTTTTGAGCACGGCGTCAGCCATAAGTCTGATCCTATAGAGCAGCACGTCAGAGGCATCAACCGGCCGCAAGAAGTTTTTCGCTCAGGGCTGCACGGGCAAACTCACTTGGCGTCATTCCTTCAGCCGCCGCCCGTCGACGAATCGCCTCCTTCATCCCTAGGGGAATCTTGACCGATAGCGTTACCGTCCCCTCGCTTGAGAGTGGAGGCCGCCCGTGCACGATCCCCCCAACGGTATGCTCGCCGTCCGGAAACTCGCCATGCTCGTACGACTCGCACCACGTGTCAATCATTTCATCCGTTACAACCTGACCATTGGCAGCCGTATACGCCTTGCTCATCATCGACCCCTTCCGTCAGGTGCTTTTTAGCGTTGGGATGGATCTCAACATCCATGCATCTTCTCCTCTATCTTACCCAATTTCGTATGACGAAAGTCCGCTGTCGCCAATTCTTACGCCGGCACTTGTTGGAAGGCGGGAGGTGTAGCGAGGATTGAAGGGCGTTCCAGCACCGCCCAGGCACCGGGACAGGAACACATACGCCAAGGACGGACGTTTTCGTAGCGCGCGAGGACGTTGCCGTTACGGTCAATAAAGGCAACGTCGATGGGATAGACCATAAAGCAGGTGTGGACCGAAGAGCAGCGCGGAAACGCCATGACGAGCGGCAACCCGTTGGCAGCAATCGGAGACCGTCCCAGCATGCCGCGTAGACGCACGGCAAACGACTCCGCCACCACAAACTCGGCAGGCGTCCAACCCAGCCTGTTGAGCGCCCGCGCGTAGGCAATGTAGGATGAGGCCGCGGTCACATAACCACCCCCGGACGCCACGGATCGACCGTCACTGCGCGCTCGTGCGACAACTTTGCCGGTGCCCCCAGCGAAACGCCGGCGATGCTGAGCGAGCTCGGCCACGGCTCGTAGCGCATGGTACAGGTATAGGTCCTAAACGTGCCGGAAAGCGAAAGCAGACCGCCATCCGATGTCGTCGCACCCTGCTCGCTCGAGACCTCAATCTGCAAGTCATAGCCTTCCATGGCATGTTGGATCTGAGCCTGAACGGTCGCGGAGGCATCGATGGAGCTGTCATCGCCCTCCCCGCTCGGCGCCACGGCATGCGCTAGCACGATATCGGGCACCACGCGATCGAAGCGCGCGACCGCGCCGGCAAAGACCATGACGTTGTACACGATAAGCGCCAGAACCAGCAGGACGGGCGTGACCACGGCCATCTCGACCGTCGCCTGGGCGCGCTCCTCGCACAGGCGCGTGCGGATGCCCATTACGACCCACCGCCCAAGGCACCCGCCAGTGTGGCGACATCGACGGTAAGTGGGATGGAACCGCCGCCGGGCAGCGGAATCTCCGCAAGCGTGAACACCGTGCCGCTGATGGTGCGCTCGACTTGATATTCCAGCGCCTCGCAAAGCGCCTTGGGATCGGTCACGCCCAACGGAATACTTCTTAGCTTGTCCTGCGCATTAGAAAGACCCGTGATGTCAGACCCCGGGCTCTTGATGACGTTGGCGGTGTCGGTCAGCACCGGCTTTCGTAGGCGCAAGTCGCACGGCTCCAAGCCCAGCGCCGCCACGGACGCCGAAACGGTATCGCCAAGCCACGACGCAATGGAACCCAACGCACCGCTGCCCCCTCCCAGGTCATCGATCATCTCGTCCATGAGCTCGTCGGCCGAGCCTTGGATGTCTCCGTATCCCACAAGCAGCCGTCCCCAAACATCCATGACGCCATCGAGTACGCCGACAACGCCACCCGAACGCTCCTCCAGCGTCGAGAAAAACCGCGAGAGAACGTTGTTCTGCGCCGTCGCGTCATCGGGCGCCAGCACCGCAGCAGAGATCGCGCCGCGATCGCCAAGCCTGACTGTCGTGTTAAACGAAGAGTTGAGCTCATCGGGGCTCGAGATGGCACCCGAAACCGCAAGGGCAACCACGCCGTTGCGACCGGGCGGGGCGATACGCGGACGCTCGCCCGAAAGCGCTTTAATGGCCTCGTCAAACGCATTGCCCGCACGGTCAGCCTCGTCCTCGGTCTGGCGCATGAGCTCGAGCTCTTTGTTGCGGCATTCGACGTATTTCTCCAGGGCGTCTTTGAACTCATCAAAGTGGTACTCGAAGCCGTTTTCGATAGAAGTCGAAGGAGCCGCAACGGCACCGAGCGACGAAACACCAAAATGGCATCTGTTGCATTTGTCCTGCCCGTCATAAGCAGCAACCGAGGCTAGCCCGCCTGGTGTCCCTTTCTTATAGTTGGGGCAGCTCGTTCCATAATGCAGATACGTTTTGCCATCGTTGGTACTAGTTGGCCACGCCGCATCGGTATAGAGTTCCGTCGCTCGGACCTCGTCGGTGTTGCGCGGCAACAACGGAATATAGGAAGTGGCCCGGCTTCCGTCTTCGGTTATATATGCGCGATTGACCTCTGCGCTCGCATAGGTATAGAACGCCTTGCGCGCTGCCGACTCCGCCTTCGTCTCGACACTTGAGCCCTGCGGTTTTTCGTCTGCCAGACGCTGACGGTAGTAAGCTTTTGCGCGGTCGAGCGCCACCTGTGGCTCCCACATGATACTCGAGGCATAGTGCGAATTCTCAATATCCGAAAGCTTCGCCAAACTCCTCGCGCGTTCCCACATGCATGAGCAACTGCCGACCGAAGCCGGATCCGACCCGCCGCAATCCGCAAGCCAGGCGCGCTCTTTTGCTTTCGCCGTCTCCTCCGAGGCCTTCTGCAGCTCATCTGCTGCGCGTTCCAGATCTTTCGATGTGTCTTTAATGACATCGGTCGAGATCTCGGAACCCTCAAGCGCAACGAAATCCGACTCGGACGTCCTGGGCACGGCAAGCGCCGTACCGGTATAGGTCGCACCCTCGGTATCCTGCGCCGACACGGCCTGCGTAGCTCGCGCGGCAACCAGATACGGCAGAGCCGTCTCGATTTTCTGCAAGCCCTTGGAGGCGCTTTTGGCAAACTTGTTGCGCGTTTTAATGATCTCGACTCCCGAGTCGACCATATCGCCCGCGGCAAGCTCGGCACCCGGAATAAGGATGGCGACCAAGCCGGTGCCGATCGTGGCAAACCCCGCCAGGCCCAAACTCAAAATGCTCGCATCCACCACCGTCGCAGCCGTATGGTAGGACGACACCACATTGGCGCCTGCCAGCGCGCCGCTATCGGCAGCCACCTGGGTGTCCCCGGCACGCGACATGCTCCATATCGCCGCCGTCGACGAAAACAGCAACGTGAGCACCACCAAGATGACCACCGCAGAGGAGAGCGTGGTATAGGCACCGTCTTCGATAAACAGGTCGATCCCGGCTCGACCCATAAAGCCGCCTCGCTTGCAGCGAGCACGCGGTCGGCAACGGCCCGCAAGCCCCCTCGTCACCTTCAACAGGCAGCGCTTAATCCCATGCAGCAATCCATGAATCATAATCTCCCTCCAGCCACTCGGGACGCGATCGATACGAGACGTCGACCTTAAGCTCGACATAGCCGTCTTGGCCTGCGCTACCCATAGCCTGCGCAAACGCACCGATCACGGGCAGCGGTTTAACCTCACCGGTAACAGAAACGGACGAGACGCCGCCCGCATCGGCCCGACCAAGCTCGATATCCCACGACAGGGGCCCGCCGGCATGGAAAATCGAAACGTCGGGAACCGCGGCAAGACGGCGGCGGGCAAACTCCTTAATATCCTCGTCATCCCCCACCGTCGTCGTGGTCATGAGCCGCGCGGTCTCGGCGGCGGCAGACTCCATGACCGCGCGTGTATAGAGCAGGCACACCGGCTGCAGCGCCAACAGGACGAGCGTCAGAAACGTCGGCAGTAGGAATGCCGCCTCGACCGTAGACTGCGCCCGGTCCTCGCGCGTGACATCAATAGAGCACGATGTCCTTAGCACCCGCAGCAGCGTCGACAACCGATGTCGAGGTGACGCCGTGAGACGCCGTCCTCTCGACCAGCGCCGCCAAGCGCCCATCGGCACCGGCACGCCAAAGCCCTGCGATCGCCAGCACGATGGAAAGCAGTGCCACCGTGACGATGGCGTATTCGACCGTTGCCTGGGCAGATTCCTCACGCAGGACATCATGCATTTCACGACCCCTCCTTTGAGTTCGTTGTCTGCGGGGTCAGGCGGACCACGCGCAGGCGACACGAAGTATCACCAGCATCCGCGGCAACCGTCACCATATCGACCCAGCCGCGTCCGTCACGCACGATGGCGCCCCACACGTTGCCCTTGATGTCGAGATAGCCACTCAGAGCAAGTTGCGCCGTGGGCACCTCGCAATAGGCACGCAGCATATCCGCCGCCGCTTCGGTCATCGGTCGGCACTCGGACCATGCGAGACGAACAGCGACGGCATTGTTTGCAGATGAACCCGTTGCAGCGTCCGCTCGCTCGTCGAGTGCTTGCAAGAACGTTTGCGCCGTGACGGCGGCATTCGCATCGTCCGCGTCTCGCGCATCGTCTATTTGAGACGCCGCAGCCGAACCCGAGCCCGCATCCGCGGCAACCCCTAAACGTTGTTGCCGTGCTGCGTTAAGCCCCCAAACCGCCACTGCCACCGCCACGACCGCACAGGCGAGCACCAGCAACGCGCCGACGGGACGGGCGCCCTCTACAGGCTGTTGATGCCCTCGCTGATAGCGTTCCATAGATCTTGGACCTTGCCCTTAAATGCGACAATGGCAATGATGGCGATCACCACGAGCACGCCGACCAAGATGGCGTATTCGGTGGTGCCCTGCGCACTCTCCTCCTGCAGTAGCTCCCCGGCATGCTGGCGAGCGCGAATTGACTGGCAAACAGCCCAGCTCCAGACCTTGCCAGCAACGTCAGTCATCGTGTTCATGTATTCCTCCCTACATCATCCCGCCTGCTCCCAGCAGCGGGCCCAATATGGACAGAAGCAACGCCGGCAAGATGAGCGTGCCGGTGGGAATCAGCAGCTTGACGGGTGCACGCTCGATCTCGCGCTCGACCGCGGCACGGTGAGCTGCACGGATCTCGCGACTTTGAGCGGCCAGTGTCTCGGCAAGTGGGGCACCCAGGGCGAGCGCCTGCCCCACCGTGATGGCAAAGGTCTCGAGCGCTCGCACGTCCAGGTCGCGCGCGGTGGCCAATAACTCGTCCTCACGCGTGCCCACGCCCACCTGCCACGCCATGCAGGCCCGCTCAAGGCGAAGAGCCAACACTGACCGGCGGTTGGCGCAGAAAATCTCAAGCGCCGCATCAAACGAAAGGCCGGCCGAAAGACCCAAGCGCACAACATCGATCATCTCGGACACTTCGCCGAGCGACACTCGCGCCGGGCCGCCCGCTCCAACCGCGCCCTTCACTCGCGCGGTCAGGGCATCGACCACCGAGCGACCCGCGGCAGCGACCAGCACCGCCTCGCGCTTGCAGGCCCCTGCGATCTTGCGTGCATCCGCCCGATCCAAACCCGTCGCGACAAATACACTCAGGGCGCACAGGCAAGCCGCAACTGCAACCGGGGCGTTCATAGCTCCACCCGCATAATGCGCCTGATAACCACCAGGGCAACGGCGTTGAGGGCAAGACCCAGCACCACAGCGCCCGCGCCGGCAGGCGTCGCAAGACCGCGACGAAAATCTGCCGAAAGCAGCGCCAACACCGCGCACATGCCCGCTGGCATCGCCGCGACCATATGCGCCGACATGCGAGCCTGCGACGTCTTAACATCCAGGCGGCGCTTGAGCTCGATGCGCTCCCCCACCATGCTCGACGCCTCGGACAGTAAGTCGGCAAGCGGAGCACCGGTGCGCTGAGACACCTTAAGCGCCAAGGTCACAAGCGAAAGACCGGGGGCGTCGATGCGCACGAGCAAGTCATCGAGCGCGTCGGTCGCCGAGATGCCGCAATCGATCGCCGCTGCCACCCGCAAAAACTCGGTATGCACCGGCTCTTGCGCATGAGCGCCCACAAAGCGCATGCCCTGGGCCAGCGAATGTCCCGAGGCGAGCGACATAGAGAGCGCCGTAAAGGCCTCGGGCATGGCTTCTTCCACATCGTGTTGCTCGCGGCGACGGTCGAAGGTGTCGCGAGCGGCACCTACGCCAAACGGTGCGAGCAGCCCCAGGACAAAGCCGATGGGCGACAGCGATACGACAGTCAGGGCAATGCCGCAGACACCACTCGACAGCAGTAAGCATGCCAGTCGCGCCTTGTCATCCTCGATGACAAGGCCAACGCGATGTGCCGGAACCAGCGCCGCCCAGGAGTGGGCAATCTTTTTTAGCAGGTCGTTTTCTACCAACTCGCGCGGCAGCCTCTCGGCAACCGACTCAAGCGCATGACTGACCAGTTCCGCCGGCGGCACGCGCGACACACGAGGCTCCGCCCCGCACGCCACCGCGGCAGAAAGCCCTGTCAAGCCCCCTACGACGAGGGGCACAACGATCTCCATTCGTCCACCTCCTCTTGTGTGAGCGTTCCCGAGCGCAGGCCCTCCGCGATAAACGGAGGCTCGCGATCGAGCGTCCAGGTGCGCGCGGCGGCATCGAACGTCACGTAGCGCTCAAGCTCCACGCCGCCTGACGTGCCGCGTCGCACCCCCGAATAGGAGGACACGAAACGCCTGCCGTCCGCATGACGCTCGGACATCACGATGCCGTCGAGCGCCATGGCAATCTGCTCCTCGATAAGCTCGCTCGGCAGATCGATGCCATAGCGCGCAAGCAGCGTCAAACGCACCACGGTCTCCTGCTCGGTGCCCGCATGAAGCGTGGTGAGCGATCCGTCGTGCCCGGTGTTCATGGCCTGCAGCATGTCGCAACATTCCGCACCGCGCACCTCACCCACCACAATACGGTCGGGACGCATGCGCAGGGCGTTGGTCACCAGATCGCGGATTGTCACCGCGCCCTCGCCCTCAATTGAAGCCTCGCGCGCCTCCAGGCGAACCACATGCGGGTGATGCGCAAACTTGAGCTCGGCGGAGTCCTCGATCGTCACGATGCGCTCGCCGGTGGATATCTCGCACGACAGCGCGTTGAGCAGCGTGGTCTTGCCCGATCCCGTGCCACCCGCAACCGCCAGATCTTGACGCAGCGACACCGCACACGACAGCAGTTGCGCATACCAAAGCGGCAGCGACCCCAGGCCCACAAGCTCGTCCAACGAACAGATGCGATCTGAGAACTTGCGAATGGTGAGGATTGGTCCATCAATCGCCACGGGCGGGATCACCGCGTTGACGCGATAGCCCGTCTTGAGGCGGGCGTTGACAATGGGGCTGCGCTCGTCGATGCGCCTGCCCAGCGGCGAGATGATGCGGTCGATGAGCACGCGGATCTGCTCGTCATCCTCAAATGCATGCTCGATGGGATATAAGACGCCGCCGCGTTCAAAGAAAGCCGAGCGGCAACCGTTGACCATGATCTCGGTGACGGTGTCGTCCTCGATGAGCGGCTGCAGCGGGCCCAGGCCCACCACGTCGTCCAAGATCTCGTCGATGATGGTCTCGCGCTCGGGCGTCGCCAGGTCGCCCGGCTCCTCCACGTTGAGCGCCGCCTCCACCGCAGGACGCAATTCCGAGCGGGCGCGCGCCGGATCGATGTATGCGCTGATACGCGCCACCTCGTCATAGCCCATGCGGTCCATCACGGCGCGCTTGGTGCGGCGCTTGACGGCACGGTGGCGCCCCGCATCAACAGGCGCCGCCGCCGCGGCCGCACCGGCTTCCTTAATCCTTGTTTGCAAGCTCATCGCGAATCACCCTCGCGCGACCAGGGAAGACGGATACGTGGGCGCTCGGTGCGCGTCGCGCGGTCGGTGACCATGTCGCTCCAGGGACCGACGGCGCAGCCCAGCTCCACGAGCATCTCGCGCGTGGCTTCGCGCACGCTGGTGGCAAAAGCGCTGGTCTGGCCCACCGCCTCGTCAGCACGGCCGAATGCCATGAGCGCCGTCAAGTCCTGCCCGCCGTCGGCGATGCGAATCTTGGAGCTCAACGCGCAGGCAATCTCAAAGCGCATGGCGACATCCTCGTCGGCGCCGCGCGCGCCAAACCGGTTGAATACGGCGCTCATGCGCGTACGCGGCACGCCCACACGGCTCGCCAGCTCGATGACGCGCGCCGCGGACGTCGCAGACGACACCGATGGATCGCCCACGACCAGGCAGCGGTCGCTTGCCGCCACTGCGGCCGCCACGGCGTCGCCCCAAAAGACCGAGGTGTCGACAAGCACCACGTCGGATTCACGGCGCAAGACGTCGAGCAGCAGCTCCACCGGGCGCGCCATGAGCTCGGCCTGTTCGGGCGCGGCGACCGGGCCCCAAAGCGTGACGCCCGGGGCAACACGCATCGAGGCGGCCACGATGTCCGATTCGGCAAGTGCACCCGCAGCCGATGGCTCGATAAGCGTCGCCATGTCATGCGGGGCATCGGCACCCAACAGGTCGTAAAGGTTTCCAAACATCAGGTCCAAGTCGAGCACGGCGGCACGCAGGCCCAGCAGCGACGCCGCGTGCGCCATGGTGGCGACGATCGTCGACTTGCCGCAACCGCCCGAACCCGAGACGGCGCAGACAACCGGGGCTCGATGCGCCGGGGCGGCGGCATCCGCCGGCGGCGTGGGGGCAGGCGGCGCCGACACGGGCGGCAACGTTCCCGTCTCCCCGGCAGCGCTCATATGCTGCGCCCAAGCCGGCATGGCAGGTTGATCGGCCCGCGGGGCCGAGTCTGGAGACTTCACGGCCGCATCGGCACGAACATTGTCGTTCCCGGCAAGCCCCTCAACCTCGTCGAGCTCATCGACCAGGCTCACGCCATGCACGTATCCCATATCTACAGCCAGAAGCTCCTCGCCATACGGCACCGGCTCTCCGGCATCATCGTATGCAAGGGGATCCCGGGGGCACCGACCATGCTCGGCTTCCGCTTTTCCACAATCATCAACACGCGGGCCTCTTGTAGCGCGAGGCGCCCCGGGTTCCCTATCAACAAAAGCATCGGGCTCAATCGTCAGACACCGGTCGTAATCAACCGTTCCCTCGCCCGCGCGCCCGTTGCCGCATATGCTGCGCGCTGCGATAACCTCGGTCGCCCCCGCGCGAAACAGCCCCTCGATATCCGAAGGATCGAGCGTCTCTATCAGTACGACCACGCGGCTCACACGGCCCTCGGCCGTCAGGCGTGCAACAGTCTTTCGCACGTCTTCGGCATCGAACAGGGCTGCCGCGATAATCGCCGCCCCGCGACGCGACGGAAACGCCCGCGCCATGGACACCAGCCCATCCAGGTCGCCCACGCGAAGCACCTGCGCGCCCGCATCGCGACCCTCGACTTCCCGCTGCAGCAATCCGTAATCACCACACGCGCAGCATGCAAGCCAGATCGCCTTCATCACTCGTCGCCTCCGCTCTTTTTGCCGCGCACCGTGGCGGGAATCGTCAAACTGACCGTCCCCTTGCCCGAGGCCCCCAGCAATTCCTTAACGTCTTCGGGGTCGGCCGCCAGCGTCACCCATTCGATCTTGCCCTCGCGCGTGGCGCCGGCCACTTCGCTGGTATCGATCACGCGCGCGCCGCACAGCCGATCGGTCACGCCGTCCTTTTGCACGTACACGTCCACGTAGCTGCCCACGCCCGTGGCGCCCCCGACCGAATGCTCGGCATCGACCGCCACCGAAACGGCGACCTTGCCTTTGGGCACCTCGAACGTGTGGCTTTCGGCCTTGGTGTAGACATCGCAAATCACGGCATTTTTAGGGATGCGTGAGGTCGTCACGTCGCCGCGCACCTGGCGCAACTCGGTCGCCGCATCGCGCGGCAGTAGGCTCGCCAGCCATTCCTGGGTTATGACATTGGTCTCGTCAAGCGTCTCGCCCGCATCGATATCGCGTGCCGCGACGCACACCTCGACGCGATCGCCGCCATACTTGGCCAGCGTCTCGGCCTGGGCCTGCTCAGCCCGCGAGCGGATCGACGATGCGTAGACCATGCAGAGCAACGCGGCGAGCACGCCCGCGATCAGACTGATGGCGATGCGCTTGCTCTTGTTCACGGCCGCTCCTCTCAAGGTAGCACCGGGCGGATGCCCGTACCACCATTGTCCGAGCGGGCAAGCAGCAAAACGACGCGATCGCGATCTTGGTTTTGAGTGTCAAACCAATTGCCGACCAAAAGCTGACCGGCCCGTCAAGCTCGTGGCAAGGTTTTGGTCAGCACGTCGGCAAAACGCACGTTTAGGGGCGCATCGGCAATAAAAAAGCCGCCTCCCGTGCCATTGGGAGACGGCTGTCATAGGTAGATTCGATTACAGATGGACATCGGGATCGAGCATCTGCGCACTCACACGCATGGATGACGCCAGATTTTGGAACGTCTCCAGGCGCAGGCTGTCGATCTGCCCGGCATCCTCGGCCTCGCGAACGGCGCAGCCCGGTTCGTGGGTATGCGTGCAGTCGCCAAACCGGCACGCACGCGACGCCTCGACGATCTCGGGAAACGCGCGTGCCAAGCCCCGCTCATGCCCCACGAGCGGCAGGCTGCGAAGGCCCGGCGCGTCAGCAATAACGCCGGCTTCGCCCGGCAGCGCCACCATCACGCGCGCGACCGTGGTGTGACGACCCTGGTCATCGCGCTCACGCACGCCGCCGGTCGCCAATGTATCGTGACCCAGCAGCGCGTTGAGCAGCGTCGATTTGCCGGCACCCGACTCGCCCAGGATCATGGCGCAGCTCCCGGCGGGCACGCAGACGCGCACCTCGTCCAGGCCACGGCCCTCGGCAGAAGATGTCACGATTACGCGCACGTCCGGACCCACCAGGCGGTGTACGCGGTCCAAATCGCGCTCGAGCTCATCGGTGTCGCAGCGGTCGGCCTTGGTGAGTACCACCACCGGCTCGGCATCGCAGTCGAGTGCCAGCACCAGCGAGCGCGCCACGCGGTCGAGCAGCACCTCGCCGGCGCCGAGCGCCTGCACGATCAGCACGCTATCCACGTTGGAGCAAAGCACCTGACGCTCACCGCGAGCGCGTCCGCGCCAGCGCTCAAAACTCGTGCGGCGCGGCAGCACGCACTCGATCACGCCCATGTCATGCCCGGGCGCACGGCGCACCGCCACGCGGTCGCCCACGGCGGGCAGCAGAACCTCATCCTCGCCACGCGACTTGGCAAACCCCACGGCATGCTCGGCACGAAAGGTGTCGTCGGCAGTCGCCACCAGCGGAAACCCGCGATCCAAGCGCACCACGGCACCAAGTTGCATCTGCTCGGGCTCCTCGGCCTGGGCACAAAAATCATCGAAGGCAGCCTGCTGAGCCCCATCGATAGGCAGGTCGTCGAACGCCGGAACATCCTGCAGCGCGTCGAGCCCCGGCACGCTTGCCAGCAGTTCCTCGGCAGACGCGGGGGCTTCGGTCGCGAGCTTCCGACGACGATCGCGCTTAGCCCGCGCCCCCGTCGTCTTTTTCTTCGCCTTAGCCTTCGCCTTGCCCACAAGCGCCTCCCAGCACCACAAATCACAACTGAGCAGGTATTTTAAATCAAAAAGAGCTGGCCGGGCAAAGCCCGACCAGCTCACACACTTTCCTTCAGCTTACGGTCCCGAGAGGCTATCCGAAGGCCCGCCCGCCGGGAGGGGTTTCCTAAGGGCACATCCCTTAATCAAAAAGAGCGGTCGAGCAATTGCTCGACCGCTCGCCTTCTTTCCCTCAGCCCTTTTCATCCGCACGGGAGAAAAGCCAGCAAGGATAGCGCAGGGCCCGCCCCGGAAGCCCTTTCTCCCGAACGATCCCGCAGCGCAAAGCGCGAGGACCAGTAAGGGAGAAAGGGCGTGGGGCGGGCCCGAACGAGAGCGTTACTCCTTCTCGACCGCGCGCATGATCGCCTTGTAGATCTCCATCAGCGGGATGATCAGGAAGGCAAGGCCCAGCGCGGCGATAACGCCCTTGAGCTCAAGCGTCACGGGGCCAAAGAACATCTCGGCAAGCGTCGGCTGCACGGTTACGATCACCGTCAGCACCAGCGCCAGCGCGGCAGAGGCCCACAGCCACTTGTTCTGCTTCTTCATGCTAAACAGCGACGCACGACGGCTGCGCATATTGAAGCAGTGGAAAATCTCGACCATGTTGAGCGTGATGAAAGCCATCATCACGCCTTCCTCGTCGGCATTGCCGGCGATCATATCGGCGATGTGGATGTAGCCCATGTCAAAGTACACGCCCACAAAGAAGCTCGCCAGCACCAGCACAGTGATGATCAAGCCCTGGACCACGCAGTCCAGGCCCATATTGCCGGCAAAGACACCATCCTTGGCGTTGCGCGGCTTGCGCTTCATGATGTCGCCCTCGGCATCCTCCATGCCCAGCGCGAGCGCGGGGAAGCAGTCGGTGACCAGGTTCACCCACAGCAGCTGCACCGGCTGGAAGATGGTGAAGCCGATGAGCGTGGCGATAAACACCGAGAACACCTCGGCAAGGTTAGCCGAAAGCAGGAACTGGATGACCTTACGGATGTTGTCGTAGATGCGGCGACCCTCTTCGCAGGCGCCGATGATGGTGGCGAAGTTGTCGTCGGCAAGCACCATGTCGGCGACGTTCTTGGTGACGTCGGTACCGGTGATGCCCATGCCAACGCCGATGTCGGCGCGCTTGATGGACGGGGCATCGTTGACGCCGTCGCCCGTCATGGCCACGATCTGGTCGCGCGACTTCCAGGCCTCGACGATGCGGGTCTTGTGCTCGGGCTGGACGCGAGCGTACACGCCGTAGTCCTCGATGTGCGCGTCGAGCTCCTCGTCGCTCATGCGATCGAGATCGGCACCGGTGATGGCATGGCTGCGATCGGTGACGATTCCCAGCTGCTTGGCAATGGCCACGGCGGTGTCGATATGGTCGCCCGTGATCATGACGGTGCGAATACCGGCATCATGGGCCTCGCGGATGGCGTCGGCGACCTCGGGGCGGACAGGGTCAATCATGCCGGACAGGCCGCAGAAGACCAGGTCGTGCTCGAGCGCAGCGGGGCTGCAGTCTGCCGGAACCTCGGTGTAGGTGCGGCTTGCCAGCGCCAGCACGCGCAGGGCCTCGTCGGCCATGGCCTTGTTGGCGGCCACGAGCTCGGCACGGCGCTCCTCAGTCAGGGGGACGACCCTATCGCCCTCGTAGATGTGGGTGCACAGGCCGATTACCACGTCGGGCGCGCCCTTGGTGTACTGCTCGTACTCGCCGTCCAGGGTCTCGACGACCACGGACATCATCTTGCGGCCCGAGTCGAACGGGGCCTCGCCCACGCGCGGGTGCTCGGCAGTCAGGCCAGTGAGACCAGCCTTGCCGGCATCGTTGACGAGCGCGCACTCAGTCGGCTCGCCCACGGCCTCGCCCAGCTCCTCGTCCCACTGGGCATCGGAGCACAGTGCCATACCGGCCAGGAACTTCTCCTTGGGCGCAGCGAGCTCGTGCTTGACGACGGTCATCTTGTTCTGGGTAAGGGTGCCGGTCTTGTCGGAGCAGATGGTCTGCGTGCAGCCAAGGGTCTCGACGGCAGAAAGCTTGCGGATGATCGCCTGGCGCTTGGCCATCTTGGTCACGCCGAGCGAAAGCACGATGGTCACGACGGCGACCAGGCCCTCGGGGATGGCGGCGACGGCAAGCGAGACGGCGACCATAAAGGTGTCGAGCAGGGCAGTCGGGTCGGTGAGGACGTTGCCCACGCCGTGACGGATGATGTCGACGCCAAAGATGACGACGCAGATGACGATAACCATAATGGTAAGGATGCGGCTGAGCTCGGCGAGCTTCACCTGCAGCGGCGTGAGCTCTTCCTTGGCCTCGGCCAGGGCGCCGGCAATCTTGCCCATCTCGGTGTTCATGCCGGTGCCGACCACGACGGCGCGACCACGGCCGTACACAACGGTGGAACCCATATAGCACATGTTCTTGCGGTCGCCGAGCGGCACGTCATCGGTGCCCGCGGCGAGCTCGATCACGTTGGTATGCTTCTCGACGGGCACGGACTCGCCGGTAAGGGCGGCCTCTTCGATCTTCATCGTGGCGCTCTCGAGGACGCGGCAGTCGGCCGGAACGGAGTCGCCCGCCTCGAGCATGATCACGTCACCGGGCACGAGCTCGGCGCTCGGCAGGTGCACGAGCTTGCCGTCGCGCAGTACCTTGGACTGCGCCGCGCTCATCTCCTGCAGGGCCTCGAGGGCTTCTTCGCTCTTGGCTTCCTGGACCACGCCCAGCACCGAGTTGACGATAACGACGAACATGATAATGACGACATCGGCAAAGTCGGGCTCGCCCTTGACCATGCCCGTGAGCGCACTGATGACGGCGGCAACGATCAGCATGATGACCATGGGATCGGCCATCTGCTCAAAGAAACGCTTCCACAGCGGCGTCTTCTCGGCTTCCTCGAGCTTGTTAGGGCCTGTCTTAGCGAGGCGCGACGACGCCTCGTCGTCGCTCAGGCCGAGGTTCTCATCGACACCCTGGTCGCTGAGCACCTCCGCCGCGGCGGACAGGTATTCCTTTTGCATATAGAGTCCCCTCCTGGGATTCGGGCCACTCAGCAGATTGATGCCCGATCATAATTCCCAGGAGAAGGGCAAGGGCTCATCAAGGCTGCCGTGCTGAGCGGCAGTTGATAGTGGAGCTATGGTACCCCAAAGCAACGCGTCTAGCCAAAACAATCCATTTGGAAATATGGTCCATAAGCAACGGTGCAGGCCGTGTGATGCTCAACATTGATAAAACGTTTTTTCTTCGGCGCATCATCAAACTGAAATATCGCCCAGATAGCAGCGGTTAGAACGGTTGGTAAAGTTTTTGCATATACCGTTTTTCCGCAAAAAATGAACTTCTAATTCGGCATACGGTCGATTTTTTGGGGTATTCGGTCGCCATTTCGTTATAATCAACTCAGTTTTATTTCTTATGGTTTATCTATCAGCGCAAGACGATGTCAGATGGAGGTCTGAATGTACAAGCGCACTAAGATTGTATGCACCATGGGTCCCGCCTGCGATAGCGACGAGACCATCCGCGAGATGATCAAGGCGGGCATGAACGTCGCCCGTTTTAACTTCTCGCACGGCTCCTACGACGAGCACCACGGTCGCATCGAGCGCGTCCGTCGTATTTCCAAGGAGCTCGGTATGCCCGTCGGCATCCTGCTCGACACCAAGGGCCCCGAGGTCCGCACCGGCCTTCTGGTCGATGGCAAGAAGGTTGCCGTCAAGACCGGCGACAAGATCGTCGTCACCGCTCAGCCCACGACCGAGGATTTCCACGGCACCGCTGAGCACATCTCCCTCGACTACCTGGCTCTGCCCTCCGAGGTCGAGAAGGGCTCCCTCATCCTGATCGATGACGGCCTGGTTGCCCTCGAGGTCGAGTCCGTCGACGGCCAGGACATGACCTGCGTCGTCAAGAACGACGGCCTGATCGGCGAGCGCAAGGGCGTCAACATGCCCAACGTCAACATCTCGCTGCCCGCTATCACCGAGCGCGATCGTCAGGACATCCTCTTTGGCCTGACCGAGAACATCGACTACATCGCCGCTTCCTTCATCCGTGACGGCGAGTCCGTCCGCGGCATCCGCGAGCTTTGCCGCGAGAACGGTGGCGAGCACGTGACGATCTTCCCGAAGATCGAGTGCGCCCTGGGCGTCGAGAACTTCGACGAGATCCTCGAGGCTTCCGACGGCATCATGGTTGCCCGTGGCGACCTGGGCATCGAGATCAAGCCCGAGCTCGTTCCCCACATCCAGAAGGAGATCATCGCCAAGTGCAACGCGGCCTACAAGCCCGTTATCACCGCTACGCAGATGCTCGACTCCATGCAGCAGAACCCGCGCCCGACGCGCGCCGAGGTTGCCGACGTTGCTAACGCCATCTACGACGGCACCGACGCCGTTATGCTCTCTGGCGAGTCCGCTGCCGGTAAGTACCCGGTCGAGGCCGTTAAGATGCAGGCCAGCATTGCTCTCGAGACCGAAAAGTACCTCCCGGCTCACGCTCCGCTCGAGGTTCCGGCCGATGCCCACGGCACCCGTGTTGTCAACAACGTTGTGGGTATGTCCGCTGTGAACATGGCTACCACCGTTGGCGCCAAGTGCATCACCGTGCCGACGACCACCGGCCGCACCGCTCGCCTGATCTCGCACTTCCGTCCCAACATGCCGATCTGCGCGTTCTCCCGCCACGAGTGGGCCGTCCAGCAGATGATCATGTACTGGGGCGTTATCCCGCACCAGGCCGAGATTACCCAGGGCACCGTCAACGGCACGATCGTCAAGGCGATCGAGACTGCTAAGGAGCTCGGCTACGTCGAGGCCGGAGACCTGACCGTCGCTACCGCCGGCGATCCCCGCATGAGCGTCCAGCTCGAGGACAAGGTCTCCTCGACCAACGTCGCTTACGTCGCTCAGGTGCGCTAAGTCGTACTTGCAAGCACACTTGCATTGCAAAGGGCCCGGAAGGCAAAGCCTTCCGGGCCCTTTTTCTGTGCCAATGCCGGCGCACAGCAAAACACGCACTCATTTCTTTACCAAAAGTGCGAAATCCACCCTTCGAGGCCCATAAAATAAAGTCCCAAGCGCTAAAAGTGTTCGCCCGGTGGCAACCCCACACCTTAACCGACGCTGATAAATCGTTTTAGCAAGAGCCAGATCAACCGCGTTTTCGGAAGTGCGGGGAAAAATTGCTTACCCCCGAGCACAAACCCTTTTATTTCAACAAAACCCCTGATAAAGTTGGCTTTAATACCGCTTGCGCCTGACCTATTTGTCTTTTTCCCCGCACTTCCGAAACGGATAGCCTTTCTAGCCCAAACAACGCTCAAACGATCGGATCGCTATGTCATTTCTTGCCTGCGGACCCACGGCTTTTCAGTACTATCGCATCCCGCCCCAGATATTGGGACTCTATCCGGCAATCCTGCCGCCCGACCATGACCATCGCTTGGTGCATTACTCAAAACAACCAGTATTTAAAGACTTGCTCGGCACACCAGTTTGGAGATTCGTAGGCGAAAGAAAACAGCGCGCGAACGGAAAGCTATTTCATAGCCGTCTGCTAACCCAAGAGCCACCTCCCGGGTCGTTTAGGCAGACTGAACACGGTTTTGATGTCACGTCGCCCGAGTTTACGCTGCTCAGCCTTGCTACGCTGGTCTCACGCAACCAGTTACTCATGGCTTGCTACGAGATGTGCGGCTCCTTTGCAGTGTTTAAGCCCTGCGAGCGAACGCAACAACAACTCGATGAAGCTATTTCGCTTAAGCTCATTCCGCCCAGCTGCGGCTGGGAGCGAGTTAACGACACCAAGGGCAATGACACCAACTTGTGGAAGCGCACGCCGCTTCTTACCGCAGCGGATATCGCCACGTTCGCCAAGCAGGCCGCAGGCCTGCGCGGCGTCAAACAACTGCGCTGGGCGGCCGAGCACATGACGGGGCAGACCGCCTCGCCCTTCGAAGTACAGACCTCCATGCTTGTCTCGCTCCCCCGCGACGAAGGCGGCATGGGCATCAGCATCGCAAACAACGTGCGCATCCCACTCAGCGACGCTGCACGCTCGCTGTATGACAAAACCTGCTGCTACGCCGATATCCTCATCGAGAGCAACACCGACAGCATGGGCGTCATCTTGGAATGCCAAGGCCGCTCCGCCCACGATGGCGAAGCGGCAAGTTTCTCCGATGCCGAGCGCACCACCGCCCTCACCAGCATGGGCTATGACGTTATCCAGATAACCTATGAGCAAATCAAAGACACGAAGAGCTTTAACAACATCGCCGAACTCATCCATAAAAAGGCGGGGCTCCCCTACATCCCAAAGACCGACCAGGAACGCATCACCGAAGATACCCTTCGGCGGGAGCTGTTGGTCGATTGGGTTGAGCTATTCACTGCCGGGCCGGCCAGCTAGCAGCTAGCAATCAGGGGCAGCGCAGACACATCGGGCGATTCGACACGGGCGGCAAATCCCGCCTCGGTTAGCTCGACGACCTCGGTAAACGTTGCATCGAAAAACTCCTCGGTTAGCAAGCGATACGGCGGATGATCGGGCTCGCCGGGGTTTTCGCGTACAATCTCGTGCATAACGCCGATGGTCTTGAGCACATACTCCTTATGGATGGGATACTGACCAAAACGCGTCGCCGCAGTATAGAGGCGATCGGTCGCGCGCGGAATCGAAACAATGCCGAGCGTCTTGCCAAACCAGTCAAAGTCGCCTTGCTTTTTAATGCGGAATTCCTCGCACGGCTTGCCGCCGTGCGCCTCCAGGTACTGGTTCACGCGGGTGTTCCACACGGTATCGGCCACGAGGTGAGACCAAACGCCCAGCGTCAGATCGAGCAGCGACTGCGCCACGTCATCGGGCGCGAGCGAAAGCTCACTAGCACCGGGACCGGCAACCGGCTCGGCGTCCTTGTAACGTTGGGGATAATGTACACGATTGAGTCGCTCACGCTCCTCGACAATCGAGGTCGCGGCAGCCGGCGTACCAACAGGCGCCCCTTTGAGCAACGGTGCCACATAGGTATCCCAGAACTCATGCTCACGAGGCTTGGGGATAGGCTCGGGCTTTGCAAAGTGCGTAATGCGGTACGGGATGGGATCGGCGATGCCAGGGACCATATAGCCCACGAAGATATCCGGAACCACGCAGCCAAACAAAAAGGCATTGCGGTCGCGCACGCTATTGGCAAGCGCACCGGTGCGCTCCAGCAAACGCTCCGTCTGAGCGATATGAATGTTCCAGCTTGGCATAGCCACCCCCATAAAAACCTGGATAACTATACCATCACGGCAAAGCCGCGCGGGCGGCTACGCACGCTCTACGCAGCAACTATTCCGCAGCGCCGCTCTCGGTTCCATACGACGACACCGGCGCCTCAACCACATGGTGATATCGATCGATATAGATGGCGCGGGCACCCAGGCGCCGCACCAAATCCTGATGGTGTGTGCTCATCAAGACCGTCTTGCCGGCAGCAACATAGGCCAGTAGAAAGTTGACCACGATGTCGCACGAGTCCTCGTCAAGTCCGTTGGTAGGCTCGTCGAGCACCAGGATATCCGGGTTCATCGACACCACCGCAGCCAGCGCAACGCGCTTCTTTTGCCCGCCCGAGAGCTGATAGGGAGAGACGTCGGCAAGATCGGCAACCTGGAACAGCTCCATGGCATCGCGGACGCGGCGCTCGAGCTCGTCTGCCGGCAGCCCCATTTGAGCCGGGCCAAACGCGACTTCCTCGCCGACCGTGGCACAAAAGAGCTGCGCATCGGCGTTTTGGAACACAAAGCCCACGCGCTGATGGAACCGCTGGGCCGTCGCGGAATCCTTGAGATATGCGGCATCGACTGCATACCCGTCGAACAGGTACGCACCCGCGTCCGCAAGCTCAAGGCCGTTGATAAGACGCATGATCGTCGTCTTGCCGCAGCCGTTAGGACCAAGCAGAGCAACGAGCTCCCCACGGTTCACCTGCAATGAAACGCCGTCGACCACCGTATGACCCGCATAGGAAAACACCACGTCGCGAAACTCGATGAGCGGAGTGACCTCGGCGCCGGCAGCACCGCTCGCACCCATCGCGTTATTCATATCGTTTGCCAAAACGTCGCCCTTCCCTACTCACATCGACGGTTCGACCGTCCGCGCTACAACACCGCGCACAACACGGCGAGCAACGCCACAACGGCCGCGTAAGCGGCATCGCGCAAGCCAAAGCCGCTCCGTGCAGGCGACGGATACACGCCGGCAAAGCCGCGGCACAGCATAGCCTCGTCCATCGCGCGGCTGCATTCCATCGCCTTGATAAAGGTCGTGCCCATAATACCCGCGATCGAATCGGTACGCGAAAATCCCTCAGGCGCGCGGCCGACGCTGCGCAGCATAACCGATTCGCACAGATCGTGCGTCGTGCGTCCCAGCACCTCGATATGCTTGAGTGCCATATCAAACGTAAAGATGACCTCATCGGGCAGGTGCAGCATCTTGAGCGCCGCCGACATGCGACTCCACGTGAGCGTCCACGAAACGCCCAGTACCAGCGACACGTTAATGAACGTTTTGAGCGCAATCTTGAGCATGGCGCCCGTGGCAGAAGCGCCCAGCAGCAGGGCAGGCAGCGCCAGAACCACGGCAAGCCCCGTGGCGCCGAGCGCCGGTACAAAGGTCGCGCGCAGCCCGCGTACGGGGCGCACCGCGACCAGCACCAACGCGATCGCCGCCATCAGCATCAGGTACAGCGGGCTCTGCGCCAGGCACACGCACAGGATGCAGACGAACATCCCCACCAAACGCACCGGCGCCGAAACGGAAGAAAGGGCGCGGTCGACCATCGACCCGCCCTCGTGCGCACCTCCACCCAGGCGAACCCGCTCAAGCAGGCTCGCCAGGTGCAGGACGTTCTGTTGCATTACACGATGCCGAGCGCCCGTGGGCTCGTAACGCTGCTCGACCGCAAGCCAGCTAGGCAGCTCGACCGTCGCCATGAGCCCCGCTTTCCTTAACCGTCAGCGATATCAAACGAAATGTGATGGTGAGCACCGCCACGCCAATCACGCCCGAAAGAATATACATCGCGGCCTGGCCGGCAAAGCCAAGACCCTGCTCCTCGGAATAGGCCTGAAGGTAATCGCCCGTGGGGAGCGCGTCGGCAAAGGTCGGGGTGTCGAGACCGACCGAAGCCTGCAGGCTGTCGTCGCCAGCCTCCTGAACGGCGGTCGCGGCGCCCTCGGCGTCCCACTCACCCCAGGCGTCACCCGTGGCCAGCAGGCCCAGCGGCGTGGCCACGACAAGCACGGCAACCAAGATGAGCGTGGGGACCAGCGAGGTCTTCTTGGCAGCAGCGCCCTCGGCGGCAAGCTGGCCATCGACGGCCTCGGGGCCGACGATAACGCCCGGTGCCGTCTTCTTGATAAAGCCGTAAATCGCGGCCGTCGCCACGCCCTCGACCACGCCGGCAACCAGCATATGCGGAATCATCATGGCCGGAATGGCAATGGACAGCGGAAAGGGGCAGTACAGCGGAGCGCCCGAAGCATTCGTGAAGAGCATCGGCTGAATACCAAACTCGATCGCTGCGCACAGGGCCGCCAGGCACAGGCCGACCCAGCCGCTTACGATGGCAGAAACCGAGGTGCCCCAGCTCTTGTCGTGCAGACGGCTGTTGAGCGCACGGAACACGATAGCAGCGGCAAACGGCAGCACAAAGGCCATGTTAAAGCAGTTGGCGCCAAAGGACAGAACGCCGCCGTCGCCAAACAGCAGCGCCTGCAGCGCCAGCGCGACCGAAACCGCGATGGCCGCGGCCTCCGGGCCCAGCAGCAGCGCGATGAGCGCGCCGCCGACGGCGTGACCAGTGGTACCGCCGGGCAGCGGCACGTTGAACATCATAAGTAGGAAGGAGAATGCAGCGCAGATGCCCAGGAAAGCCATATGTTCGCGATCGAGCGTGGCGCGCACCTTCTTGATGCAGTGAACCCAAACGGGCACCATCGCCACCGCCATGACGGCATCGGTCTGCGGGGACAGATAATTATCTGGAATGTGCATGTACGCCTCCCGGTTATCGGCGCACGGAATTGCAACGCCGCTTAAATCACCTTGTCAGTGTTACGTATTGTTAGATTCGTAACACGCCGCGGGCTATCATAGCAAAACGGCGCACTGCCGACAAAGCAGCACGCCGCTATGTAATGCGCGTGTCATATATGCAGGCTCAGCGGTGCCTTATGTCGAGCACCGCGGTCACGCAGGGTCCCACAGCAACTGTGGAGGGGTCCCGTGCTCCCAGCGCAGGACCTAGCCGCGAACCTCGCCGTTTACGCCCTTGCACACCTTGGTGACGATCTTTTGGTGCGCCTTCTCGACCTCTTCGCTGGTAAGCGTATGGTCGTCGGAGCGATACGTAAGCGCAAAGGCCATGGACTTCTTGCCCGCTCCGATGCGGATGGGATCGCGATAGACGTCGAACAGACGCACGCCCTCGAGCAGCTTGCCGCCGGCGCTGGTAATGCGGCGCTCAAGATCCTCGCAGGTCACGGAGTTATCGACCACGATAGCCAGATCGTGCTCAACAGCCGGATACTGCGAGAACTCGCGGTAGTTCTCCTGGTTGCGGGCGCCCTTGATCAGCTTGTCCAGATCGAGCTCGAAGGCAACGACGACCTCGTCGATGCCCATGGCTTCGCGCGCCTCGGGGTGGATCTCGCCGACCCAGCCCAGCACGGTGCCGCCGGACAGAACCTCGGCCGCACGACCCGGCTGCAAGAAAGCGTAGCCCTCGCCCTCGACGGGACGGAAGCGGACCTTCTCGATGCGCAGCTGGGCGAGCAACTCCTCGACGATGCCCTTGCCAAAGAAGAAACGCAGCTTGCGGTACTTCATGCTCCAAGACTGCTCGCTCCACTGGCCCGAGAGCACACCCGCCACGGACTTGGTCTCCTTGGGCAGGCTGGCGTTCTCGCGACCGTGGAACAGGCTGCCGACCTCGTACAGGTGCACGTTGGGCGTGCCGTGGGCCTCGTTATAGGCCACAGACTGCAGCAGGCCCGGCAGCAGTGAGCGGCGCATCTCGGTCTGCTCGGCTACCAGCGGGTTCATGAGCACCACGGGGCAGCCGCGGCCCTCGGTGGACATACCGATCTTCTCCAGGTCGCCCGGGGCGGCAAAGCCAAAGGTCGTGGTCTCGTTGAGGCCGCAGGCGCGCAGGATCTCGCCAACCTTGCGGGTGAGCTTCTGCTCGCGGGTCAAGCCGCCGATGTGGTTCTTGGCAGCTGGGATGGTCGCCGTCACACGGCCCATGCCCCACAGGCGCAGGACCTCCTCGATCAGATCGATCTCGCGCGGCAGGTCGGGGCGGAAGCTCGGCGGAGTGACCATAAAGTCCTCGCCGTCGCGCTCGACGGTGCAGCCCAGGCGGGTGAGCGAGCGCTCAATAAAGTCGGGCTCGATGTCGGCGCCGCAGATGGCGTGCACGCGGGCCAAGCGCAGCTTGATGCTATCGATGGTCTTGGGCGCGGGGAAAACGTCGACGTAGCCGGGAGCGACCTCGCCGCCGGCGATCTCCTCGATCAGCGCGCAGGTAACGTTGGCAACATCCACGCAACCGGTCTCATCGACCTGACGCTCAAAGCGAATGGAGGCATCGGAGATCAGCGACAGGTCGCGGCTGGTGTGCGAGGTGCGACCGGCGTTGAAGCAGGCGCTCTCGACCATCACATCGACGGTATCGTCCTCGATCTCGGAATCCATGCCGCCCATAACGCCGGCCAGCGCCACGGGACGCTCGCCGTCGGTGATGAGGCCCATGCCGGCGTCGAGCGTGCGCTCCTCGCCGTCGAGGGTCGTGAACTTCTCGTCCTGTTGGGCGGCGCGAACCACCACGCGGCGATGGCCATCGCGCTCGGCAAAGGTGTCCAGGTCAAAGGCGTGCAGCGGCTGACCGGTAAGCATCATCACGTAGTTGGTGATGTCGACGATGTTGTTGTGCGGGCGCACGCCCAGGGCGTTGAGACGCTTGACCATCCAGTCGGGCGACGGGCCGACCTTCACGTTGCGCACGATGCGGGCGACATAGCGGTCGCACAGGCCCTCGTCGGCAATCTCGACCGAAAGCTCGTCGTCGGTCGCGCGGCCGGTCTCGGCCTTGATGGCGGGCAGCTCCACGTGGAAATCGCGGTCGAAGATGGCGCCGGTCTCGCGGGCCATGCCGATCATGGACAGGCAGTCGGGGCGGTTGGGCGTGATCTCGCAGTCGAGCACGGTGTCGCTCGAGCCCACGTACTCGGCAAACGGCATGCCGCAGGGCGTATCCTCGGGCAGGATCATGATGCCGGAGTGGTCGCCGCCCAGGCCGAGCTCGCGCGCGGAGCAGTTCATGCCCATGGACACGACGCCGCGAAGCTTGCTCTTCTTGATCTTGACGTCGCCGGGAAGCACTGCTCCGATCATCGCCGTGACGATGTGGTCGCCGGCCTCAAAGTTCTGCGCGCCACAGACGATCTGCAGCGGGGCGGGGTTGCCGTCGGCGTCGAGATTCTTGTCGCCCACGTCGATCGAGCACACATACATGTGGTCGCTATCGGGGTGCGGGGTCTTGGTGAGCACCTTGGCGGTCACCACGTGGTCGAAGGACTCGCCCACGGTGTCGATCGCCTCGACCTCGGTGCCGGTACGGATATATTCGTCCGAAAGGGTCTTGGGATCCTCCGGAATATCGATCATGGTCTTGAGCCAGTCGTAAGAAACACGCATCTAGCTCTCCTTTCATGCTGAAAGCCTGCGAAGAGATGCAGGTGGAAACTTCAACTTTGTGAACATTCCTTACAAAGCGAGGGTTGTCCAAGTGCGGCAGATCGGCCCGAAAGAGGAGCGCCGCGTACTTTGGTACGCAAGCGACGAATGAGCGCCGAGGTGCCGTGCTTGGGCAAGCCGCAGCCTAAAACTGATTCAGGAAACGCATATCGCCAGTCATGAGCGTTCTGAGGTCCGGCAGGTCGTAGCGCAGGGCCGCGACGCGCTCGGCGCCAATGCCAAAGGCGAAGCCGGTGTACTTCTCGGGGTCGATGCCGCAGTTGATCAAGACGTTGGGGTCGACCATGCCGCAGCCCAGGATCTCGATCCAGCCGCTGTGCTTGCAGAAGTTGCAGCCCTTGCCGCCGCACACGTGGCAGCTCACGTCCACCTCGCAGGAAGGCTCGGTGAAGGGGAAGAAGTGCGGGCGGTAGCGCGTCTTGCGGTCCTCGCCAAACATGCACTTAACAAAGTAGTCGAGCGTGCCCTTAAGATCGCCAAAGGTGATGCCCTCGTCGACGACCAGGCCCTCGATCTGGTTGAACTGCGGCAGGTGGCAAGCGTCGGCCGTGTCGGGACGATAGACGGTGCCCGGGCAGATCATGTAGATGGGCGGCTTTTGCGACTCCATGGTGTGGATCTGCACGCCCGAAGTCTGGGTGCGCAGCAGCACGTCGGACTCGCCGTGGGCGTGAGCCTCGGGGTGCGCGACGCTGCCGGGCTTGTTGTCGACCACGTAGAAGGTATCGCGGGCCGAGCGGCTCGGGTGATCCATGGGGGCGTTGAGCGCAGTGAAGTTGTAGTAGGAGGTGTCGACCATGGGACCGGACTCGACGGTGTAGCCGATGCCGCAGAAGATGTCCTCGGCCTCCTCGATGATCTGCTTGATCAGGTGCTGGTGGCCGATTTGCGGGCGGATGCCCGGCAGCGTGATATCGACGGCCTCGTGCTCCAGTGCGTGCTTGAGGGCGGCGGCCTTCATCTCGGTGGTGCGCTCGTCGAGCATGCCCTCAATCAGCTGGCGCATCTCGTTGGCGCGCTTGCCCATCATGGGACGATCCTCGGGGGCGAGCTTGCCCATCATGCGCATCAGGCCGGTGATGCGGCCCTTGCGGCCGAGCAGCTCAACGCGCGCGGCCTCGAGCTTTGCGGCGTCGTCGGCGCCTGCGACGAGCTCCTTGGCCTCTTCCTCGAGTTTGACCAGATCATCAATCAGACTCATGTCTTCCCTTTCGTCTCTCGCGCATCCACTTGCCGCGGCAGCTGGAGCCACCCGGCGCTGCGGATGTGCGGCCCGGTTCGGTAACAAAAAACCGCCCTCGGGCATGTGCATTGCCCAAGGACGGTTGAATTCCGCGGTACCACCTTGTTTGACCCGACGGATGTCTGGCCCGTCGCGCCCACTCTTTGCCCCTTGTCGCGAGGCTCACGGCTTCCCTACTGGGGACATCGCCGCCGCTGGCCGCGCGCCCGTTGAGGTCGCTGCTCGGGAGTGAACGCTTGGCCCTTGTCACCGCAGGAAGGCTTGCAGCCCATGACCTTCCCTCTCTTGCCGGCGACGCGGCGGGCAAAACCCTCTCCGTCAACGCATTGGGCTACAGGATACCACATTGTGTGGGCGTATCGCCGCGTTCCGTTTTGTTCGTGCTGGGTACAAGGCAGGTAGCTGTGCAAACTGGCCGTGCGCCCATCCGTGGCGCTCGGCTCGCGAGATCAAGGATATGGTATGGGAAAGAAACACGATAAGAAGGTCGAACCCGTAGCAGGCAAGACGCCCAAAGGCATGAAGGTCGATAAGGCCGTCAAAAAATTCCGCAAGCTCGA
>CATZIU010000027.1:0-32967 GCA_958420165.1 uncultured Collinsella sp. | reverse complement strand
TCGACACCGCCGAGTTCGCGATCCCCGGCCTTGACGACGAGTTCCGCGTCATCGTGTCTCCGTGGATCCTCTCCTCGCTGATCACCGATCGCCTTGCCGCTTACTACGAGACGGTCACCAAACACAACCTCAACTACCGTCGTTACTATCACCAGTTCGATTACTAAGAGCAAATAACGTTTGTGTAATTGGGCCCCGCTCCTATATGGAACGGGGCCCCGTTTGGGTTGGAGAGTAATTATGAGCTACCCCCAGCTTGCCGTTATGAATATCAGCCATCGCTACTTTGATCTTGAGGAGTTCTTTTCTTCGGCGTCGGCTTCGGGCTACACGTGTTGCGAGCTTTGGACCGGGGCGATGCATCTGTATGTCGATTGCCATGGATACGATTCGCTCGAGCGGGTACGGGAGCTGTCGCAGCGGTATGGGGTTCGGATTGTGGGGCTTTGTCCCGAACAGAACAACCCCAAGCCGTGGAATATCGCGGCGCGCGGGAATGAGGCGCGTGCCCGCACGCTCGCGTACTTTAAGAACGTTGTAGATATCGCGGCGGAACTTGGAGCCGAGCAGGTCATGGTCTCGAGCGGCTGGGCATTTTTGAACGAGCCGATCGAGGACGCGTGGGGTCGCAGCGCCTCGATGCTGCGTGCGATTGCCGAGCATGCGGGAGAGCGCGGCGTGCGACTGGTGCTCGAGGCCCTACAGCCGGTTGAGTCGATGATCGTGAACTCGGCGGCCGACACGAAGCGCATGATCGAGGCAGTTGATCATCCGGCACTTAAGGCGTGTCTGGATTTGGGCGCTATGGCGGTGGCAGGGGATACCATCGACGATTATTTCGATCTGCTTGGCGATGATGTCGCCCACGTGCATTTTGTCGATGTTGCGGCAGACGGCACGACGCATCTTGCTTGGGGTGACGGCGACCGCGATATGCGCGCCGACCTGGATAGGCTGGTGGCGCGCGGCTATCGCGGAGTTGTTTCGGCCGAGACGTATGACTGGCGCTATTTTGCCGACCCCGCAGCTGCCGATGCACAGGTAATGGCAGAGTATCGTCGTGCGATTGGCGCCTAGGTGGGGTTGGGTTGCGGCAACCTACCCTATGTTTCCAAATGAATACGGTGTGAGCGGCTACGACGGATTTTCCCCGCAAGCACTCTAGTATGCTAAAGTACCCAGAAGACCGGCGGAGCTATGCCGGTCTTCTGCTCTATATGAAACACAGCATGAGGAGGCTCACCAGATGACGGCCACACCGTGGGGATTCCGGGACATATTGCCCGAGGAGGCTCAGGCGCGCGAGGAGATCGCATATACGGTGAAGGGCTGCTTTAGGGAGCATCATTACCTGCCGGTCGAGACGCCACTGCTCGAGGACAAGGGTTCGCTCGAGGAGGGCGGGCGCATTGCGGACACGCCGTTTAAGCTCTTTGACGATGATGGCCGCCTGCTGGTGGTCCGTCCCGACAACACACTGCCGATCGTTCGCCTGGTTTCGACTCGCATGCGCGCGGCCGATCTGCCGCTGCGCCTGCGCTACGAGGCGCCGGTGGTCCGCGAGTGCCAGCGCAATGCCGGTGGCTCGCGTCAGTTTACACAGCTGGGCTTTGAGCTTATCGGCGCGGGCGACACCGCGGGCGATGTCGAGATTGTCTCACTGGTCGCCGAGGCCGTGCGCAAGCTGGCACTTCCCGGTGCGCGCATTATCGCAGGTAGCGTGCGTCCGTTTAAGGAGCTGCTCGCGGCATGCGAAGATCGCGAGCTGGCCGCCGAGGCCCTGTGCTGCGTGCACGCCAACGACTTTGTGGGCCTCGATGCCCGCGTGGCGGCAAGTGCGGAGTCCGATGCCGTCAAGGCCGCCATTAGCGAGCTGCCGCGTCTGCACGGCGGTGCCGAGGTACTCGACCGCGTGGACGCGCTGCTGGAGGCCGCCGGTATCGTCGCGCCGCTGACGCGCGAGCTGCGTGCCCTGGTCGAGGGCCTGGCCCCCGAGGAGGCCCAGGTGCTGTCGTTCGACTTCTCTATCATGAACTCTTTCGATTACTACACAGGCCTGGTCTTTAAGGCCTATGCCGGCGGACTGCCCGATCCGGTCGGTTCGGGCGGACGCTACGATTCCATTTTTACCGGCGCATTTGGCGACGGCATCGAAGTGCCGGCGGCGGGCTTCGCCTTTTCGCTCGAGCGTCTGGAGGCCGCGCGCACCTCGGCCGAGGATGCCGCTTCCGACGGCGATCACGCCGCGGGCCGTGGCGCCGAGGGCCCGCTGCGCATCGCCGTGCCCAAGGGTTCGCTTAAGGCCGACACGCTCGACGTGCTCGAGACCGCGGGCCTGGACGTCTCTGAGCTGCGTGACCCCGGCCGTCACCTGATCGTGCGCGGTCGCGACACACGTGCCGGCGAGGGCGCGGTCGGCGATATCGAGTTTGTCATCGTGCGTCCCAGCGATGCGCCTGCCTTTGTGGGTTGCGGCGGTGCCGATTGCGGCATCTGCGGCTGGGACTCGCTCATCGAGGCAGACCTCAACCTGCTGCAGCTGGTCGACCTGGGCTATGGCCTGTGCACCTTTATCGAGGCGGAGCCCGCACGGCGCGCCGGTCAGGCCGAGCGCAACTATGCTCGCCGCGGGTCGCTTCGCGTGGCCACCAAGTATCCGCGCATCGCGAGTGCCTGGTATGCCGAGCGAGGCGTGAACGCGGACATCGTTTCGCTGCACGGCAACATCGAGCTGGGCCCCATCGTCGGCATGACCGATCGCATCGTGGATATTACCGCCACGGGCGCCACGCTGCGCGACAACGACCTGGTCATCACCGGTCGCATCATGGACTGTACGGCCCGCTTTTTCGTCAACCCGGGTGCTGCGCGCCTGGATCCGCGCGTGCGCAATCTGGCAGATCGCTTGGCAGCCGCCGTGAAGGACAAGCATTTTGAGCCCGTTGCGGGCTCGGCACAATAGCGCGAGCGTGCACGGGCGCCCCCATATCCGGGCTGCGGGCCGATTGGCGCCGCCGCCCGGCCTCTCGTTTTTCGAACACAACCTCGACCGATAGGGGATACCGATATGAAGACCATCAAGCTTGCTCCCGGTGAGCGCCTCGTTACCAACCAGCTCAACCGCAAGGGCGTGCTGCCGCAAAACATCGTCGACGCCGCCCGCGATATCGTGGCCAACGTGCGTGCCAACGGCGATGCCGCGGTGCGCGATTACTGTCAGCGTTTTGACGGTGTCGAGCTGCAGAGCTTCCGCTTGCCGCAGGAGCAGATCGATGCCGCGCTCGAAGGCCTCGATCCCGCTTTTGTCGCTGCGCTCGAGAAGGCTGCACGCCAGATTCGTGAGTTCCACCAGCGCGAGGTCGAGCAGAGCTGGTTTACCACGCGCCCGGACGGCACGATACTCGGCGTTAAGGTGACCCCGCTCGCGGCGGCTGGCATCTATGTGCCGGGCGGTCGCGCGCAGTATCCCTCCACGGTGCTCATGAACGCCATTCCCGCCAAGGTCGCCGGCGTCAAGCGCGTGGTTATGGTGACCCCGCCGCAAAAAGACGGCCTGATCAGCCCCTACACGCTCGCCGCGGCAAAGCTCGGCGGCGTGGACGAGATCTATATGGTGGGTGGCGCTCAGGCCGTGGCCGCGCTGGCGTACGGCACCGAGACCATTCCGCGCGTCGACAAGATCACCGGCCCGGGCAACGCCTTTGTCGCCGCGGCCAAGCAGATTGTCTCGGGCGACGTGGGAATCGACATGGTCGCTGGCCCTTCCGAGGTCTGCGTACTTGCCGATGCCACGGCCAAGCCCATGGTGGTCGCGGCCGACCTGATGGCCCAGGCCGAGCACGATCCGCTGGCAGCCTGCTATCTGGTGACCTGCGACGAGCAGTTTGCGCGCGAGGTCGAGGCTGGTATCGACATTCTGGTAGCGCAGTCCCCGCGTGCCGAGATCACACGCGCCTCGCTCGATAACGAAGGCACCATCGTGGTGGCCGCCGACATGGCTGCCGCCGTCGAGGCCGTGAACACCGTGGCGCCCGAGCACCTTGAGCTGCACTGCAAGGACGCGATGGGCCTGCTCGGCGGCATTCGCAACGCCGGCGCCATCTTTGTGGGCGCCTGGAGCTCCGAGCCGCTCGGCGATTATGTTGCCGGCCCCAACCACACGCTGCCGACCGGCGGCACGGCCATGTTCTCCAACCCGCTTTCGGTCGAAGAGTTCGTTAAGCGCTCGAGCGTCATTTGCTATACGCCCGAGGGCCTGCTCTCCGACGCTCCTGCCACACAGCGTCTGGCCGAGGCCGAGGGCCTGTGGGCGCACGCGCTATCCGCCGCCCTGCGTCGCCGTGTGCTGGAGCAGGGCGAGGATGCCGTGAGTGCCGAGTCTCTGGCTGCGGCCGACCTGACCAAGGTTGCCTGGCCGGGCGACGCCGTGGCGACGGTTGCTGAGGGCGTGGACCTGGCGGCGGCTGCGGGCGGTGCCGCTGGCGCGACCGGCGAGGAGGCCTAATATGGCCGAGCTGACGCCCCGCATGAAGGAGCTCGTCCAGCCCTACTTGACCGGCATCGAGCCCTACGATCCCAACTTTACGCCCACGCGCATCAATCTTTCGGCCAACGAGAACACCTATCCCGTGCCGGCCGGCGTGCGCGAGGCGGTTGATGCGGCCTTGGCTGCCGCACCGCTCAACCGCTATCCCGATCCCATGTCCAACGACCTGCGCGACGAGCTTGCTGCCTGGCATGGCGTGACGCGCGAGAACATCTGCGTGGGCAACGGCGGCGACGAGCTACTCTATAACTTCCTGCTGGCGTTTGGCGGCGCGGGGCGGACCCTGCTCAACTGCCCGCCGTGCTTTAGCGAGTACGCGTTCTTTGCGTCGCTCTGTCAGACCGAGGTGCGCGACGTGTGGCGCGACCCGGCAACTTTTGAGCTCGACCAGGCGGCTGTGTTCGCGGCCGCACCCGAGTGCAACCTGGCGATCGTGACCTCGCCCAACAATCCCACGGGCGACGTGGCGCCGCTCGACTTTGTCGCGGCGCTGTGCGATGCGTGCCCTGGCATGGTCATGGTCGACGAGGCCTACGTTGAGTTTGCGGACGATTCGTTTGGCGCGACTACCACGGCGCAGGGGCTTATCGCCGAGCATCCCAACCTGGTGATTCTGCATACACTGTCCAAGGCGTTCGGCGCTGCCGGCGCGCGTCTGGGCTATGTGATTGCGGCGCCCGAGGTCATCGATGTGTTCGCGGCGATTCGCCAGATCTATTCGGTCAACGTGTTGAGTCAAGCGGCGGCGCTTGCCTGCGTGCGTGCGCGCGATGCGTATGCGCCCGTGGTGGCGCAAGTTACATCCGAGCGCGAACGCGAGTTGTGCGCCCTGCGTGCAATGGCTGCCGAGGGCATGCCCGTGGAGGCATGGTCGAGCGCAGCGAACTTTGTGCTCGTGCGCACACCGCACGCCACGCGCGTGCGCGAGCGCCTGCGCGACGAGTATTCAATTTTGGTGCGCGACTTTAGCTACGCGCCGGGGCTCGCGGACTGCCTGCGCATTACCGTGGGTACCCCGCAGGAAAACGACGAGGTGCTGGCTGCGTTTGCCGCGCTGGTGAAGGAGGAGATGTAGATGGGCCGTTATGCCGAGGTGACCCGCAAGACGGGCGAGACCGACATTGTCGTCAAGCTCGACCTGGACGGATCTGGTGTGTGCGATATCTCGACCGGAGTGCCGTTTTTCGACCACATGCTCAACGCCTTTGGCCGTCATGGCCTGTTCGATTTGACGGTGCATGCGGTGGGCGACGTGGAGGTCGACGCGCACCACACCGTCGAGGACACGGGTATTGTGCTGGGCGAGGCGTTTTGCCAAGCGCTGGGTGACAAGGCGGGCATTACGCGCTTTGCCGACGCGGCGATTGCCATGGACGAGACGCTCGTGATGGCCGCCGTGGATATCTCGGGCCGCGGGCAGGCCTATTGCGAGCTGCCCGTACCGACCGAGCGCGTGGGCAGCTTTGATACCGAGTTGGCTGTCGAGTTCTTCTATGCCTTTGCGCGCGATGCCAAGCTCACGCTGCACGTGCGAGAGCTGGTGGGCGGCAACTCGCACCACATTATCGAGGCCGCCTTTAAGGCCGTGGGCCGCACGATGCGCCGCGCCTGCGAGCTCGATCCCCGCGTGCAGGGCATCCCCAGCACCAAGGGCTCGCTGTAACTGACGGATCGCACAAATCACCACAAAGGTGCCTGTCCCTTTTGTGGTGGTTTTGGATGATGGGAAAAGGGAGGAGTCGCGTGGGCGAACCGAAGATCGTGGTGGTCGACTACCACAAGGGCAACTTGTCGAGCGTCGTGCGCGGGCTTGCGCGCGCCGGTGCCGCCGCCTGCACGTCGGACGATCCGGAGCAGATCCGCAACGCCGACGGCCTGGTTATCCCGGGCGTGGGCGCGTTCTATGACGCGATCGCCTTTATGCGCCAGAGCGGCGAGGCGGACGCGGTGCTCGACGCTGTTGCCGCCGGAACTCCGCTGCTCGGCATCTGCCTGGGCCTTCAGCTGTTTTTTGAGCGCGGCGACGAGGGTGTGCCGGCGGACGACGATGCCTCCGAGCAGGCCGGCGGCCCCTGGGTCGATGGCCTGGGCATTATGCGCGGTTCGTGCACGCGCTTGGAGTCGAGCCGCCTGAAGGTGCCGCACGTGGGCTGGGACCAGGTGCACATGACGCCCGCCGGTGCGGCCGACCCGCTGCTCGCCGGTTTTGCCGAGGGTGCCAACATGTATTTCACCCACAGCTATGCGGTGGCCGACGATGCCGATGCCGCCGATGTGCTGGCGCGCACGCACTATACACGGAGCTTCCCGTGCATCGTGCGCCATGGCAACGTGTGGGGCTGCCAGTTCCATCCCGAGAAATCCTCCGCGCTGGGTCAGCGCATCCTTAAGAACTTCGTCAACATCGTCGAGGAGGGCGGCCGATGATCCTGTTTCCCGCAATCGATTTGATCGGCGGCAAGGTCGTGCGCCTGGAGCGTGGTGACCGCAGCCGTTGCAAGGTATATTCCGACGATCCCGTGGCCGTCGCCCGCTCGTTTGCCGAGCAGAGCGCGAGCTGGGTGCACGTCGTAGACCTGTCCTCTGCCTTTGGCGAGGACGAGGGCGCATGCGCTGCCAACTCGGCGGCGATCAAGGCCATCTGCGGCGTCGACGGTCTGTCCGTGGACGTAGGCGGCGGCGTCCGCTCGCTCGCGCGCATCGACGAGCTGGCCGGCTATGGTGCTCGCCGCATTGCGCTGGGCACCGTGCTGGTGACCGAGCCGGGTTTTGCCGAGGTGGCAGCCCAAGGTTTTGGCGAGCTGTTGGTGGCTGACATTGCCGCGCGCGACGGCCAGGTCAAGGTGAACGGCTGGCGCGACGGCGCGGGCGTGGCGCTCGACGATGCCGTGGCGCAGCTTTCCGAGCTGGGCTTTAAGCATCTGGTGTATACCGACATCGCGCGCGATGGCATGCAGACGGGCATCGATGTGGCGGCGTATCGCCATGTGGCCGAGGTCGCGGGTTTTCCCGTCGTGGCTTCGGGCGGCATCTCGGCGCTCGACGACATCCGCGCACTGGCCGCGGTGGGTGAGGGCGCGATTGAAGGTGCCATTACCGGTCGTGCGCTCTACGAGGGCAACTTTACGTTGGCCCAGGCGCTGGCCGCCGCTCGAGGGGAGGAATAGCCCATGCTTACCAAACGCGTGATTCCCTGCTTGGACGTTAAGGACGGCCGCGTGGTCAAGGGCGTCAACTTTGTGAGCTTGCGCGACGCGGGCGATCCGGTGGAGCTGGCGCGCGCCTACGACCGCGAGGGTGCGGACGAGGTCGTCTTTCTGGATATTACCGCGACGAGCGACAACCGAGCGACGACCATCGAGATGGCGGCGCATGCGGCCGAGGAGCTCGCCATTCCCTATACCGTGGGCGGCGGCTTTCGCGACCTGGCGGGCATGCGCACCATGGTTGCCGCCGGTGCCGACAAGGTGTCGCTCAACTCGGCGGCCGTGCGCGATCCGTCGTTGATCAGCCAGGCCGCCGCGGCGTTTGGTAGCCAAGCCGTGGTCGTGGCGATCGATGCCAAGCGCGTGGGACTGCCCGGGGAGCCGGGTGCCGACAAGTGGGAGGTCTTTACCGCGGGCGGTCGCAACGCCACGGGTATCGATGCGGTGGCGTGGGCCGAGGAGGCGGCTCGCCGCGGCACCGGCGAGATCCTGCTCACCAGCATGGACCGCGACGGCACCAAGGCTGGCTTTGACCTGGCACTCACCCGTGCCGTGGCGCGCGCGGTGCCGATTCCCGTCATCGCGAGCGGTGGCGTGGGCACGCTCGAGCATTTTGCCGAGGGCGTGATCGAGGGCGAAGCCGACGCCGTGCTGGCGGCCAGTGTCTTTCACTTTGGAACCTTCAGCATTCGCGAAGTCAAAGAGTATATGGCCAGCCAAGGCATTCCTGTGAGGCTGGACTTCTAATGCTGCGGCTTGCCCAGGCACCCGACCTTTCGGCTCCAACCCTCCTCGCGTACTTAAGTACGCGTCGTCGGGCTTGTCGCTCGTAATCTCGGGCACCTGGACAACCCTCGCCGACCTGCGAAGTTTGAATTTGGGAAGAGAAATGGAAGAGATAACCGATCCTTCAAAGCTTACATACGACGCCAAGGGGCTGATTCCTTGTGTTGTTCAGCAGTATGACACCGGCGAGGTGCTTATGGTTGCCTGGATGAACGAGGAGTCGGTGGGGTTGACGCTCAAGACCGGCACCACGTGGTTTTGGAGCCGTAGCCGCCAGGAGCTCTGGAACAAGGGCGCGACGAGCGGCAATATGCAAGCGGTCAAGGAGCTCTGGGCCGACTGCGATAGCGATACGCTGCTGGTCAAGGTTGACTCGCCGGGTCCGGCCTGCCACACCGGCAACCGTACCTGCTTCTTTAAGAAACTCGCGTAGGACGGGCGCTCGACTAGGCGCTTGGCCAACCAGAAAGGATTGAACTATGGGTGTGCGCACCGCAAACGTTCAGGATGGAAATATCGGTGAGACGCTGACGGGGCTCGCCGAGGTGATTCACGGCCGTCGCGACGCATCGCCGCAGGAGAGCTACACCGCTCGTCTGTTGACCGACGTCGAGGACGAGCTGCTCAAGAAGCTTGCCGAGGAGGCGAGCGAGGTGATCATGGCCTGCAAGGATAACGATCACGATCACATCCGCTACGAGGCCGGCGACCTGGTCTACCACCTGCTCGTGACGCTCGAGCGCTACGGCATCACCCTCGACGAGCTGGCCGGCGAACTCAACGCCCGCCGCCACTAGTCATTGGGTAGTCATTGGGGACGTTCTTAAACGACTAGTCGTTTGGGACAGTCTTTGCCGACGCTGCCAAATAACATGCCCAATTACTACGATGAAACTGGATCTGCTGACCACATGTCGGTTTTGAGCAAATCGTCAACGCTTCTACCTGCGGTTTTATTTTCCGCATTAAGCCGATGGTCGGAGGTTTGCGGTTCATCGTAGTAAACGGGCGTTCTTTTTGGCGGGCGGTGTTGCACGGGCGTCGGTGGTGAGCAAAACGACCTGTTTTCCTCCGTCCCCAAGGGGTCATTTGTGAAGAGTGTCCCCAACGACTAGTCTTAGGCGAGGGGCGTGGGCTCCCATTCTCCGGTGAGGTGGGGGATGTCGAAGGTTCGATAGCTACAGTCGTAGGCGTGGGCCTGGGCCTCGCGGATATTCCAGCAGATGTCGCAGGCGCGGTGTGCGTCCGAGCCAAAGGTAATGGGCACCTCGGCATGGGCAAAGCAGCGCAAGAGGCCGGTCGCGGGGTAGTAGTCGTCGAGCCCCTTGCGCGACGCGGCAGTCGAGACCTCAACGCGCCGATTCGTGTCGTGTGCGCATTCTGCCATCTGCCCCCAGAACGGCGCGGGGTCAAAATCGGGCGCAAAGCCCTCCTTCGAAAAGCGCATGACCAGGTCGGGGTGGGCCATCACGTCAAAGTTGAGCGGGCTTTCGCAGGCGCAACACCAGTCGTCGACGTAGCGCTCCCACACGCCGCGCACGCCCAGGTTTTCCCAAACGTGCAGGTTGGTGTCATCGTCGATCCAACCGCAGCACGAATCGGGCGCATCGGGACGAACGACGTCCTCTGTCCCCGCCGTACCCGGGGTACCGGCCATGATATCGCCGGGGTTGCCAATCCAATGCACACTGCCCAGGCGTACGACGGCGCCCTGGGACCAGCGCTCAACCAAAGGCTCGCAGCCTTCATACCAATCGCACTCAAAGCCATAGATAAGCTCGAGCTCCGGCGCGATCTGCGCGGCGAGCTTGCGGGCGTCCTCAAAGGCCAGGCGATGCGCCGGCAGGTCGCCCTCGACAACCTGTACCTCGCAATTGGAATCCATGCTGGCAGGCAGGGTAAGGTGATCGGTCGAGACCATGGCACGGCAACCGGCTGCAGCAGCGGCGCGAACGTTGTCCTCAAACGAGGCGTGTCCGTCCGAGAACGAGGTGTGGGTATGGCAATCGACCAGCGGGCAGGCGGGCATGGCGACTCCTTTGCATTTGGCGAATCCGCTCCATTGTAATGGCGCGACCCCTGACGCGCCGGGAACGCTGCAAGTCGAAACCGACCGGAAAGGGCAGGCGGCGCACGCCGACGTCCGCGACGGGCAAAAGTCCCGCCCATCCCATGACGACACCCCCACGCCGCCCGCGATGTGTTAGCGTTTGGATGAACAAAACGAGCCCGTGCGGAAAGGAGCCGGACCGTATGCCATGCGATACCACATCCCCGCTGTCTCGCGAGACCGATGCGCCCGAAACTATCGTCAAACTGGAGTGCGACATCGATGACGCGTCGCCTGAGGTGCTTGCCTACGCTGCCGATTGCCTGCGCAAGGCCGGCGCCCGCGAAGTGCATTGGTTGCCGCTTTACTGCAAAAAGGGCCGTCCCGGCTGGCAGTTGCAGGTAATCTGTACCCACGAGGATATCGAGCGCCTGCAGACGATTGTCTTTTTGGAAACCACGACCAATGGCATCCGCCGCCAGGTTATGGAGCGCGTTTGCCTACCACGCCGCTTTGAGCGCGTAACAACGCCATGGGGCGAGGTGTCCGTCAAGGTGGCGACCTTGCCCGACGGCAGCGAGCGCGCGGCGCCCGAGTACGAAGACTGCGCCCGCCTTGCCCGCGAGCACAATGTGCCGCTCCAACGCGTGATGCAGGCGGTCCAGAGCGCGGCACTGCGATTTGAGTAACGCGGCCGGCGGCACGCCACGCCCAGCTCCATCAACCCCACCCGAAAGGACCACCATGAAATACCTCATCGCCTCCGACATCCACGGCTCGGCATACTGGACCGAGCGCCTGGTCGCCGCCATCGAGTCCGAGCAGCCCGACCGCATCGTCCTGCTGGGCGACCTGCTCTACCATGGTCCGCGTAACGACCTGCCGCGCGACTACGCCCCCAAGCGCGTGATTCCGCTGCTCAACGCCCTGGCCGACCGCATCATCGCGGTGCGCGGCAACTGTGATGCCGAGGTCGACCAGATGGTGCTCGACTTTCCCGTCATGGCCGACTACGCCACGCTGTTCGACGAGACCGGCCGCGAGCTGTTCCTGACGCACGGCCACGTCTTTGGCGCCGGCATGCACAACAGCGTCGACCACGTGCCCGCGCTGCCCGAGGGCTCCGCGCTCGTCTACGGCCACACGCACATCAAGGTTAACGAGGCAAGCGAGGCGCACCCGGGCCTGTGGCTTTTCAACCCCGGCAGCGTGAGCATTCCCAAGGACGACTCGCACAGCTACGGTATCTACGAGGGCGGCGCGTTCCGCCACGTGATCATGGAGGAGGACTAACCATGCCCGAGCATATGGCTCAGCAAAATGCCGAGGGCTCGCGCGACCTGTCCACGCTGGTCAACGCGTCGGCCGAGCTGCAGCATCTGGTGCAGACCATTTGGCGCCTGCGTCAGCCCGACGGTTGCCCGTGGGACCGCGAGCAGACGCACCGCAGCATTGGCAAGAACATGATCGAGGAGGCCTACGAGGCGCTCGACTGCATCGAGGCCGATGATGCGGCACACCTGCGCGAGGAGCTGGGCGACGTGCTCATGCAGGTAGTGTTGCATGCGCAGATCGCGGCGGATGCCGGTGAGTTTACGCTGGCCGATGTGGCGCGCGATATCGACGCCAAGCTCATTCGCCGTCATCCGCACGTGTTTGGCGATGCGGACGCCGAGAGCTCCGACGAGGTGCTCAAGATTTGGGACGAGGTCAAGCTTGCCGAGAAGGCCGCCAAGGACAAGGCCGTGGCGGCGGGCGAGGCTGCGCCCGAGGGCCTACTCGACGGTGTGCCCACGCATCTGCCGGCGCTGATGCAGGCTCAGAAGGTGTCGCGCAAGGCGGCTGCCGTGGGCTTTGAGTGGGAGACGGTCCAGGATGTGTGGGACGAGGTAGCAGAGGAGCGTGCCGAGTTTGAGGCCGAGGCCCCCGGAACGCCCGAGCGCGAGATGGAGTTTGGCGATCTGCTTTTTGCCCTAGTCAACGTTGCACGCAAAGAGGGTATCGACGCCGAGAGCGCCCTGCGCGCCAGCACGGCAAAGTTCCGTCGCCGTTGGGCTGCGATGGAGGCCGCCGTGCACGAGGCGGGCGATGACCTCGCCGCCTGCTCAACCGCTCAACTCAACGACCTGTGGGACCAAGCAAAAGCAAGCGAGTGAGGCCTGCGTCTCTCACGGCATCCATTCGTAGAGAGGTCTCTACAAGCAAAAAGCCATATACAACGGAAGATGTGCCAGCTGCGCTTCGGCATCCCACTCGAGTTGTTTAGGGTGCAACACGTAAGCCATCCCAATCTTCTTGTTAAAGCGCGCGCGGAATCGGTCGAGGGAGATGGTTCCGTATCTGCGTGGCGACTTAACTTCGACGGGGCTGATGCGCGGCTTTCCGGCGGCATTGACATAGGGTCGGGTAACGAGGAAGTCGATTTCCATGCGCTCCTCCCCCTCCTTCTTTCCGCTTTGGGAATAAAAGAAGAGCCTGTGTCCATTGGCCTTTAGAGATTGGGCAACGTAGTTTTCGGTAAGCATTCCTTCGTTCAATCCGATGTCGCCGCGAAGCACGGCCCTGTAAACGTCTTCATCGGTATCGTTGTTGTCAGAGAAGGCAAGCGTTACAAGCAGGCCGGTGTCTGCCATGTAGCACTTGAGGGCCGTTTGCTCCATGCTGAGTGAAAGGCCCACGCTCGGTTCGCTTGCGGCATAGCAGATATTGGCAATTCGCGCGTCTGCCAGCCAAAAGAAGGCTTCTTCGTAGGTGCGCATGCGTGCGTTTTTATCAAGTGAGGAAAGCTTGAATCGTTTTTCGTGCTTAGAGAGCTGACCTGGGATGCCATCGAGTACGGAGACGACTTTGAATTCGTAACCGGTTGCAAAACGAGAGATATCGTTGCGATAGAGCTGGACGATTCGGCGCTTCGAAGCGTCGACGGGCGCAAAAGCGCGCTGTTCAACATAGATGGATACCGGCTCAGGCATGCCGCCTACAAGCATGTATTCGCGCATAAGGGAGAGCGCTCTGCGATGTAGGGCATCGGGGAGCGGCTTCATCTTGTTAAAACTCATGCGAATGAGACCGGCCAGCCCCTTTTCGTCCATGCCCCAAAGAAACTCCTCAAAGTCGAGGGGCTCAAGTTCCAGAGACTCTTCCTCGGATGGGATGACGATATCTTTAATGTTCTGCTTGATGCTGAGCAGGGATCCAGTTTCGATGTAGTCGTAACGTCCGTCTGCAACGAGATACTTGATGAGTCCGCGTGCTTGCGGGTACATCTGGACCTCGTCAAAGACGATAAGCGTCTCGTGTTCATAGAGTTTGACGTTATAGAAAACCGAGAGATAGAGGAAGAGCGAGTCGAAGTCAGTGCGATAGTCCTCAAAATATTGCTTAACTTCGGCAGGTGCTTGAAAGAAATCAATGACAAGGCAGGACTTGTATTCGGTTTCTCCAAATGTGCGGGCAAGCGTGCTCTTGCCGACGCGGCGGGCTCCTTCAATAAGAAGTGCTGTTTTACCAGCGCTTTCATGCTTCCACTTTAGTAGTTTGTCATAGGCTTTTCGTTTAAGCATGGCTACCTCGTGCACGATATCCAGAACTTTTATAGTTCGATTATGCACGATATCCAGAACTTCAGACCCTTAGATTTGCACGATATCCAGAACTTTGTACGATGTAAAAGCACATTATTGACTCTTTCATTCGCAAGCCAGGTAAAGACGGTATGCCAATAGAAGAATTTAATGGGGGGGGGCGATCTCTAGAGATGAATGCTCGGTGCAAAAACAAGCGTCCCAAGGAATGATTTCTCCAATTCATATGTATCCCTCGGCTAACTTAGGGCATAATACAAAAAGCGCGACAAGGCTAACTTACGGAGGCGCACCAATGGTGCACAGTCGGCCAGTCGCTTGCATCAACTACGTTTTCAAGTGAGAGGGAGACAACATGAGCGATATTTTGGATGTCTACGGTCGCGAGGTACTCGACAGCCGCGGCAACCCCACCGTCGAGGTCGAGGTCGTGCTCGAGGACGGCAGCTTCGGTCACGCGATGGTGCCTTCGGGCGCTTCGACCGGCGCTTTCGAAGCTTGCGAGCTGCGCGACGGCGACAAGGGTCGCTACCTGGGCAAGGGCGTTTCGCAAGCCGTCGAGCACGTCAACAACGAGTGCGCCAACGCCGTCGTGGGCCTCGATGCCTTCGACCAGCGCGCCGTCGATGCCGCGCTGATCGCCGCGGACGGTACCCCCAACAAGACCAAGCTCGGCGCCAACGCCATTCTGGGCGTATCGCTGGCCGTTGCCCGCGCTGCGGCAGAGTCGGCGGGCCTGTCGCTGTACCAGTACCTGGGCGGCGTCAACGCTCACCTGCTGCCCACGCCCATGATGAACATCCTCAACGGCGGCGTGCATGCCGACAACAACGTTGACTTCCAGGAGTTCATGATCATGCCCGTGGGTGCTTCGAGCTTTGCCGAGGGCCTGCGCTGGTGCGCCGAGGTCTACCACACCCTCAAGGGCGTGCTGCACGAGGCCGGCCTGGGCGGCGGCGTGGGCGACGAGGGCGGTTTCGCGCCTAACCTCAAGACCAATGCCGAGCCGTTCGAGTACATCACCAAGGCCGTGGAGAAGGCTGGCTTTAAGCCCGGCGTCGACTTCATGTACGCCATGGATCCGGCATCGACCGAGTTCTACAACGCCGAGACCGGCATGTACGAGCTCAAGGGCGAGGGTGTTGAGTACACGAGCGCTCAGATGGTCGATTACTGGGAGAAGCTTGTCGACACCTATCCCATCATCTCCATCGAGGATGGTATGGCCGAGGAGGACTGGGACGGCTGGGTTGAGCTCACCCGTCGCATTGGCAACAAGGTGCAGCTGGTGGGCGACGACCTGTTCGTCACCAACACCGAGCGCCTTAAGAAGGGCATCGAGCTGGGTGCCGCCAACGCGATCCTGGTCAAGGTCAACCAGATTGGCACGCTCACCGAGTCGCTCGAGGCTATCGAGACTGCCAAGGAGGCCGGCTACGCTTGCATCGTGAGCCATCGTTCCGGCGAGACCGAGGACTCTACCATCGCTGACCTGGTCGTGGGTGTTAACGCCGGCCAGATCAAGTCGGGCGCCCCGTGCCGCAGCGACCGTATTGCCAAGTACAACCAGCTCATCCGCATCGAGGACGAGCTCGAGGGCAGTGCGCGCTACGCCGGCAAGTCTGCGTTCTACAACATTCGCTAGGCAGCGGCGTGTGCGGGGGGCGGGGCTGACTCGGATTCGCCTCGCTTCCGCCGGGCACTGTTGAGCACCATTGGGCGCTGGGCCATACGGCTCAGCGCCTTTTTTATGTCGAGCAAAGGCTGCCGAAGGCGGTGCGGGCGCTCGTGCTATAACTAAAGGACTTAGCGCAAACAAACCTCAACCGCACAAGGCGCACATGGATCAGATTTACGACAACAGGTATTATTCCGCCGGTTCGCGCGAGCCGTCGTCTCGTCGTGCGCGTACCGCGCAGCTCGGCGGGTCCGACTACGCCGGCGTCGATTGCCGCACACAACGTCCGGCAAGTGCCTCACACCCCCGTGCTCAAATGAATACGTCGACGGGCCGCTCGCCACACTCGACGCATGCTCAGCGCCCCTCGGCTCAAACACGCGAAAAGTCGACCAGGCCCTCGAGCCGTCTTTCGGGCTCGGACTTCATGCACTACGCCAACGACAACGCGGTGGTCAAGGCAATTTACGACTTTACCCATGGACCCCAGCGCGGGCTGTTTATTGGCATTGTCGTCGTCCTGGTGCTCGTGAGCCTGTACTTTCCCGTACGCGACCTCTACGTTGCCAAACGCTCGAACGATATCTTGGCCAAGCAGGTCGAGATTCGCCAGCAGTACAACGACGAGCTGCAGAAAAGCGTCGACAAGCTGCTCTCGGAGCAGGGTATCAAGGATGCGGCATCCGAGGACCTGGGCCTGGTGATGCCCGGCGAGAAGAGGATTGAAGTGCAGGGCCTGGACGACGATTCGGACTCGTCGTCGAGCAAAAAGTCCTCGAACGCCAAGAAGGCCAGCGAAGTGGCCAAAGAGATCGAAGAGGTCGGCAAGGACGCGCCGTGGTACATCCAGACGCTCGATATGCTGTTTGGATTTAACGGCGTCGAGGGCCAGACGGTCGTGTCCAACGGCGAGTAACGCCCGGAGGGGAGCCTGCAATGACGAATTGCAAACGATATAAGGTGGCGGCGATTGACCTGGGGACGGTGTCGTCGCGCCTAGTGTTGGCCCAGGTCGAGGGCGGGGCGATCGTGGAATCGTCCAAGCATACCGAGATTACCGACTTGGGCGAGGGCGTGGACGTGACGGGGCGCTTTTGCGAGGCGGCCGTTGAGCGCGTGCTCGCTGCGTGTCGCATGTTTGTGGACGAGGCCCGTGCCTTTGGGGCCGTGTGCATCTGCACCACGTGTACGAGCGCCGCGCGCGATGCGTCCAATGCCGCGCTGCTACTGGACGGCCTGCGCGAGCTGGGACTCGAGCCGCAGGTGATTCCGGGCGAGGTCGAGGCGTGCTTGACGTTTTTTGGCGTGGCGCACGACTTTGCCGGCGAGCGCATCATTGTTGCCGATTCGGGCGGCGGATCCACGGAGCTCGCGACGGGCGTCTATGCACCGGAGCGCGGCGTCTTTGCGCTGGAGGGAACGCGCTCGCTGGACATTGGTTGTCGTCGCGTGACCGAGCGGTTTTTCTCGGCACTGCCGCCGTCGACGAACGAGCTTGCGGCTGCTGCCGGCTGGGCAAACGAGCAGTTTGCGGGCTACTTTGAGAGTCTGCCTGTCGACTTTGAGCGTGCCGAGCGCCTGGTCGCGGTGGGTGGTGCTGTCACCACGCTCGTGGCACTCGTTCACGAGCTGGAGCCGTATGATTCGAGCTTTGTGCACCTGCGCGAGCTTTCGTTGGACCAGGTTTCGGCCGCTATCGAGCGTATGTCCGCGCTGGATGTTGCGGGCATTGCCGCGTTACCGGGCGTGCAACCCAAGCGCGCGGGCGTGATCTTGGCAGGTGCCGCGGTGATTCGCGAGCTCATGCGAGCCGGCGGCTACAAGACGCTCACCGTAAGCGAGAACAGCTTGCTCGCCGGCATGGCCGCCACCATCAACGAGGTTCTCGACGGCGCGACCCCCACCATCGGCTGGACCCCGAGCCTGAGCGCCCTTTAACCGTCTCCCTCTGAGTTGCGGTGAAATAGTTCCTAAATGGGCTGGTAGCCTGCCAAAACAGGAACTATCCCACCGCAACATAGAGCCCCACCGGCGCCCAAAAGAAACGAGCCCGCATCCCTGGGGGACACGGGCTCGTAAACAATACGTGGTAGGGGCGGTGGGACTCGAACCCACAATCCTTGCGGCGAGAGATTTTAAGTCTCCTGCGTATGCCAATTCCGCCACGCCCCCGTGAGATTAGAAGTCTAGCACAAGCCGTCCGTTACGCGTTGACGGCCATCGAGTGTTGGCCCGACTTTTCCAAGTACTCGGCATACTTGGCCTCGTCGCCCTTGTTTTGGTATTGCAGGGCCAGCAGGTACTCCAGGCGGCAGCTCTTGACCTTGTCGTCACCGGCCTCCTTGAGCATGCGCTCCAGCTCGGGAATGTCGTTGTGGCGCTTGAGGATCATCGTGTCGTACATCAGCTGGCATTCGTGTGCGACTGCCTCGGCCTGGCCGCCCTCAAAACCCTTGATTTCGTGCAGCAGCTCCTTGGACTTTTTGCGGTCCTCCTGGCCAACGTAGTAGTTAAAAGCCTTGATCACCAGGTCGACGCGCTGCATCTTGGGCAGGTTGAGCCCCAACAGCAAATCGAACATCTCGTCGGCGCGCTTGTGGTCCTCGCGCAGCAGATATGAGTTCAGGCGCAGGTAGTCGCGGTTATAGCGCGGGTACAGCATGCTGGTGAGTTTGGCGTCGAGCAAACGATCGAACTCGTCCCACTGCTTGGCGGCCATGAGCTGCTGCAGGCGTTTAAACGTGGTGCGTTTTTTGACGCTAAAGAACACCGACACGGCGATACAGATGATGACGACGGCGGTCCAGAGGGTGCGGGAATCGGGCATATTAGGGTCCTTAGTCGCTCATAAAGCGAGCGGTATGACAACACGTACTAGATGTATTATACGCAGCGCGCGAGCAAACTGGCATAAAAGCTCATCGAGGCCGAGCGCCATCGCTCGCTGCGGTACACTTACCTAAAGTAAACCATGAAGGGAGACATTACCTATGAAGAAGATTGTTTTGGCTTGCGGTGCTGGCGCTGCTACTTCCACGCTCGTTGCCCAGAAGGTCGCCACCATGCTCGACGCCAACGGTTACGCCGACAAGTACGAGATCGTGCAGTGCGCCATCTCCGAGGCCAAGGACGTTTGCGACGAGGGCGCCGACCTGCTGATCGCCACCACCGTTGCCCCCGAGGGCCTTACCTGCCCGTACGTGAGCGGCGTGCCCTTCATGACCGGCATGAACCGCGTCGCTGCCGAGAAGGCCGTCCTCGACGTCATGGCTCAGTAGGCGCTACCTGTATGAATGAGCAGAACGCCAATCCGGTCGAGCTCTTTGGCATGCGCGTTGCCCATGTGGGCATTAACGCCACCGACCCGGCAGACGCCCTGGAGATCGCGGAGCTGTTCTCGACGATGATGGGTCTGCCCGTTATCGAGACCCCGGTTTCGTACTTTAACGATTCGCTGGTCGAGATCATGAAGCAGAATGGCCGTGGCGCCAAGGGCCACATCGGCTTTGCCGTCAACGACATCGATGCGGCGGAGAAGTGGTTTGCCGACCGCGGGCTCGAGGTCAACGAGGAGTCGCGCGTGCTGCTGCCCGACGGCGGCACCAAACTCGTGTACTTTAAGCGCGAGTTCGCCGGCTTCGCCGTGCACCTGTGCCGCGACTAGCGCACAAGCTGCTATAGTTAGCAAAAAGGGATAGAGCCGCGTGGCCCTATCCCTTTATTTATGCCGAGGGGCATCCCTACCGTGGCAGGCGAATCGTAAAGCGGCTGCCGACACCCTCGACCGAGGTCACGCCAATGACACCGCCATGGCTATCGACGATCCACTTGGCAATGGCGAGCCCCAGACCCGAGCCCTGCGCGCCGGCATCGCGCGCGTTGTCGGCACGGTAGAACCGCTCGAACGCGTGAGCTGCGGATTCCTGGTTCATGCCGATGCCCTCGTCCTCAACACTTATGTCGATCGTGCCCATGCCCGCATCGGGCGCTATGCCAAATGTGACGGTCGTTCCCGCGTCCGAGTACTTGGAGGCGTTTTGCACGATCACGCGCAGGGCCTGCTTCACGAGTGCCACGTCGACGGACGCGTCGCAGCGCGGGTCGCTGATAAGCGCAGCGTCAAAGGCCAGTCGATACGTGTGCTCGGTATCGATCATCTGCGATTCCTCGCATACCTCGCCGACCAGTGCGGCCAGGTTGGTATGCACACGCCGCAGGACCGTGCGCCCGGCATCGCCGCGTGCCAAAAACAGCAACTGTTCCACGAGCTCCTGCATGTGCTCGCTTTCGGCCTTGAGGGACGCGATAGATTCCGCCAGCACGTCCGGGTCGTCTTTGCCCCAGCGGTCGAGCATGTTTACGTAGCCCTGAATCACCGCGATGGGCGTGCGCAGCTCGTGGCTTGCATCGTTGACAAAGCGCATCTGCTGCAGCTTGGCCTCTTGCATCTGGCGCAGCAGGCGGTTGAGTGCGACCTCGATGCTCGCCAGGTCGGCGTCGCCGGTGGTGACGCTCGGCGAGTCGACGCTTGCGCGTTCGATGGCCTGCTCCAGCGTTTCCATCTTGCCGCCGGAGAGCTGCATACGGCCGAGCTCGTCCACGCGCAAGGCCAGGTCGTTGAGCGGCGCCATGGTACGGCGCACGCGCCTCGCGCCGCCGAGCATGTTGAGCACGCTGATGACCTGCCAACCTACAACGACAAGGTAGAGAGGCCATAGCGAGACGAGGTCCTGCGCGAGGGGGAAGGTCTTGGTGGTACGCGCAAGCTCGACGGTATAGGTGAGCGTTGTCAGGTCCCAGCCGCGCGCGGGCGTCAGCGACATGCCGCGAACGGTGGCGCTGGGGATCCATCCCGCGGTAAACGCGCCGTCGGGCAGCGTCTGGTTGTATCCATAGACGAGAATCGCCGCCGCAATCACCACCAGCAACAGATCGAGCCAGACGTAGCTCACCAAGCGGCGCCACATGTAGCTCCAGTTGATGGCGCGGGCGATGGAGGTGACGCGCTTGGTCTCGGCGTTACGCGCGACAGACATAGCCCACCCCGCGCACAGTTTGGATGATGCGGGCACCGCCGGCGTCTTCGATCTTGGCGCGCAGGTGCGCGATGTGTACGTCGACGTTGTTGGTGTCTCCTACGTATTCGTAGCCCAGTGCCTCGTGCGCGATGCGCTCGCGCGTGAGCACGGTGCCGGCATGTGCCATAAGCAGGGCGAGGACGTCGAACTCGCGGGCCGTGAGCGCGATGGGCGAGCCGCCGACCGTGACTTCGCGGCGGTCGGGGTCGAGCGCAACCGAGCCCACGGTGAGCGTGGCAGGGGAGGGTGAAGCGGAGGCCTGGGTCGAGTTGCTGGCCGGGGGAATCGCAACGGCGCTCTCGCCCGCGCCGCCCGCCATACCCGCCCTGACGCCGGCGCCGCCAACGCCCGAAGCCGTCCGCACGGCCTCCGAGCGCTTCAGCGCCACACGGATCCGTGCGAACAACTCCTCAATCGCAAACGGCTTGGTCAGGTAATCGTCAGCGCCGGCATCGAGCCCGGCCACCTTGTCCATCACAGCATCGCGCGCGGTGACCATGATCACCGGCACGTCCTTGTGCTTGCGGACACGCCGCAGGACCTCCATGCCGTTGAGCTGCGGCAACAGCACATCGAGCAGAATCAGATCGTAGTCGCGCTCCAGCGCCAGGTCAACGGCGGTGCGGCCATCGGCGGCGTGCTCCACCTGGTAGCCCTCGTGCTCCAGTTCGAGCGTCACAAAGCGGGCGATTTTCTCCTCGCCCTCTACGATAAGGATCCGTGCCATGCGTGCCCCCGTCTGCGATTACTTGTCGTCGTTTAGATTTTGCTTGATGCCGTCCGCGGCATCGGCGGCGTGATCCATCAGGTTGTTGATGCTGCCGGGCACGTCGCCGTCGCTGTCGATACGGTAGCGCATGCCAAAGAACAGACCAATCAGCATCAGCCATATCGTGGCGCCCCAGGCAAACAGGGCGACGATGGGAATCAGGATGGGGATGTTGAGGATGATCGCATCGCGGCGCGTGGCGATAAACTTGGTGTCCAGGCTCAGGCGGAAGAGCTTTTTGAGGTACTCCCACACGCTGTCCATCTTCTTGGAGAAGTCGGTCTTTTCGCTCGACTTTTCGTAGGCGGCCTGTGCGGCGACCATCTCGGCCGAGGGCTCATCGGCCGGCGCGGACTCGGTGGCGGCGTGCGCCGACGTGGTCTGGGTCTTGCCCTGCGACTCGAGCCAAATGATGGCGTCCAGAACGTTGCCGTCGGCGGCGTCGAGCGCGGCCTTGGCATCGGTATAGCTCACGTTGCACTTGGTGCGGATGGTTTCAACTTTTTCGAGGTCGTCCATGACCTGTCCTTTCGTTCGATGGGCGCGACGCCGGGCTATCTGCCCGGGCGCGAGCGTTGCGTTCGGCGGCCTGCGTTGCGCGGTGCCGCCCCGCCCTTGGTCGAACTCTATAGTGCAGGTTATAGATTAAGCGATTCTTGAGCCAAGATTAATAGTGGATGAGTTTTTGGGTGGCGCGGAGGCGGGCGGGGGCAGAAAAGGCAGGTTTTGCGTGGCGTGAAGGAGGTGCAGTCTGATCTTTGGGACGGCTGACAGCGAGGTCTAATACTTTTCCGAGAAGTGAATGAGTGAAAACGGACCCCCGAAGCATCGACACTTTTCGGGTGCCGTTTCCTGCGGCTTTGATGCCAGAATCCTGCGTTTATGCCGTTGAAAAATGCGGATGCTCCAGGGGTCCAAAAACAGACGTTCACTTCGCGGAAAAGTATTAGACCTCGATAGCAGGGGATGGTGGGCCGATGACAAAGTGGTGGCAGAAAAGGGGTACGCAAAGCACGCCGGTCATAGGGAATCAAAATCACGTTGCAAAAGCATGAGAATATCCTACAATTGCAACATGAAGTACTTTAGCAACATAACGGCGATAAGCGAGCTTTCCGAGAGTGAGGGCGTGTTCACCACAGCCCAGGCGGCTCGTATGGACATCTCTCGAGATGCGCTGGCACACTCATGCCGCGTGGGGCGTCTTGAACGGATATGCCACGGCGCCTACCGGATGTCGGGCACGCAGCGCCGAGACACTGACGAGCTCAACGCTTTTTGGAAACTCACCAATCCCTCCCTTTGCGCGTGGGAGAGAAAACGCCAGTGGGATGGCATCGCCGTGAGCGGTACGACAGCGGCGAACCTACAGCAAATGGGCGATTTCTATCTGTCCCCCTACAGGATGACCGCGCCCATGCGCATCAATACGAGAAACGAATCCCTTTCTTTTGCAAAGCGCGAGATCGCTGAGCAGGACATCGTCTGGCTCGACGGCCTGCCGGTAACTAAACCCGAGCGCACGCTTGTTGATCTTTGCCTCGATTGCGAGGACCCCTCATTAATTATCGATGCCTATAACGACGCGCTTGGGCGAGGGCTCGAGATACAGCGGCTGAAAGATCTTGTAGAGGAGAACTCTAAAACCGCCAAACGACGCGAGTTGATGATGCCCTTGTTGACGGCGCTGAACGAGTAATGAAAAACGGAGGACATGGTGAAGTACAAAACACCTGCCGCACTGGAGATGGCTGTTAGGGATGCCGCAAGAGAATCGCCGATGGATACTAATCGGGCGATCGTCGGTTTCTACTTTCATCGCTTCCTATGTCGCGTTTTTTCAGAAGATGACGGCCGCTTTGTACTCAAGGGTGGCCAAAGCGTCCTGGCGCGAACACTCGATGCGCGTGTCACAAGAGATATTGACTTGGTTGCTCAAGAGGAGAGCCTCGAAGAGGCTGTTGCCGATCTGGCGCGGGCGGCTTCGATTGATCTGGAGGATTTCGTTTCGTTTGTCTTTGATCGTGCAGAGCAGATCAAAAAAGAAGATGAGTATCGGTGTGGTGCGAAGGTGTGGTTCACCCCCTTTATGGGAACCAAGAAGCTGCAGCCAATTTCAATTGACTTGGTAATTGATGAAGTGCGGGGACTTGAGCCTGAGGTTCTTGCGCCGATCGATCGTTTGAATATTGAGGGGCTCCCAGTCTGCGACTATCGAGTATGCCGAGTGGAGAGTGCCCTTGCAGATAAATTGCTCGCAATGGTAGAGATGCATGAGGGCCGTGCCTCTTCGCGAATCAAGGATATAGTCGACATCTTGGTGTACGCGAAAACTTGCTTCGTCGATGGGACTACGCTTGTCGAGAGGGTCGAGAAAGAAGCATCTGCCCGCAAGGTGGCAATGCCGGAAGAGTTCGTGGCGCCTCTCTGGTGGAAACAAAATGGTTCTGCGCAGTACATAAAGATGGCGAGGCAGGCGGGGGTACTTGATCTCGCGGGGAACATTGCTGGGGCAGAAGGGGTCGTCAATCGGTTGTATACACCGTGCTTTAATCATTCGGCGAATGTGCGCAAATGGAATCCTCAGACCACGGGATGGGAATAGGCTAGATAGTTAAGCCGGCGGCAGGATTAGTTCCTGCCGCCGGCTTAAGACGTTTCTACTGCCTATGTATGCGCTACTCACAGGCCTGGTCGACCACCTGAGTAACGGCCTTCTTTGCGGCTTCGAGGTTGCGCTGGGCTTGGGCGACAGCGGCCTCGGCTTGTTTCTTGGCCCTTACGACCTCGGCAAAGCGATTGATGGATTCGCTATACTCGCGCGTACGCGGGTCGAGTGCTGGTGGGACTTCGATCTCGAACAGATCGGTAGGGCGGATGGCGTGGCTGTACTGATTGTCGGACAATACCTGCAAAACTATGGACCCATGGCCGTCGGTGAGGTACGCCGCGACCATCTCTGCATACACCATGCGCTCCTCGTCGGTCATCGTTGGAATCGCCGGGCGAATGGCGGTGGTGTTGTGCGAGGCAACTAGATGCTGCTTTGCATCATCGATGCCGACCACAAGTAGGTTCGACGCGCCGTAACGACCGAGTATGCGCGGCATGACGATATCGCCGCAACGAAGCTCGTAACGAGCCAACACGTCTGGACTTACCTTTACAGGTTCGGAATCCAGCTCCGACGCGCCTTCCGCAACATCCTTGGGCAGCAAATAGCCGTTGCGGAAATCCTGAGATGAAATGCGGCGCACCTCGACAGCGTCGATGTCATCCGAGGTGGTGCTGTCTCGGGGCATAAACGGCACCACGCGCATAAAGCTGTCACCGAGCGTTGCGCTGTAGTTTTGAGCTACGGAGATCAGGCCAACCCTGCCTTTGGAGAGCGCGGCGTGGTGTTGGAGTAGCTTGCGCGTTTCGAGCTCGACGGTTTCAATGGAAACCGTTTTGCGTGAGTCGCACTCGATGCCGCTCCAGTCAGGGGAGAAAGCCAAGGGAAGATTGGGGTAGCGAGCCCCGTCGGCAAACCGAAGGCGTGGCATGGGCGTGGCGGCATTGCGGAATGAAACGCTGCGATTTCCCGTCGACAATACAATAAGTGCGTACATGCCGTGCATCGGAGATTCGGCGAGCGGGTGATATAGGACGCTTTCGACGAGCCCCTCGCGCAACAGAATCGCGCGTGCCTGCTCGGCGTTGTCCAAAGACTCGAACGGCAGCAGTACGGCGGCTCGAGTACGACCGGAGAGGGCTAGTGCATACAGGCACCAGAGATAGGCCTCCCAATCGCAGAAGCCCAGGTAGCCAGGCTCCAGATCATTAATGAGCGCCTCACATGCGCTGTTGATTTCGCGAAAACGTTTGCGAACGCAAGCTGTGGCATCGATAAACACCGGCGCCGCGTTGTCATTGCCCGTGTTCTGCTTGCCGGGCTCAAGTTCGCAAATATTAGGTACGCCGTTGCCGTTCAGCCTGAAGCATTCACGAAGCGCCTCGCAGCCGATGGCGCCAGGTAGGCGAACGGTGAGTAGGCGGCTGCCTTGTTCTAGGTTAAGCGCGCGCGAGAGGGCGGCGGCGGTGAGACGTGGCAATGATGTTGTTTCACGCATGTATAGAGCCCTTTCTTCTTAGTGGGCTATATAATAGCAGAAAAATTTAAAAATTTCTAATGACGAGAACAGCCTACTGTGCTATCCTCGAAGCAATCCAAAACCAACTCAATACCAACTGCTTGATGCAATCGCTACACAGCCTTTAGGCAAACCGCGCTATCAAGCAGGGTGATTTCACTATCGAAGCTGCAGGTTAGGTCGATTGTCATCATCCATACCTCAGAGCATTCTAAAACTTAGAACAGACTTACACCAAACACCCGAAACCGGATAGAAAGAAACATTCATGAAGAAACGGGACAACATCTACGAGGCATTCCTCAGTGCGATCGACGAGGATCTCCGCGACATGTGCGAAATGAACGGAAAGGTAGAACGGTCTCTTCCGTGTCCGTACTGCGGCGAGAAGAACGTCGAGCGCCTGGCCAAATCGCTCGTTGGCGTGCTGGAAGAGCGCTCGCCCGATATTCCCGGGCTGGTGCCCGAGCAGTATCGAGCCGATGTACACGAGGCCCGCGAACTTTTGACTGCCGCGACACTCGCTTTGCTGCCACTGTATTTTCCCCCGCGCGATAGCCGCATAGGCAGTGTAGCGACTGTGGTGAGTATGTTTAGGCACGGGCGTACTGCGGGCTTTAAATCGGCTGGTGTTCTCTTGTTCGAGGAAGTTGCGACAGGGATGAAGTACAGCACCAAGCAGGGTGCCTATATCCCGTCCTCCTTCGTGCGCCATACCGATGGCAGAAAGCCATGCGACCGGCTGCACCGCGATGGATCGCGTGGCTTTACGGCGGATGAAGATGATGCCGTCATGTTTTATAAGCGCTACCTCAAGGTGCAGCGACGCGTGTTCGATACGAGTCCGCGTTTCAACTTTGAGTTATGCGTCAAACGCCCGTTTGAGGCACTTTTGGACGAACGACACACTTTTTATTACATGGAGGAAAAGATGGAAATCGATTTGACCAACAAAGTACACGGACTCGAAAATCGCTATCTCCTCAATATCAAGCATCATAAAGATTACGACCTGCTTGACAAGCTGATGATCCATGCACTGCTTGCGTACCTGGGCGACACAACGGTCTCAACTGCTGCTCGCGAGAGTTATCTGGCGCAGGCCGAGCGCCTGATCGGTCACGCGACCAAGTCGCCGCACTCGGCACAGCTCAATGAGGACGACGGCGACGATCGCATTGCTTAACAACCACTAACGCCACGGACAAGAAAGGGGTCACGCCATGCCAGTCATCAAGATGTACGGCTACGAGGCCGCGCAGCAAACGGAGTATCAGACCAAGAAGTGGGCGACTAAGGAGGAGATGCGGGCGCTGTCGTCCGGCGATGAGCAGCGCGACGTGATCCTGGCGCAGGGTGCCACGGTGGCGTTCTACGAGAACGACAAGCATTGGGAGACGAGTGTGTCCAACAATGTTTTTGCCTTTGGAGGTACCGGCAGCGGCAAAACGGCGAGTTTCATTTTGCCCAACCTGCTCAATCACCACGAATGCTGTTATGTGGTCACAGACACCAAGGGTGAGCTGCTGCGCCGTACGGGGAAAGGCTTTGAAGAGGACGGCTACGAGGTAACGGTTCTCGATACTGTTAATCCCGAGCAGTCGGCCGGATACGACCCTCTGCGTTACGTGATGGATGTCGAGGATATCCCCACCACAGTGGCGGCAATCATGGAGGGGGTCGATCCTGACGGCCGTAGCCTTAGGTATGATCCGTTCTGGAATAACGCGAGCGACCTGCTGCTTCGAGCGATTGTTGGAATCCTGTTCCTCCTGGAGACCCTTGCCGGCACCCTTACGCCGGGTGAGGACCCCAATGCCCCGCGCCGCTACCTTAAGATGAACAACGTCTTTAAACTGGCTGCGCTCATCAAGGTTACGGGAGATGGTGAGGGGCGATTCCCGTTGGACTACCTTGTAGAAGAGGTGGAGTCCAGGGAGTTTCTCGATAAGTTTGGTGCGGAGAACGCTGATCTGTATGGCGTTGAGCAGTATCGCGATTTTCGAGGTGCGGCAGATAGGACGCTTAAGAGTATTCTGATCACGCTCAATGCAACTATCTCGCGGCTTAAGACGCCTCAGCTCATGCGCGTTTTTGAGAATGACGAGATGCGTCTTGATCGTATTGACGAGGGCAAGCGCATGATCGATCTTAAGGTGAGCGACAACGATTCGGCTAATGCATGGCTTGCGAACGTTGCCCTTAAGCAGCTGTTTAACCTTGCCCAGCGCCGTGCCGATGCCAGCCCCAGCGGCCATTTGCAGCGTCGCGTGCAGTTTGTGCTCGATGAGTTTCCCAATGTGGGCCGCATCCCCGATTTTGAGCGCAGCATTGCGACTGTGCGCAGTCGCGGCATTAGCTTTTTGATGTGTGCGCAATCGCTGAGCCAGCTCGATGTCGTGTACGGCAAATCCACGGCGCTTACCATCCTCGATAACTGCGATAGTTTGGTCTATATGGGCGGCGGCAGCAACATCGCGACGCAGAACTACATAAGCGAACTGTGTGGCGAGTCGGTTTTGGGCACCAAGTACGTGGGCGCCGAGCGCACTGCCGTAGATGTGCGCGGTTGCGTGATGACCCCAGGCGAGGTTGGGCTTATGCCCCGCACCGATTGCCTGGTCAAGGTGACCGGCATGCGTCCCTTCCGCGCCAAGAAGTACTTTTGCGCCGATCATCCCAATGCTGCCAAGTGGCTGAGGGATTAGCCCTTGCAGCTTTGTGTACCCCATCTTGCATGTTTTGTCGCACGGCTTCCGTTAGTCGTAAGCCGTGCGGTCCAGTTTTTGCCTCCTTACCGATTCCGTTTAGAAGGGAATTGCCATGCCCGTTATGTATCGTGAGCCCAGCATCATAAAGAAGTCCAAGGACGGCCGTGTTGCCGCTGTCGATATGGCAAGCGAACTGCTCAACAGCCGTGTGCTGCTGCTGGAGGGCGAGGTCAACGATGCGACCTGCAACGGCCTTATTAAGTCCATGCTGGTGCTGGAGCATCAAAGTGCGACCGAGCCCATCACCCTCATCATCAACAGCCCGGGCGGCAGCGTCACGGCGGGGCTGGCGCTCATCGACACCATGCAGTCGCTCGATTGCCCCGTGATCACGGTGGGCGAGGGCGTCGTGGCCTCGATGGCCGCGGTGATCTTGGCCTGCGGCGACCACCGTCAGGTGTACCGCCACACGCAGGTGCTCATCCACCAACTGATGGGCGGCACGGGCATGGCGCAGCAGACCGATATCGAGATCGTGGCCCAGCATACAGCGGCCATGCGCGCCGAGCTGGACGAGCTGCTGGCCGAGCATGGCAACCTGAGCGCCCAGGAGTTCCACGAGCTCACCGAGCGCGACTGCTGGTGCAACGCCAGGCGCGCTCTGGAGCTGGGCCTGGTGGACGAGGTGATTGCGCCCAGCAAGAAGGCGCTCTAGCGGGGCGCATGCCTTACAAGTACGTTGTGCAGGGCGAACAAGTGCGTAAATTCACAGCCAGAAAGAGGTTGAACATGAACAGGATTTGGGACGTCGATGGCATTGAGTGGGAAGACCTGCCCACCGTGAGCGACCTGCTGTGCGCTGTGGACACAAAGATCCTGGCGCGTGAGGTTGCCCTTCGATACGGCGGCAAGCCGGACGGCCGCGGCCGTGGCGATAGCGAACGCAGCCTAAAGCGCGCCCGCCGCAAGGTCAAAAAGCTGCGGAAGATAGATCCCGAGCCCAGCGACAAGATCATCCTGTTGCCCAAGCATGTCATCAATCGTCGCGATGCGGGCCACGGTTTTGGCTATTACGACGTGGAGCCGTGCATCTTTATGCGCGACGGCGTGCAAAGGCTGGGGGAGGACGCACTCGCCAATGTGCTTCCGTGGGAATTGATCCTGATGGATGATGAGTCCGCGAGCGAAATGCTGGGCTTTCGCGTATGGCTCGAAGGCGAGTGGGATCTATGCGAACGTTATCGCTTTTTGGCCGTGGTGTGTGTTCGCATGCTGAACAACATCCGGGCGCAAAAGGAGCTGCGCAAGTTCCTCGAGCAGGGCGATGCGGCCTGCGATATGGACGAGGACGATGTAGTTGAGGACATTCGCCGCGACGTGCTGTATCCCGAGGAAGTAATTAACGCCAAACTCGGCGGCTATTGGGACGCGAGTTTGGGACTCAACCTGCCCTGGAAGGACGAGCATCGGCAGACTTGCACGCGGATTGACAGGGCTATCGATGACCTGTTTGCCGAGGAAACGAAGCGCTGCGCTGCGGAGCTTGGGAAGAAGCTCGAGCGCGGGTATGAGGAGCGCGGGGAGTTACTGAACGGGATGTCCTTGTGAACGGTTGCCGACGGTCCGATAAAAATCTGTCCGGACGAAATGATAGAACGATAGCGTAAATAGCATCTGCACTTTAAGGAGTTAACAATGGGAATCGCCTATAAGGAACTGTTTCGTGTAAACCGTCCTATCTGTGGGCCTGGACCAGGAGGTTTCTTCATTAAAAGATTCAAGGAAGGCGGCTACAGTGAGGCTGAATTGCTCGATTTAATTTCGGGAGTGGACTTTTCTCTTGGTGAAGTGGATGAGGACATTAGCCTGAAAAAGAAATGCGAAATAGTCGAACAGGCGGTGAGTGGGGTGCATTATACGAGTTGGGCCCCCAGCGTGATCAGCATGATCATCTCACTTACGGTCGGAGGGTGTCTGTCTGCATGGGCGGGCAACAATTCAATCGCTGCCGGGGTTTTCGTGACGCCATGCCTGATTGCCTTGGGAATATATGCATGGTTTCGTTTATGCTTTGAGCGAAATCAAACGGTACTGTTGGGTGCGCTGAACCACATAAAGACACTTCAGCCGTAGTTGCATGAAATCGCCGATCGCCTGCCGTGGGCCCTCGGGACCGCCCTCGCGGCGCCCTTCCCGCTCTTTCCGGACATGGCGTCCTCCGATCTCCCGGGGCCGGCCGACCCGGCCCTCAGGGTATCGGATTCCCAAATTCATCCGTACATGTACGGATGAATTTGGGAGGTGTTCGGATGAAGTTGATATTCAAGGGGTGCGGCAGTTGGCAGGAATCTCAAGCGCCCAACCGCCAATCTCCACATTTCTTTGCTAAACTAGCTTTGCGCGGGAAACCGTGCATAGTTCGGGAGCATGTCCCCCAACTGGATCTAGGTTCGGATGCCGTTGCCCGGACTATTGGTGAAGGTTGGGGGACTTCCTACTTTCCATAGCGCAAGAAGTCGTAGATGCGGACGCACTTCCGATAATGCGAATCTTTCAACAGAGCCCTCTTCTTGGCAGGGTCGTTTCCCACGTCAGCCAGTGCCCGCTTCAGCAACGCTTCCAAGTCGTCGACGTCCATCTCTTCCTCTGAAAGGCACGGGATGAACGCGAACGGGCTCTTTGGCGCGCATGCATTCGCAAGGCCCTTTATGCTCAGCGACCCTTCGAATCTGCGACGAGTCGCAGGCATCGATTTGCGGAACGTTTCGCTTCGATAGCTATCAATCGAGGTGAGCGTTGGGAGATAAGTCGCTATGTCCTTACCGACCTCTCCACCGAGTCCGCGCGTGTACTTGAAGACAGGCATGTTGTTGGGCCGTTGGCGCACGTACATGTTGAGGTAGTTCTCGACGATGAACTTTGGGTCATAGCGAAGGTTATCGAGCACGATGTCCTCGAAGATATCTTCAGGTGAAATCGGCTTTCCGATGCTACTTGGTGACACCGACAGGCCGATGACGATCTTCTGGTCCGGGTCAAGGTCGTTGAGGACATTGTCTATCCCTGAGACGATGATGTCGGAACTCGGGTCGATATGCTCCGCAAGCCTGAACACGCTGCCCCTCAACTCGCGGATAAATCGCGTGCTATACATTTTCCGGAAGCTGCGCATCGCATCGTAGATCGACTCGAAGTCATCCGTGGTGATCTTCGTCATCGAAAGCGTACGGCCACCGAAACTCATAGCAATCTCGCCAACAGAGGTGTCGGTTGCGTGCTGAACGAAGATGAGCCGCTTGCCCAGCCGTTTGAGCTTGTCATCTGGTAGGCATTCGCAGATGTCACCCAGTATCGACCTGATGTTCTCGTCTTGAATCGAATAACCGAGGAAGATGACGGGATACTCGACGAAGAGGGTGAGCAGCTTCGCCGAGAGATACTTCCTCTTCTGCGCGAACTCCGCATAGTCAGCGCTGGTCAGGACGATGCTTCCCGCCCTCGAGACTGAGCCATGGATCTTGTATATCTCCTGAGAGAAAGCCTGGTCAGAGAACAGGAGGTCGCTTTCTCCGACGTAGGTCGTGAAACCAGGGAATAGGGTCTCACACATACAGTCATAATTCGTGGTGATGATGCCGGCAACTTTTTCCCTGCCCGCCTTCGCCAGCTTCTCAGTTTCGGCGCTCTCGACGAGACGAGCTCTCGCGATCTTATCTGCGACGTAGATCTTCATGGGCGAAGCGTCCCCGGTAAGCTCGTCACTGTGATCTTCGCGGAAGGCAGCGAATTCATCCGATGCAAAGAGCTCGTGGTTTACTTCGCTTTCCATGAGCGTGGCAACGTACGGCAGTTCGGACTCGACCTCGCCGTTCTGGACAGCAATCTTCGCCTGGCTCTTGAAGCGCGCGAAGGCATATGGGTCGTCAAGCACCTCGGCGCAGATATCCGAAAGCAGCCCCTCCCATCCCGGCGTGCCGCAGTAACGACGGGAGAGGCCAGAGCCGATGAAGAGAAACGGATAACGCCCGGCATCATCAACAGCTTTGTGGATTATCGATTTGATTCTCTCGTCCATAATCTTTCCTCCTGTACCAATCGACATGCTCGTGAAATGTTATCCCACCAACTTCGGCGAGTGCGGGCTGAAAGCATCGTTGCCGTTCTGCCCGTCGACCAATCCGCACGCGAGACTCAGCGGCACAACTGCAGCGTTCTCGACCTCCACGCTAAGCACGTAGTGGAAGTCCGCCCCCTGGCTCCCACGATTCCGCTCGTAACCAATGGCGGCCAGCCGGTCGGCTAGTTCGTCTCTCGAAACCAGCTCGTTAGCCTTCACCTTGCAAAGCATGGGTTCAAGTTCGTAAGTGTTTGTCTCGCTCATATGACCCAATCCGCTGTCAAGAGCCACAATGGCCCCGCCGACCGC
>CATZIU010000026.1:0-33337 GCA_958420165.1 uncultured Collinsella sp. | reverse complement strand
CCTCGGAGTAGCGGCGGCCCTCCATGATGCGGCCGGTGAACTCGTCGACGATCTTGACTTCGCCGTTGGTGACCACGTACTGCTTGTCGCGGTGGAACATGTACTGGGCCTTCAGCGCCTGCTGCAGGTGGTTGACCAGCTGGCCGGAGAGATCGGCATAGATGTCATCGATACCCAGGCGGCGCTCGATCTTTTTAAGGCCGCGCTCGGTGGCGGCGATGGTGTGCTTGGCCTCGTCCATGACGAAGTCGCCCGTGGGCTCCACGTCCTCGGTGGCGGTGAGCATGTCATGCGACACGTCCTCGCCGCGCTCCAGACCGCGCACGGCACGCGCAAAATCCTTATAGGTGCTAGCCGACTTGGTGCCGGCGCCCGAGATGATAAGCGGCGTTCTGGCCTCGTCGATCAGGATGGAGTCGACCTCGTCGACGATGGCATAGTTGTGGCCGCGCTGCACACGCTGCTCGGGGCGGGTAACCATGTTGTCGCGCAGGTAATCGAAACCGAACTCGGAGTTGGTGCCATAGGTGACATCGGCCTGGTAGGCTGGGCGCTTAAGCTCGAGCGGCATGTTGTTCTGCAGCAGACCGACGGTCATACCCAAATACTTATAGATGCGGCCCATCCACTCGGAGTCGCGCTTGGCCAGGTAGTCGTTGACGGTGACGACGTGCACGCCCTTACCGGCGATAGCGTTGAGATAGCCGGCCAGCGTGGAGACGAGGGTCTTGCCTTCGCCGGTCTTCATCTCGGCGATGTGGCCCTCGTGCAGCGCCATGGCGCCGATGAGCTGCACATCAAAGTGACGCATGCCCATGGTGCGCTTGGAAGCTTCGCGCACGGTGGCAAAGGCCTCGGGGAGCATGTCGTCGAGCGACTCGCCGTTGGCGTAGCGCTCACGGAACTTATCGGTCTGGGCGCGGAGCTCCTCCTCGGTCATCTTCTCAAACTGGGGCTCAAGACCGTTGATCTTGTCGACGATCTTGTAGTAGCGCTTCAGGTCCTTATCGGATCCAAAGGACAGCAGCTTTGACATGAATCCCATGTAGTTTTCCTTTTGGCCATCGCCCGCGGCATGAAACCTTGGACGAGTTAAACACAGATATTTGTACTTTAGCCAAACAAGGCGCCGCCTATGCGGTCGACACACTCGACCACGTAATAACTACGACAGCCCGCCAAAAAGGGACTGGTTTATTTTGGCAGCTTTTATCTGGGAAAACGCTGTCTCTCTGCCATTTGGTGCAAATCAACCTGTCCCCTTCGCACCAATCTGGTGCAATGGGGACGGGTTGATTTGCACCAATAAATTGAAAAGGGCCGCGCACCCAAACGGATGCACGGCCCTTATGCCATGAATGCGAGCGATTCCGCGGCGAGCTATTTACTCAGCAGCCTCGGTGGTCTCGGCCTCGGCAGCGGCCTCCTCAACGGGAGCCTCTGCGGGAGCCTCGGCGGCCTGCTTGGCAGCCTCCTCGGCGAACTTAGCGGCACGCTTAGCCTTCTCGGCAGCCTTAGCCTCAGCGGCAGCCTTGCGAGCGGCCTCGGCCTCAGCAGCCTTGGCGGCCTTGGCAGCCTTGGCCTCCTCAGCCTTCTTGAGCTGGGCGGCAGCGGCGCCACCGAACTTGTCGGCGAAGCGCTGGACGCGTCCACCGGTGTCGACGAACTTCTGCTGGCCGGTGTAGAACGGGTGGCACTCGTTGCAAAGCTCGACCTTCATCTCGGACACGGTAGCGTGCGTCTTGAAGGTGTTGCCGCAGGAGCACGTCACCGTGCACTCGACATACTGGGGATGGATACCCTGCTTCATGGTAGGACTCCTTATTGGTCAGGCGCTGGTTACCGATCAGCGCATAAGGCGTCTTGGTTTCCGACCAAGACAACAAACTCGGCTATGGTACCACGGCGCCGCGTGTCCCACAAAAGGTTCACGGTCTTTGCGTTGTGCATCGCGCCCAAGGCACAGCAGACGACACGACGAATCGCGGCAAACGGGCGCCTTTGCCCCTTCTCCCATGTTGCAGACGTGTAACGCCGCAGCAAAGGTGCCCCTTTTGGCGCCAGACAGGTACAATGATGAACACTGTACCGTAGCGGAGCGCCCCGCGCGCGCCGCAATCACGCGAAAGGGTTTCCCATGGCCGAGATCTCGTCCTCCCGTATCGTCATCACCGTCCTTGGCAAGAACCGCCCCGGCATCGTCGCCGGCGTCACCCGTGTCCTAGGCGAGGCCAACGTCGACATCCGCGACATCACGCAGTCCATTATCGAGGACATCTTCACCATGACCATGCTGGCCGATACCGCCGAGTCCAAGCTCGACTTCGCCGAGCTGCAGAAGGCGCTGGCCGAGGCCGGCGAGCTTTCGGGCGTCAACGTGTCCATCCAGCGCGAGGACGTCTTTAACTTTATGTACCGCCTGTAGCGAACAAGCCGCTCGGGGCAGCTTGACGTCATATCGTCCAAGCGCGCGGCCCCCAAGCGGACCGGAGAGGAGCGCGCATGGCCTACGACGCCAAGAAAATCTACTACCGCTTCGACGATCACCTGAGCCGCCTGGTTCTGGATTACGAGGCGAGCCGTCAGATTTCGCCCGAAAGCGAAAACCTCTACCACGGCCTGCCGACCGCCCCATACGACGAGGGCCTGTTCGTAGAGCACAACGTCAAACGCGGCCTGCGCAATGCCGACGGCTCGGGCGTGGTCGCGGGCCTTACCCGCATCTCGGACGTGCACGGCTACAACAAGGTCGACGGCAAGGTCGTGCCCGACCAGGGCAAGCTTACGCTTCGTGGCTACAGCATCGAGGACCTGGTCAACAACGCCCAGGCCGAGGATCGCTATGGCTACGAAGAGGTCGCCTACCTGCTCATCACGGGCTCTCTGCCCACCAAGGAAGAGCTTGACGGTTTTTGCGAACGTCTGGGCGCTTTTAGGCGCCTGAGCGACGAATACGTCCGCGAGTTCCCCATGACCACGGTGTCGTCGAGCATCATGAATGTGCTTCAGCGCGCCGTGCTGCTGCTCTACGCCTTCGATGCCGAGCCCGACGCCATTACACCCGAGCACGAAATCGACGTCGCCATCTCCATGCTCGCCCGTCTCCCCCGTATCGCCGCCTTCGCGCATATGGCCTCGGTCGCCAAGCGCCGCGGCTCCGAGGTTCATGTACCGCACCCCACACCCGGCCTCTCCACCGCCGAGACCATCCTGCAGGTGCTCCGCGGCGGCATGGCATTCACCCACGACGAAGCCATGCTGCTCGACGTGATGCTCATGCTGCATGCCGAGCACGGCGGCGGCAACAACTCCACGTTTGCCTGCCGCGTGCTGTCCTCCTCGGCCACCGACCCGTATTCCGCCTACGCCGCGGCCATCGGCTCGCTCAAGGGCCCGCGCCACGGCGGCGCCAACGCCAAGGTCGTGTCCATGCACGAGGACATCCGTGCGCATGTCTCCAATTGGGAGGACGAGGACGAGGTCGCAGCCTACCTGGGCAAGATTCTCGACAAGCAGGCCTTCGACGGCACGGGTCTCATCTACGGTATGGGCCACGCCGTCTACACGCTGAGCGACCCGCGTGCCGAGGTGTGCCGCCGTTACGCGCGCACACTTGCCGCCAAGAAAGACCTGGGCGATGAGTTCGCGCTCATCGAGCGCATTGAGCGCCTGGCACCGCAGGTGATGCGCGACCACGGCATGACCAAGCCCATCTGCGCCAACATCGACCTGTACACAGGCTTTATCTACAAGATGCTCGGCGTGCCCGAGACGCTTTTTACGCCGCTATTCGCCGTCGCCCGCATGGCCGGCTGGTCGGCACACCGCATGGAAGAGCTCTTCTGCGCGCACCGTATTATTCGCCCCGCGTATCGCCCGGTTATCGAGCCGCTGGAGTACAAGCCGCTCGCCGATCGCTAGGACGCGGACCGCTATAGAACCCGAGCGTGGCCAGGGCATCATCGCCCTCGGCCACGCTTTTTATGCCAGTAGAAAGGGCTTCATCAAATGATTGTGTTTTCCGATATGGATGGAACGCTGCTGACGAGTGATAAGCAGATGAGCGACGCCACCTGGGCGATGCTCGACGAGCTTGCGCGCCGCGGTATTGAGTTTGTGCCCTGCACGGGACGCCCGCTGTCGGGCATCTTTGAGCCCATCCTCGCCCACCCCGCCGTACACTACGCGGTCTGCGCCAATGGTGCCAGCGTCTGGCAGCTCGACGACGGTACGCCCACCGATGCCTCACGTGCTACGCGCATTTTGAGCCGTCCGCTCGACCGCGGTATCGCCCATCGCGTCCATCGCATCGCCGCCGGCCACGATGTGACCTTCGATATCTTCGCGGATGGGCAGTGCTTCCTCCCCCGCTCGCTCTACACGCGCTTGGACGAATTCTGCGGCGGCGACCCCCACATCGCGGCTTCGCTCAAGCGCACGCGAACACCGATCGACATGGATATCGACAGCAAGATCGACGAGGTCGAGACGCTCGAACGCATCGCCATGTACTGGCACGACCCGGCCGATCGCGACGCCATCGCGTCGGAGCTCGACACGCTCGGAGGCATTGAGGTCACGCGTTCGTACGCCATGAATATCGAGGTCATGGGCGAGGGCGCCACCAAGGGAACAGCCCTCACGTGGCTATGCGAGCACCTGGGCGAGTCTCTCGCCGACGCCTGGGCGTTCGGCGACAACATCAACGACATCCCCATGCTGCAGGCAGCGGGCCACGGCATGGCCATGATCAACGGCGAACCCGAAGACCGCGAGGCCGCCGACGCCATCACCGAATACGACAACGACCACGACGGCGTCGCCCGCACCATCATGGCCACCCTCGCCTAGTCATCGGGGACGTTCTTAAACGACTGGTCGTTGGGAACAGTCTTTGCCACAAGCAACAAGGAGTGTCCCCAGCTGCCGGCAGAAAAGGAACGTCCCCATCTGCCGGATTAGGAGAGACTCTCCAGCACGCGACGGAGCTCATGCTGAACGGCGTGGTCGCGGTTGCAGCCTACGACGCGATTGGCCACCGCCTTGAGCGCGGGACGCGCGTTTTCCATCGCGCAGCCCGTGCCGACAAAGCGAATGATCTCGTAGTCGTTCATCGAGTCGCCAAACGCCATGACCTCGTCGCGTCCAATGCCGTAGTGTTCCGCGAGCTGCGCGATGCCCGAGGCCTTCGACACACCGGGCTGCATGGCATCGATCCACGCGTTGCCCGAAGGCGCAAAAGTAAAGAGCTGACCAAGTTCGCGCTGTAGCACGTAGGCGCTGTCCATAACGACACCGTCATCGCAAAAGATACTCGCCTTGATGATATTTACGCTGGGATCGGGCAGCTCCCAAATACGCTCGGCATTGGGAAGGTCCTTATCGACCTCACGCACGAACTTGCACTCGTCATCGAGCAGGAAGGACTTGGTTCGGTCAAAAAGCGCAAGATGCAGATTGGGAAACGTCGCGACTGCTTGGGCGAGCTTTCGAATCGCCAGGTGCGAATACACCTCACGGTCTACCATTTTGCCGTCGGCGTAGACCTGGGCACCGTTAGCGGCGACAAAGTCCATCTTGTCGCGAACGGGCGCAAAGAACTCGCACAGGCGATCGTAGCGGCGACCTGACGATGCGGCAAAATGCACGCCATGCTCGCGTAGCGCCAAAATCAGTTCGTAGGTCTCGGGAGGCACCTGGCTGTTTTCGTCAAGCAGTGTGCCGTCCATATCGGATGCAATCAGTTTAAACATGGAAAAGCTCCCTTCGGGCTTGTTGGAATCGAACGTGTATCCGATTCCAACGTACCCAAAGGGAGCTCAAATAAGACTCCGCGGGCGCAAACGTTACAAGGACCTGGCAAATAGCTCACACATGCCAGAGGTCCTACGGTCGCGGCGCCAGGCGACACGCCAAAGAGTGTCCCCGACGACTAGTCGTTTAAGAACGTCCCCGATGACTAGTCGGCGTAGGTGAAGGTCGTGACGTCGAACATGCCCTCAGGGCGAATGCGGAGCGTCGGGATGACCGGCAGGGGCAGGAAGATGATGCCCATGATGGGGTCGAGCGGCGGCTCGATGCCCATGGCGCGCGCCTTGACCATAAAGTCGTCGTGCTGCGCGGCGACATCCTCGGCCGTGCCTTCGCTCATCAGGCCACCGAGCGCCAGCGGAATGCGCGCCACGACCTCGCCGTTGCGCACCAGCACGTGACCGCCCTGGCCCACAGCCTCAACAGCAGCCATCATATCGGCAGCGTTATCACCCACGACGCACACGTTGTGCGAGTCGTGGCCGATCGTGGAGGCAATGGCGCCACCGGTGATGGTGAAGCCACGCACCCAGCCGCGACCGATATGCTTGCCGACAAGACCCAGGCCCGCAGGACCATCACCGTCGGCGCCCTCGGCCTGCAGCGACACGCCGCGGCCATGGCGCTCGACCAGCATAATGCGGCGCAGGCCCTCGGCACTCTCGGGGCGAACCATACCCGTGATGGCCTTACCCGGCACCACGTCGATCACGGCCTCGCCCGGCTTAAAGGCATAGTCGAATACGTCGAGCGAAAGCTTCGGCAGCTTAACGGAGGCGCGCAGCTCATCGGCAAGGGCCGCAACCTCGGCCATCTCGGGTGCAATCTCGCCCACAAAGGTGCCGTCCTGCGCCACCAGAGCACCGGCGGCATATACGCGATGCGGAGCCGTGGCAAACGTCAGGTCATTGAGCACCAGCAGGTCGGCACGCTTGCCCGGGGCAATCGCACCGCGGAGCTCGTGCGGGTCGCGGCAGCCGTGATCTAGGCCAAACGCCTCGGCCGTGGAGAGGGACGCCATGGAGATGGCGACTACCGGGTCGATGCCGGCCTCGATAGCCACGCGGCAGGCGTTATCGATCATACCGGTCGAAAGCGCGTCGGAGGGAGCACGGTCGTCGGTCGCAAAGCAGCAACGACGGGCACGGGCGGGGTTTTCCAGCAACATCGGAGACAGGTTGGCCAGGTCATGGCTGCACGTACCTTCGCGCAGCATCACGTACATGCCGCGGGACAGCTTGTCGAGTGCCTCCTCGGGAATCGTCGACTCATGGTCAGCGATAATACCTGCTGCGGCATAGGCGTTGAGATCCTTGCCGGCAACGAGCGGGGCGTGACCGTCCACCTGTTTGGACGGCGTCTGGTTGGCAGCGTCAATGCGAGCGCAGGTCTCGGGATCGGCCATAAAGACGCCCGGCAGGTTCATCATCTCGCCGAGGCCAAAGACATCGCCCGGATGCTCGGCAAAAAACGCCTGCATATCAGCAGCGGTGATGACGGCACCGGCCTGCTCGTCGGGCAGCGCGGGCACGCACGAAGGCATCATGTACTTGATGGAAATGGGCGCGCGACGACCGTCCTCGATCATAAAGCGCAGGCCGTCCAAGCCAGAAACATTAGCGATCTCGTGGCTGTCGGCAATAGCGGTGGTGGTACCGCGCGTCGCCGCCATGCGCGCATACTCGGCAGGGCGGATGTTCGAGGACTCGATATGCAAGTGTCCGTCAATAAAACCGGGGGCAAGATAGCGGCCCTGGCAATCGATGACCTCGGCAGCCTCATACGTACCGGCGGCATCGTCGCGACCATCGTAGAGCACACCGACGATCACGCCATCCTTGACGGCAACGCTACCGGGCGCCACGCGCTGGCCGTACACATCGACAATCTGTGCGTTGGCAAACAGCGTGTCAACGGGTACACGACCCTCGGCGGCCTCGATCACAGATCTCATGACCTCAACGGACATACATACTCCTTTAACCGTAGAAAAAAGCTGCGGAGCGGACAGGCCTTCACCGCAGCAAACCAATAGCCATTGTATGCCCAAAAGGAGGCCGCCGATAACACCCCTTCCGCTTAACGGCACTGCCAAATGATCCCTTGGGGACGGAGGAAAACGGATCACCGAGGGGGTCGGTTTGGCCCGGTGATCCGTTTTCCTCCGTCCCCAAGGGATCATCTAAAAAGGCCGCAGTCGGGAATCCCGGCTGCGGCCCTTTTGCACATGTCAGGTTGACCTACTTGCTAGACCAACTTGAAGCCCTTGCGCTTGCCCACGGAGAGGGTGTCGCCCAGCTTGAGGGCGCTGGGGTCGATGTTGTAGCTCTTGGGAGCCACGGCCTTGCCGTTGATCTTGACGCCGCCGCCGTCGATGTCGCGACGGGCCTGGCCGGCGCTCGCCGAAAGACCCAGGTCCTTGAGCAGACCGGCGAGGTAAATCTGGCCCTCGTCGTTAACAGTCAGCTCAACATGCTTCTCGGGGAAGTCGGCGAGCTGGCCCTCCTTGAACACGCGGTCGAACTCGGCCTGAGCCTCGTCGCCGGCACCGGCGCCGTGGTAGGTGTCGCACAGGTCGCGGCCCAGAGCGCGCTTGAGCTCATAGGGATCGGCAGAGCCATCGGCCAGGGCAGCGTCGATCTTGTCGACCTCGGCCGGAGTGAGCGAGCTCGCCAGGCGGTAGTACTTGCCGATCATCTCGTCGGGGATGGACATGGTCTTGCCGAACATATCCTTGGGCGCGTCGGTCAGACCGATGTAGTTGCCATAGGACTTGGACATCTTACGGACGCCATCGGTGCCCTCGAGCAGCGGCATGGTGAGCGCGATCTGCGGCTCCATGCCCATCTTCTCCATGAGCTCACGGCCGGCGAGCAGGTTGAAAAGCTGGTCGGTGCCGCCCATCTCCACGTCAGCCTTAATCATGACCGAATCGTATGCCTGCATCACGGGATACAGGAACTCATGCAGGGCGATCGGCGTCTGAGACTGGTAGCGCTTGGTAAAGTCGTCGCGCTCAAGAATACGGGCGACAGTGAACTTGGAGCACACCTGCAGCAGACCGGCCAGATCCATCGACAAGATCCAGTCACCGTTGTGCACGATGGTGGTCTTCTCGGGATCCAGGATCTTCATGGCCTGGCTCACGTAGGTCTCGGCATTGGCCTCGATCTGCTCCTGCGAAAGCTGCGGACGGGTGGAATTCTTGCCCGAGGGGTCGCCAATCAGCGCAGTACCGTTGCCGATGATGAGGGTGACGTTGTGGCCCAGGTCCTGGAACTGACGCATCTTGCGCAGCGGCACGGCGTGGCCCAGGTGCAGGTCGGGGCTGGTGGGATCGACGCCGAGCTTGATGTTGAGGGGCTCGCCCTTCTCAAGCTTCTTGCGAAGGTCGGCCTCGGGAACGATCTGCGCGGCGCCCGAGGTGATGATACGCATTTGCTCGTCAACAGACAGCATTGGGTATCCTCCTTTTGCTATAGCACCCTCGCCGAAAACGGCGGTGCTGGAAGTCCATAAACTCTCTTATGATAACAAACTGACGCGACGCAGCATCTACGACAGGAAAATCCTCGTCCTGCCACATGCGTCGATGGCAACTGGCAGACGCGTACCGTCACGCTCGACCAGATAGCGTATCTGCCGACGACGCAAGCAGTCGCGGCAACGGACCTGCCCCGTCGCATCGGTGGCGCAAACGCCCTCGGCGGTCAGCAGGCAGTGCTCGCACACCATGAGCTCGGGACGGTCGGCGTCGACCGGACCCAAGACGCCGGGTTCAGCAGCCAGCTCGGCAATACGCTCCCTGTCATTGCTGAGCAACTCGGCAGGCAAGTATACCCACCTCGCGCCAAGCCCGCGCAGCCAGGCAAGCGTGGCCCGATTGGCGCAGAACACCGGCGCCGCCACGTCAAACGTCGTGCCCAGCTCGCGGGCCATCGCCACCTGCCCCAGGTTGCGGCAAACAATACGCCCGGCACGTTGCATAAGCGCTCGAGTCCGCTCGGCGTCGCCTGCGCGGCACACTTCGTCGAGCACCACCGTCGCATCGGACAGATCCCGCTCATCGCGCGGATCCAAATCCATCAGCTCCCAGGCAAAGACCATACGAGCAAAAGCCTCATGCTTTGCCGGCTCCGCCGGTCCCGCCAACTCCGTCGGTACATCGCCATCTGCCAGAACGCCCTCAAACGGCAGTACCTCAACGGACTGCTCAGCAGGCGCGACCGCATCTGCCTCGACCCGCATGCGCTCCAACACCGTTGCCGTCTGCCCCAGCACGCCGGCACTGCGAATCAGATAGGCCTCGCAGCCCGCGTCCACCTTGCGTTTGCAATGCACGACGATGCGCTCTCCCGCAGCGGCATCCACGGGGCAAGGCACCTGTGGCCAGCGCTTGGGCACATCGGGACGCGCGTCGGCACCCGGGTAAAATCGGATTTCGAGCGTATCGCCCGCCGCCACGGCGGCATCAAGCTCAACCGTCACCTCTTCGTGACCCACCGCCACCAAATGGCCCACGCGCACGCCCTGGTTGATCGCGCGCTCAAAGCTCATGAGCTCGGCGCCCGAACGATCCCGCAGATACGCATCGGTAAAGCCGCGGTTGAACGACCTTCCCAGCTCGCGCTCAAGCGCCGGCACCGCATCGGCATCCCATGTGCCGTCGCGCAGCATATCGAGCGCCCGACGCCACACCCTCACCACGTTAAAGACGTAGTCGGGATTCTTCATGCGGCCCTCGATCTTGAGCGATGCCACGCCGGCGGCAACAAGCTCGGGCAGATGCGCGATGCCCAGATAGTCACGCGGACAAAGCAGGCGATCCCCTTCGACAGCGACAACACTCTGCCCCGCCTCGTCCACCAAGTCATAGGATAGACGGCACGGTTGCGTGCAATCACCGCGCATCGCAGAGCGGCCACGTCGAAGGGCAGAGAACCCGCACGCACCCGAGTATCCAATGCAAATAGCGCCGTGACAGAACACCTCGATGGGCACGCCAGTAGCGCAAAGCGTCTCAATTTCCGCCACGCTCAGCTCGCGCGCAGTCGTCACGCGCTCAACGCCCAACTCCTTGGCAGCCAACTGCACGGCACCCTCGCTATGAGCGCCCGCCTGAGTGGACAGGTGAATCTCGACCCCCGGAATCGCCGCACGAAGCGCACAGGCCAGCCCGGCATCGGCCACAATCAACGCATCGGCACCCAACGCATGCGCATACGCCCCCAACGCCACGGCGTCGGCAAGCTCATCATCGAACACGAACACGTTGAGCGTCACGTACACACGCACGCCATGGGCATGGGCCACGGCACAACCGCGCGCGAACTCATCATCGCTATAGCCATGCGCGCTCACTCGAGCGTTGAATCCGTCCAGCCCCGCATAGATGGCATCGGCACCCGCCGCAATCGCCGCGAGCATCTGGTCAAGTCCGCCAGCAGGCGCCAGCAGTTCGGGCAGCGCCACTTCAGCCGCCGCCAACTCGCTTTCGCATTGTCCGCTCGATTCCATCGGCCGAATCGCCATCGGTAAACTCCTTGCCAAGGTGTGCTTTCACTCTGAAAATTGCTGCCAACCAGCATACACGAGGCCCCGCATGCCCCGATTGGTTTATCGTGTAATAACTTATGTCCATCCTGCCCGGTAGCATACCTGCCGCCTGGCACGACATACCTGGAGGTCAATATATGGGTCCTCGCCAACGACAGGGGCGCGGTCGCTCTAAGACGCATGCCCTTCCCATGATCTTGCTCTCGTTTTTGGGCTTTCTGCTTATCGCGGGCGTAGCGTTTGGCATCGGCATGATCGGCAACGTCAACCGCTGGCTGTCCGATCTGCCCGACTACACCGATGCCAACGCGTATCTGGTGAGCGAGCCCACCGACATCGTCGACTGCAACGGCAATACCATTGCGAGTTTCTACACGCAAAACCGCAAGTCCATCACCAAGGACCAAGTGTCCCCGTACGTGCTGCAGGGCACCGTCGACGTTGAGGACGAGCGCTTCTACGAGCATGGCGGCATCGACCTCTGGGGCATTGCACGCGCATCGGTGGCAACCCTCACCGGCGGCCACGAGGGCGCATCGACCATCACCCAGCAGCTGGTTCGCAACACCATCTTGCAGGAGGAACAATTCGACTCGACCATCGAGCGTAAGGTGCGCGAGGCCTATATCGCCATCAAGATGGAGGATATGTACTCCAAAGACGAGATCCTCATGATGTACCTCAACACCATCTACTACGGCCATGGAGCATATGGCATCGAGGCCGCCGCCGAGACCTATCTGTCCAAAACCGCCGCCGACCTCACCCTGAGCGAGGCCGCGCTGCTGATCGGCCTTCCCAACTCGCCCTCGCAGTACGACCCCACGGTTAATCCCGACTTGGCGCTGTCCCGCCGCAACAAGGTTCTGGACAACATGCTGCGTCTGGGCCACATCACGCAGGAAGAGCACGATGCCGCGCAGGCTGAGCCCATCACGCTTAACGTGACCGAGATTTCGGGCAGTGGCGTCGATGTGTACTCTCAGCCCTACTTTGTCGCCTACGTTAAGCAGCTGCTTGAGCAGGAGTTCTCCACCGACGTGCTCTTTAAGGGCGGTCTGACCGTCAAGACCACCATCGACCCCACCATGCAGCAGGTGGCCGAGGAGGCCGTGCGCTCGCAGCTCGACACGCTTTCGCTCGACGGACTGGACATGGGCATGGTCGTCGTTGACCCCAAGACCGGCTACATCAAGTGCATGGTGGGCGGCTACGACTACAACGCCGACGAGAATCACGTGAACCACGCTACGGCAAAGCGCCCCGTGGGCTCCACGTTTAAGGCCTTTACGCTGGCAACTGCCATCCAAAACGGTATGAACCCCAACGTCACCCTCAACTGCAACTCGCCGCTCAAGGCCAAGGGCACCACGACCGAGGTGCAAAACTACGGCAACCAGAGCTATGGCAACATCACGCTTAAACAGGCAACGGCATACTCATCCAACACCGGCTACATTCAGGTGGCCGAAGCCATCGGCAATGACAAGATCATGTCGCTCGTCAAAAAGCTTGGCATCGATCCCGCCAAGGACAATATCGAGGACGTTCCCGTCATGACGCTCGGCACCGGGTCCATCTCACCGCTCGAGATGGCATCTGCCTACGCAACGTTTGCCAACGGTGGCTACTACCGTCAGCCCATCGCCATTACCGAGATCGACTCGCGTACCGGCTCGGTTCTGTACCAGCACACCGACAATCCCACGCAGGTGCTCACCGAAGGCGAGGCTGCCGCGGTTACCGATGTTCTATCCGGCGTCATGCAGGGCAGCGGCACGGGTGCCGCCGGCGCGCTGAACGTCAACCAGCCCTATGCCGGCAAGACGGGCACCACTGACAACACCACCAACCTGTGGTTCTGCGGCTTCACGCCGCAACTGGCATGCGCCCTGTGGACCGGTTATTCCGCAGGCGAGATTCCCATCCAAAAGTACGGTTCGGACCTGCTGGGCGACAGCACCAACCTGCCCGTCTTTAAGAAGTTCATGAACACCGTTCTTGCGGGCACCGAGCGCGAGGAATTCCAGACCGGAACGGCTCCCACGTACAAGAACAATAACGTCTGGAAGTTCTACGGCACAAACAACAAAAAGAAAGACGAAGAGGATAAAGACGAGGAAAAAGAAGAGGAAGAGACCACAACCACCACAACGACAACGACAACCACGACCACTGAAACCCCGGGCGGTAACACCACCGGCGATAGCGGTACGACAGGTGGCGACGGTGGCGACGGTGGCACGGGTGGCGATGGCGGCACGGGTGGCGACGGTGGCACGCCGACGCCTACCCCCGGTCCTACGCCCACGCCCGACCCCTCTACGGGCCAGTAGGCGCAAAGCGGCATCTGACACCAAGGCGCCCGAGCAGCACGTACGCTGCTCGGGCGCTTCTTTATTTCGACAGATGCCACAAGACGCCACGACGGCCCCGGCTGCAGGACCGATAGAGCAACAGGCACTGGCATGCAAAAGGGCGCTGGCCTTCGTCAACGCCCTCGGCAATTACCTATAGCAACAATCGGCACAGCAGCAGTGCCACGCATCCCCTACTTGTGAGAGTTACTCAGCTTGTTGATGAGCGCTTCAAGGCGTTCGCCGTCCTCGGCCGTCTGCGCAATGACTAAGATCGTGTCGTTGCCGGCAAGCGAGCCAAGCACGTCGGGCAGCTCCGCGGCATCGACCGCTGCGGCAATACCAGAAGCCGTACCGGGCTGTGCCTTGATCATAACCAGATTATCGGTGCGCAGTACGCCGGTAACCAACTCGGAAACCATGCGCTGCAGATGCAGGTCCTCGGCAAGGACATAGATGCCCTCGGGGAGCTTACGCAGTCCCATGTCCGCGATATCGCGCGAAACGGTCGCCTGCGTGCAATCGAAACCCATGGCGCGAAGCTCGTCTACCAAAACGCGCTGCGTACGTACGTCCTTATTGCGAACAATATCTCTGATGGCATCCTGGCGCCCATTGCGTTTTTTGGCCATACAAAACCTCACTCCAAAAGATGGTGGAGACAATCACTTAGTGATTGAATAGTTTAGCGCTATTTGAGGGTTTTAGTGAATAAGAACGCATTTCGAAACAATTCCATGCAATTTATTTCGAAAATCACGCTATTAGACAGTCCTGACGCCCGAACGATTGAAAAAGGCCACCAGATGCGTATACAACGCACACCGCATAGGCTTGGCACTAGCTATCGAACCATAGAGCAGACCTAAGCCCCGATGATTGCCTTTAAGAGCCGCAACCATCTGACGGGTACGCTGCGCTTCGAGCATATCATGCAAACGGGCCGAACGCTCTATTGAAGACACCCCATGGGGGCTCAGACACAAATTTTCGATGCAGGCAACCAGACCGGCGTAGTAATACCGCTGGCAGACCAGCTTCAACTGATCGCCACCGCCCGCGACGGCAAGCGAGTCGGCAAGCCTGTCGAGCGCCCCGATATCATCAGAAAGCCTGGAAAACATCGTGGGGTCAAACGTCTCCGTAATCGACGGCGCCACTGCATGAAAACGGGCACGACCACATCCCGAAACGCGCTTTGCTTGCGAAAGCGCGAACGTCAAAAAAGACACCGTGCGAAACGCATCGCCATGCGCAAGGCACGCCTCAAAGAGGGCGCGATCATACAGCACGCCAGAGGTCTGTCGGATTAAACCACAGGAAACCAATTGGGTCAGGCAAGCCGCCTGGTCCCCATCGCCAGAAACGGATGTCGCGTCCAAAACTCGGGAATGACGTTCGCGGTGAACATCGTAGCGATCGAGCGAAACAGAGGGAAACACGATGTCAGCAGAAGCGTCGCAGGAGCTTTCGACCATCTGCGAAAGGGACTGCGGCGCAAACCACTCATTGGCATTCATCGCAATGATCTGGGAGCCGCGCGAAGCCGCAAAGCCGGCACGCAGGCAGGCGCCAGGCACTGGGTCCTCAACATCAATCAAATCAATATGAATATCTCTGTCGGCAGCAACTTCGAGCGAATGGCGCACACCAGCTACCACGCCGCGGCAAACGACGACAATCTGCAAATCGTAGAGGTCTTGGTTCTGGATGCTCTCGAGAGCACGCATCGTATAACTGGGCGAACCCTCAACAATCAGGATCACCGAAAGTCGCGGATGCGAACCACGTCGAACCAAGTTTTCCGTCCTCTCGACAGCCAGTAACAAACTGCCGTTCATGGTACACCCCGTCAATTAATGCGGATGGTCGCCCGTCGCGATGCACGTCAAGAACAGATGTTGCACACGCCCCGCTCACAGGCACTGCACACAAAGATTGCCGTCAGGCAGTCTCATCCCTAATCGAGCACCACAAGCTCGGTGGGGTCGTAGTCCACGCCCATAAAGGTAAGACCGCATGCGGGCGCCGTAGGACCGGCAGCGGAGCGATCGCAGGCATCAATTACCTCGCGCATCCACTCGGGATCGCGGCGATGCATGCCGATCTCGACAAGGGTGCCCACAATGGTTCGCACCATCGAATGCAAAAACGCATTGCCCTCGATGGTAAACGTGAGGATGTCCTCGCCAAAGGCGACCTCATGGTCAAACTCGGCACGCATTACGCAGCGGTGCGTAGGTTTGCCCACGGCAGAGGCGACCTTGCAAAAGCTCTTAAAGTCCTGCTCGCCCAAAAGCGCAGGGCAGGCGGCCGCCATCGCATCGACGTCGAGGGGATAGCGATGCCACCACACGGCACCGCGTGACAGCACGGGCCGCGCATCACGGTCGGCAATGCGATAGGTGTAAGTACGAGAGCGCGCGTCAAAACGTGCAGAAAAGCCCTTACGAGCCTTGTAGACCTCGTTTATGGCGATATCTTTGCCCAGGAGGGCATCCATAGCCCTCAGCCACCTACGGCGCGTCAAAGCGAGCTCAGCGTCCGTTACAGGCACGCTGATGTATTGGGCCACCGCATGAACTCCGGCATCGGTACGCCCCGCGCACGTCAGATCGATTGGGCGGCGCAGCAACGTCTCGATTGCACGGCGCAGCTCGCCTGCAACCGTCGTCTGGCCCGGCTGCTCGGCAAATCCGCTATAGGAGGAGCCATCGTAGGCCACGCGAAATACAAGGGTGGCGTCAAGCTCGGGGGTCGAATTGAAATCAGACGGCGCAGTCATGGGCGCTCCCAACAAACTAGAAACGGTATTGCGACAAAAAAAGAGGGGTACGCGAACGTACCCCTCGAATATAGCCTATGCAGACAGAATGTCTACTCAGCGGTCTCCTCAGCAGGAGCCTCCTCGACGGCCTCGACCTTCTTGGGAGCAGCGGCCTTCTTGGGGGCCGGAGCAGCCTTCTTGGCCTTAGGCGTGCAAGGCTCGGTGACGAGCTCCATGATAACGATAGGAGCGTTATCGCCCTTACGGTTACCGAGCTTCATGATGCGGGTGTAACCGCCGTTGCGGTCCTGCCACATGCCCTGAGCAGCCTTGTCGAAGATCTCGGCAACGAGCTGCTTATCGCCGAGCTTGGCGATAGCCAGACGACGAGAGTGCAGATCGCCCTTCTTGGCCCAGGTGATGATCGGGTCGACGACCGAACGCAGCGCCTTAGCGCGGGTCTCGGTGGTCTTGATGCGGTCGTTCTCGAAGAGGGCCTTAGCAAGGCTCTTCTTCATGGCCTTGGTGTGGCTCGCATCGGTGCCGAGCTTCAGGCCCTTCTTAACGTTGTGACGCATGGTCTAGTTTCTCCTCAAATATGCGAAGCATTAAGCCTTCAGGCTCAGGCCCATGGACTCAAGCTTGTCCTTCACTTCCTCGATCGACTTAACACCGAAGTTACGGATGTTGAGCAGATCGTTCTCCGAGAACTCAACGAGCTGACGGACCGAGTGAATGCTGGCGCGCTTAAGGCAGTTGTAGGAACGGACGGAAAGGTCCAGATCCTCGATCTGCTTGTCCAGCTCGGCGTTGTCGTTGGTGACCTCGGGAGCGAAGATCGAAGCCTCCTCCTCGACCTCGGGGGTCTCGGCAAGGTTCATAAAGGCGGCCATATGCTGGTTGATGATATTGGCAGCCTGGACCACGGCGTCGCGCGGGGCGATGGAACCGTTGGTCTCGATCTCGAGGACAAGGCGGTCGTAGTCGGTATGCTGGCCGACACGGCAAGCCTCAACGAGCTTGGCGCAACGGGACACCGGCGAGTACAGCGAGTCGACGTTGATCACACCGATGGGATCGTTGTCACGCTTGTTAGCCTCGCCAGAGACATAGCCGCGGCCATAGCCGATGCGCATGCTCATGGTGAGATGGCCACCCTCGGTGAGCGTAGCAATGTGCTGCTCGGGGTTGACCAGCTCAAACTCGGACGGAATAAAGAAGTCCGCACCGGTGACCTCGCAGGGGCCGTCAACCGAGATGGTGGCGGTCGCCTCGTCGGTCGTGCCGAGAGCCCTGAAGACAAGACCCTTGACATTCAGGACGATGTCGGTGACATCCTCGACCATGTTAGGGATGGTCATGAACTCGTGCTGCGCACCATCGATCTGAATGGCCTCGACGGCGGCACCCTCGAGCGAGGACAGAAGAACACGACGAAGCGAGTTACCCAGCGTATCGCCGTATCCACGCTCGAGCGGCTCGACGGAGACACGAGCAGAGGTCTCGTTGATCTCTTCGACCTGAACCTGAGGCCTAATGAATTCTGACATGTATTACCTCCAGCCTCAGCAGCCCGGATGGACTACTTAGAGTAGAGCTCGACGATGAGCTGCTCGTTGATATCACCGCTGATCTGCTCACGCGTCGGCAGAGCGAGCACGTTACCAGACAGCTTCTCGATATCGACCTCGAGCCAGCCAGGGACCTCAAAGCGCTCGGAGGAAATCAGGGCCTCCTTGATGGGGAGGAGGTCACGGAACTTCTCGCCGACAGCGACGACGTCGCCGGCCTTGACGCGGTAGGACGGGATGTCCACGCGCTTGCCGTTCACGGTGAAGTGACCGTGACGGACGGACTGACGAGCCTCTTTGCGGGTGCGGGCAAAGCCAAGACGGAAGACGACGTTGTCGAGGCGAGACTCAAGGATGATCATGAGGTTCTCACCGGTGACGCCGTTCATCTTACGGGCCTTGTTGAAGTAGCCGTGGAACTGCTTCTCCAGAACGCCATAGATGAACTTGACCTTCTGCTTCTCACGCAGCTGCATGCCGTACTCAGATTCCTTGCGACGGCGCTTGGGCTGACGGATAGATTCCTTCTTGCTGCTGTAACCGAGCTCAGCGGGATCGATCCCGAGCTGACGGCAGCGCTTAAGAACAGGAGTCCTGTCGATTGCCATATTGATACGATCCTTTCAGTTACACGCGGCGACGCTTCTTGGGGCGGCAGCCGTTGTGCGGAATGGGGGTCTTGTCCTGGATGCTCGAGACCTCGAGGCCAGCAGCCTGGAGGGAGCGGATGGCGGTCTCACGACCGGAGCCGGGGCCCTTGACGAAGACGGAAACCTTCTTCATACCGTGCTCCATGGCCTGCTTGGCAGCAGCCTCGGCAGCCATCTGGGCAGCGAACGGCGTGGACTTACGGGAGCCCTTGAAGCCCACCTGGCCAGCCGACTTCCAGGAAATGACGTTGCCCTGGGGATCGGTGATCGAAACGATCGTGTTGTTGAACGTAGAACGAATGTGAGCCTGGCCCACGGAAATGTTCTTACGGTCCGCGCGCTTCAGACGGGCAGCGCGAACGTTCTTCTTAGCAGTAGCCATCTATCTAGCGCTCCTTATTTCTTCTTCTTAGCACCGATCTGACGCTTCGGGCCCTTGCGGGTGCGAGCGTTAGTGTGGGTGCGCTGGCCGCGGACCGGGAGGCCCTTGCGGTGACGAAGGCCGCGGTTGCAGCCGATGTCCATAAGGCGCTTGACGTTCTGGTTGCGCTCACGGCGGAGGTCGCCCTCAACCATGATCTGATTCTTATCGATATAATCGCGGATGGCGTTAACCTCATCCTCGGTGAGGTCCTTAACGCGCGTGTCCACGTTAACGTTGCACTCGACGCAGATCTTCGTCGCAGTGGTGCGGCCGATGCCGTAAATGTAGGTCAGACCGATCTCAACGCGCTTCTCACGCGGGAGGTCGACACCATTAATACGGGCCAACGTAGTCTCCTCTCTTAACCCTGACGCTGCTTATGACGGGGGTTCTCGCAAATGACGAGGACCTTGCCATGGCGCCTAATGATTTTGCACTTATCGCACATCTTCTTGACCGAAGGACGTACCTTCATCGTTCTTCCTTTCGGTAGCGCTCAAACTACTTCCCTACTATCTACTCGCCCAGCCGCAGGCGTTTAAAACTATGGCTGGTCTTCACACACAATCCGACCGTAGGTTGAGCTAAGCCTGCAGTCGGAAATGGAGTGCGTGTATGCGTGCCGCTATTTGTAGCGATAGGTGATGCGGCCGCGGGTCAGGTCGTACGGGGAAAGCTCCACGACAACCCTGTCACCGGGGAGAATACGGATGTAATTCATTCGGATCTTGCCAGAAATGTTGCACAGAACCGAATGACCGTTCTCGAGCTCGACCTTAAACATGGCGTTGGGCAACGGTTCCTTTACCGTACCCTCGAGCTCAATTGCGTCTTCCTTCTTCACAAGCAATCATCTTTCTCTAGAAAACGACAGCGATTGAGTATTCTACAACACGTATGCACGCATCGTAATAACTTCGTAATGGCTCCACAACTAAGTGGAACCTGTTACATTCGAAATGTAAAACAAAGCCGTTCCCTGATGGCCAAGATCGCCTTGAAATGAGAAGGCATAGACCTTGGGGTCATGCCTTCGAAATTGAAAGGCGAGGTTGGGCATCAGGGGGCGGCGACTTTTACATTTCGCCGCCTTGCAAGGAGCACCAAGCACCTTGGGCATCCGTGGTGAGAATCACCGGACCGTCATTGGTAATGGCGACGGTGTTCTCGTAGTGCGCGGCGGGCAGGTGGTCGTTGGTCGTGACGATCCAACCGTCGGAGCCCGTGCTCACATGGTTGGAACCCATCGTAACCATCGGCTCGATGGCAATGACCATGCCGGCCTGGAGGCGAACGCCCCTCCCCTTCTTTCCATAGTTAGGAACGTTGGGGTCCTCGTGCATTACGCGACCAATGCCATGGCCCACATAATCACGAAGCACGCCGTAACCGTGAGACTCGGCGAGGGACTGAACGGCATAACCGACGTCCCCGATATGGTTACCGGGAACAGCCTGCTCAATGGCAGCCTTAAGGCAATCACGCGTGACCTCGCACAAAGCCTTGGCTTCGGGCGTGGGGGTGCCGACGAAAAACGTCCAAGCGTTATCGCCGACCCAACCGTCGACAACGGCTCCCGTATCGATGGAGATGATATCGCCATCGCGCAGGATCATGTCGGGGTTGGGAATACCGTGGACCACGGCATCGTTGATTGATGCGCAAATGGTCCCCGGGAACCCGCCGTAACCCTTAAAGGCCGGGGTGCCGCCATGCATGCGGATAATCTGCTCCGCGAGCTGATCGAGCTCAAAAGTCGAAACGCCGGGGCGCACCATGGCTCCAACGTGGCGGAGCGCCATCTTAGATAGCGCTCCTGCCTTCTTCATCTGCTCGATTTGCGTTGCAGACTTAATCTTGATCATAGACCGAGAGCCTCTTTGACATCCCCGTACACGGTCTCGCGAGCCTGGTCACCGTTGACCGACTTGAGCAGACCCTGGCCACGATAGTAGTCGACGAGCGGACTCGTGGACTTCTCGTAGACGTCGAGACGGTTCTTGATGGTCTCGGGCTTGTCGTCGTCGCGCTGATACATCTCGCCACCGCACTTGGGGCAGGTGGCATCGGCAGCAGTGCCGGTGTAACCGCAGGCGCGGCAGGTGCGACGCGAAGACAGACGATCGATAATGACCTCGGGGGCCACATCGACCAGAAGGGCGCAATCGATCTCGCGACCCATGGCGGAGAGCTCGGAATCGAGCGTCACAGCCTGGGCGGTGTTGCGCGGGAAGCCGTCGAGGATGAAGCCCTGCTGGGCGTCATCGGCGGCAAGGCGCTCCTTGACAAGGTCGATCACGAGCTGGTCGGGAACGAGCTCGCCAGCGTCCATGTACTTCTTAGCCTGAATACCAAGCTCGGTGCCACCCTTGACGGCAGCACGCAGCAGGTCGCCCGTGGAAATATGGGCGACGCCAAACTCGGCGACGAGCTCCTGTGCGACGGTGCCCTTACCGGCACCCGGAGCTCCGAGCAATACGAGGTTCATGAGCAATCCTCCTCTAGCCTATTTAAAGAATCCATCGTAATCATACATCTTGATCTGGCCTTCGAGCTTATCGACCGTGTCGAGCACGACGCCGACCATGATGAGGATGGACGTGCCGCCAAATGCCTGGATCAGATGGTTACCCGTGAAGGAGAAGATGATCGAAGGCACGATGGCGATGAGCGCCAAAAAGACAGCGCTAGGAAGCGTGATCTTGTTGAGCGCGTTCTTGATGTAGGCCGCGGTAGCCCTACCCGGACGCACGCCCGGAATAAAGCCGCCCTGCTTCTTAAGGTTATCGGCCGTGTCATCGGGGTTGAACACCATGGAGGTGTAGAAGTACGCGAAGAACACGATGAGGACAACGTTAAGCACCCAGTTGAGCCAACCGGTCGAAAGCGCGGAGGCAACTGCCTGAATCCAGCCGATGCCGGGGAAGAACACGGCAATCTGAGCGGGGAAGTACAGCAGCGCCGAAGCGAAGATGATCGGCACGACACCCGCGGTGTTGACCTTGATGGGCAGGTAGGTGGTCTGGCCACCCATCATGCGACGGCCCACGACGCGTTTGGCGTAGGAGACCGGGATGCGGCGCTGGCCGCGCTCAAGGAAAACAATCAGCGGGATAACCAGCAAAATGATGGCGCAGATGATCACCATGGTGATGATGCCACCGGCATTGCCCTCGGTGCTGGAGAAGATAGCCTGCGGCAGGCCGGCCATGATGTTCGCAAAGATGATCAGCGACATGCCATTGCCGATACCGCGCTGGGTGATGAGCTCACCAATCCACATGATCAGCATGGCGCCCGCAGTGAGCGTGCCGACGATCATGAGGTCGAAGATGATCTCGGGAGCGCCGGCGCCATTGAAGCTGATGCCGAAGCTCTTAAAGAGGAAGAGGTAACCCACGGAGTTGAGGATTGCCAGAGCCAGGGTGAGGTAACGCGAATACTGCGTGATCTTGGTCTGACCGACCTCGCCCTCGCGGGCAAGCTCATGCAGGGAAGGCACAACGGCCTGGAGCATCTGGAGGATGATCGAGCTGGTGATGTAAGGCATGATGCCCAGCGAAAACACCGACACATAGCTCAACGCGCCGCCAGAGAAAAGATTCAGGAGGGCCATAGCACCTGCGGCGACCGAATTGTTATCGGTCGAGAAAAGGCCCAGCATCCCCTGGAAGGGAATGCCGGGCACAGGAACGTGCGCACCAATGCGGTACACGACGAGCATAGCTATGGTAAAAAGAATCTTTTCGCGCAATTCTTTGATGCGGAAAGCAGTCTTAAGACCATTTAGCACGGCAGCTCGACCTTTCCGCCGGCGGCCTCGATCTTGGCCTGCGCAGAAGCGCTGACCTTGTCGACCTTGACCGTGAACTTCTTGGTGAGCTCACCATTGCCGAGCACCTTGACGGGCTCGAACTCGCTCTTGGTGATGCGAGCGGCCTTAAGAGCGGCACCGTCGATCACAGCGCCGTCCTCGAACTTACGCTCGAGACGCTCAACGTTAACGGCGGTGTACTCGATACGACGGGGGTTGCGGAAGCCCGGAAGCTTGGGCAGGCGCATAGCCAGCGGAGTCTGGCCACCCTCGAAGCCGGCACCCTTGGTGCCGCCAGAGCGGGAACCCTGGCCCTTCTGGCCGCGGCCAGAAGTGGTGCCGTGACCCGAAGAATTGCCACGGCCGACGCGCTTACGGTTCTTGGTGGAACCGGGCGCGGGAGTAAGATCGTGAAGCTGCATTTGCTACTCCTCTACAATCTCGACAAGGTGCTTGACCTTGAAGATCATGCCGCGGACGGACTCGTTGTCAGCAATCTCGCGAACCTCGCGGATCCTGTGGAGACCGAGGGCACGGACAGTACGGACCTGGTCCTGCTTGCAACCATTGGTGCTGCGGACCTGCTTGATCTTGATGGTGTCAGCCATGCTTAGTTCTCCTTACCGACGAACATCTCGGAGACCGTCAGGCCACGGCGAGCCGCGACGTCCTCAGGGCTGGAGAGCTCCTTGAGGCCCTCGACGGCAGCCTTGATGATGTTGAGGCCGTTGTCGGTACCGAGGGACTTGGACAGGACGTTCTTGATGCCAGCAAGCTCAAAGAGGGGACGCACAGCGCCGCCGGCGATAACGCCGGTACCCTCGACAGCGGGCTTGATGATGATGCGGCCGGCACCAAAGTGGCCGAGAACCTCGTGCGGGATGGTGCCCTGCTCGGTCACCGGCACGTGGAACATGTTCTTCTTGGCATCGAGAGACGCCTTGGAGATGGCCATGGGCACCTCAGCGGACTTGCCCATGCCAACGCCGACGTTGCCCTTGCCGTCGCCAACGACGACGAGAGCGACGAGGCTCATGCGACGACCACCCTTGACGGTCTTCGACACGCGGTTGATGTAAACGACGCGCTCCTCGAACTCGGAGGCCTCGCGCTGCTGCTTCTGATTACGAGCCATGTGCTACATACCTCCTAGAACTCGAGACCGGCGGCACGAGCACCGTCGGCGAGGGCCTTGACGCGGCCATGGTAGATACGGCCACCGCGATCGAAGGCGACCTTGGTGATGCCGGCCTCGATGGCGCGCTTGCCAACGAGCTGACCGACCTTCTCCGCAGCCTCCTTGTTCGAGGTGTGGGTGCCCTTGAACTCGGCCTCGAGGGTCGAGGCAGAGACGAGTGTCAGGCTGGAGCCCTTGCTGTCGTCGATGATCTGGGCATAGATGTTGGCGTTAGTACGGGTCACGCGAAGACGCGGACGCTCGGAGGTACCCGAGACCTTGCCGCGAACACGACGCTGACGACGCTTGAGGCCTTCCAGCTTCGCCTTATGCTTGTTCATACGTAAACTCCTAAAAAGGTTGATCTTGCCAGCACCTGACGGGGTGCTGGTCTTATGCGAGTGAGTCGGTTACGACTACTTGGCGGCCTTACCCAGCTTGCGGCGGATGTGCTCGCCAACGTAGTGGATACCCTTGCCCTTGTAAGGCTCGGGAGGACGATGGCCGCGGATCTCAGCGGCGATCTGACCGACCTGCTGCTTGTTGATACCCTTGACGTTCACGTGGGTGTTGTCGGGAACCTCGAAGGTGATGCCCTCGGGAGCCTCGACGATCACGGGGTGCGAGAAGCCCAGGGAGAACTCGAGGTTCTTGCCCTTCTGCTGCACGCGGTAACCGACGCCGGCGAGCTCGAGCTTCTTCTCGAAGCCCTCGGAAACGCCAACAACCATGTTGTGGATGAGGGCGCGGGTGAGGCCGTGGCGGGCACGGGTCTCACGCTCGTCGTCGGGACGGGAAACGGTGAGGACGTTGTCCTCGACGTTGATAGCGAGCTTCTCAAAGACATCGAGCTCGAGCTGGCCCTTGGGGCCCTTGACGACAACGTTGTTGCCGTTGACTGCCACTTCGACTCCGGCGGGAATCTGGACAGGCTTATTACCGATACGAGACACGGTGATCTCCTTTCCTTCTACCTACCGAGCGAATTACCAGACGTAAGCGATGATCTCGCCGCCGACGTTGTGCTTGCGAGCATCGCGGTCGGTCATGACGCCATGGCTGGTGGAAATAATGGCGGTACCAAGGCCACCGCGGACGCGGGGCATGTCGGCAACGCCGGTGTACTTACGCAGGCCCGGCTTGGAAATGCGGCGGATGCCGTTGATGACCTTAGCCTTCTTGGGACCATACTTAAGCGTGATGTGCAGAGTCTTCTGGGGAACGGTGTCCTCGACATCGTAGCCCTCGATGTAGCCCTCCTCGTGCAGAACACGAGCGATCTCGACGAGCTTCTTGCTGCTCGGCATGGAGACCGTGGCCTTGTTCACAGAGTTAGCGTTACGGATGCGCGTAAGCATATCTGCGATCGGGTCTGTAAGGTTCATACAGATTCTCCTTCGTTCTTGATGAACACGCGCTCTTGGTTCTTCGCCGCCCTTAACGGCAAAGCCTTTTTAGCGCGTTTTCCCTGTTCCAAACTGATGCTTGAAACGCTGGTAGTGACTTACCAGCTGGCCTTCTTAACGCCGGGAAGCTCGCCCTTGAGTGCAAGCTCGCGGAAGCAGACACGGCACAGGCCGAACTTGCGGTACACAGAGTGCGGACGGCCGCAGCGCTGGCAGCGCGTGTACTCACGAGTAGAGAACTTCTGCTTGCGATTGCACTTGACGATCATCGATGTCTTAGCCACTTATATCCTCCTCACACAGAGTATTGTTCGCCCCAAGCGCCGCCCCCTTGTGGGAACGGCGCTTATAGGGCAGGTGAACCTATTTCTTGAACGGGAAACCGAAGGCGTCCAGAAGGGCCTTGGCCTCCTCATCGGTATTGGCGGTGGTCACGAAAGTGATGTCCATACCGCGCTGGTGATCGACGGAGTCGAAGTCGATCTCGGGGAAGATGAGCTGCTCGGTGACGCCCATGGAGAAGTTACCACGGCCGTCGAAGCTCTTGGCGGAGATGCCGCGGAAGTCGCGGATACGGGGGATCGCGACGGAGGTCAGACGATCGAAGAACTCCCACATACGGTCGCCACGCAGGGTAACCTTGCAGCCGATCGGCATACCAGCGCGCAGGCGGAAGGTAGCGATGGACTTGCGGGCACGGGTGATCATCGGCTGCTGGCCGGTGATGGCGCGCAGGTCGCGCACGGCACCGTCGATGGCCTTGGAATCGGTAGCGGCCTCGCCGACACCCATGTTCACGACAATCTTCTCAAACTTGGGGATCATCATGACGTTCTCGTACTGGAACTTGTCCTGAAGCCGCTGCTTGACCTCGTTGTTGTACTTGGTCTTCAGACGCGGCACATACTTCTCTTCTGCCATTGTTCACTCCTTCTTGGGGTTTTAAGCACGGGGCGTGGCCACGATGGGTTGTCCTCGTGCCTCCTGGCTGCATCCGCGCCGCTCATGGCATTTTGCGGTTTGGACTCGACACAGCAGGAGCCGACAAAACAATTGGTACTATACGCGCATCGGGAGTGTATTTCCAGAAAAACCTCGTCTGCCTGCACAACTCCACAACTCCCCCGCACAAATGGGTCCCAAAAAGCTGTTGCGGTGAAATAGGGACTGTTTGGCGGCCTAACAGGCTTAAACAATCCGTATTTCACCGCAACTTATTGGTGGGGATGCGATTAGCGCTTGCGGGGGACGAGTTTGGTGCGGCGCAGGTGGATCATCTCGGCGGCGATGGAGATGGCGATCTCCTCGGGGTCCTCGGCCTCGATGGCAACGCCGATCGGAAGGTGCAGCTCGTCGATCTGGTCCTGCGTAAAGCCTTCCTGCTCCAGGCGGGCGCGCACAAAGGCCGTCTTGCGGCGCGAACCCAGACAGCCCAGGTAGGCAGGCTTGGCACGCATGGCCTGAATCACCACGTCGATATCGGACTTGTGACCCGCCGTGGCGACGACCACCAAGTCGCGCGGACCGATGGGACACAGCTCGCTCAGGTTCTTGTAATCGACCAGGCGACGATCGTAGACACCGGGCACCCATTCGGGCGTCAACGTGCCGGGGCGGTCATCGCAGGCCACGACGGCAAAGCCCGCCGCCGTGAGCACGCGCGCCGTCGCGGCGCCCACGTGTCCGCAGCCAAAGATGTAGGTCAGGCCCTCGGGGCAGAGCGTCTCGACGTGCGCCGCGGGAATCTCGGAGGCGGCGTTAGTGTAGGTGACGTTACTCCCCTCCTCCACCAGTGAAAGCCCGGGGCAGCCCGCAATGGTATGGCGCGATGCCTCGCCATGGTACTCGGCCACATCGCCCTCGAGCGCGCTCGCGATAAACGGTTCAAAGTCGATGACGAAGTCGCCGATGCGCCGATAGACCAAGACGTCGGCAATTTCCTGGAACAACGGTGCCTGGGTCGCATCCAGATGTAGGTAGCACAGGCAGATGGCTCCGCCGCAGATCATGCCGGTATCGGAGTTCTCGCCGCCCATGGTGTAGCGGACCAGACGCGATTGCCCCGCGGCCAGCAGCTCTCGCGCCTCGTCCAGCGCAAAGAGCTCGATCTTGCCGCCGCCGATGGTGCCCGCCTGGCTACCGTCGGCAAAGACGGCCATCCAGGCGCCCACGCCGCGCGGCGACGACCCCGCCGTGCCGGCTACGACCACGAGCTCGCACGTCTCGCCAGCACGCAGGGCGACAAGCGCCGCATTCACAACATCGAGCTTTTCCATTGCCGCCTTCTATCCTCTAAAGATATCGGTGAGCATAGCGAGTGCCTCGAGCACGCCGCCGCCGACCGACGTCGCCTTGTCCGAAATGTAGTTGATATAGCTGGCATCGCCACGCGGATCGACATCGGCGCATTTAAAGCCCTCAGTCACCTGCACGCCGTTCGCCAAAAGCCCGCGCAGGCAGCCATCGATCTGCGTGCACATGGGCGTATCGTCCGCGTAGCCAATCACGTCTCCGGCGCTCACGATGTCGCCGATTGCGCGGTCGGACCGAAACACGCCGGCGGCGGGGCTGTGGATAACGCGCTCCTTGCCATAGCCGGCGATCACGCCCGGCACGCCCGTGTTGGGCTGGGGCGAGCCCTGGGTAATGACGCGGCCCAAAAAATGCCCGCGCATGGTCTCGACCACGGCGTCGCAATCGACCGGCGCGGTAAAGCCCGGCCCCACGGCGATGACGGTAGGCGCCATGTCGCGCGTGGTGCCCAGGTTGCGCTTGGCCAAAATCGCGTCGACCACAGCCGCGGGTTTAAGCTCATCGAGCATCTTGGCCTGAGGGTCCACCACGACGGCAACATCCCCCGCTTGGGTAATCTCGAGCGCCTCTGCCGGCGTCTGCGCCAAGCGAGCGCGAATGCCCTCGACCTGGACCTCGCCCAGGCGAATAGCCTCGCAAAAACTGATTGTGCGGCGGATGCACGTGGGAACCGCGATATCGGCCATAACGACCGACACGCCGGCGCGCACCAAGCGAGCGGCGACACCCGTGGCGATATCGCCGGCGCCGCGAACATAAACGAGCATTCCCGGGGCACCTCCCTGTGCTACGGTTTGAGCAGAGCAAAAGCGGCTCGACCGCTACTCTGATGATTATTTATTATCACAGTATTATACGGCGGTGAACAGATGGAAACGGTTAGCGGCAATCTTGCCTCGGCGCTCAGGATCGAGCCGGACATTACCGCGATTATCGGCAGCGGCGGCAAGTCGACGTTGCTCAAAACGCTGGGTCTTGAGCTCATGCGCGCTGGCGGCCGCGTGCTCCTCTGCACCACCACGCATATGCTTCCCGTTGCCGGCGTGCCATGGGACGGGTCGAATCGTCGCCTGGACGCCGTGCCTTGGAAGCCGGGCGCCTCGCATGTCCCCGGTTGCACCTGCGAGGCCTGCGCGGGCCTTGCACGCGGAGGCATCTGCCAGGCAGGCATCTTGGACCCGGAGACAGGCAAGCTCTCCGCCCCCGCCGAGCCGCTCAACGAGCTGGCGCAGCGCTTTGACTATGTGTTGGCCGAGGCAGATGGCAGCAAGCGACTCCCGCTCAAGGCGCATGCCGCCTGGGAGCCGGTAATTCCCGCCGCCACGGCAAACGTTGTCTGGGTCGTCGGCGCCTCGGGACTGGGCAAACCCGTCGCCGAGGTTGTCCACCGCCCCGAGCTCTTTTGCGAGCGTTGCGGCTGCGAGCTCACCGACACTGCCACCCCAGAGCGCGTCGCCCAGGTGCTCAATGCCGAGCTGCGGATGCTGAACCTCAACAATGCCCGCGTCATGCTCAACCAAGTCGACACGCTCAGCGACCCCACGATGGCCGACCGCTTCGAGGCAGCCCTCGGCCGCCCCCTCATCGCCACCAGCCTCAAGTAGCCGGCCCCATCTCGTCAGTTGCGGTGAAATACGGACTGTTTGGCCGCCAAACGGCCGCAAACAGTCCGTATTTCACCGCAACTGCGGAGGGGAATCCGGTGATCTTCCTGTTAGCGGGGGACGTAGCGGCCGGGTTGGGCTCCGGTGGGCTCGCCGTCGCGTGCCACCAGCACGCCGTTCACAAACACGACCTTGGCGCGGCCATGTGCCCCAAAACCCTCGAGCGGCGTGTAGTCCACAGCTTGATGCTGTGTCGCGGCACTGATTGTCCAGCGCGCTTTGGGATCCCACACGCACACATCGGCATCGGCGCCCTCGGCAAGACAGCCCTTGCGCGGGTACATGCCAAACACGCGCGCCGGGTTCTCGCTCATCAAGCGGCACAGATCCTCGGGTCCCAGCTGTCCCTCAAAGCTCGTGGCAATCGCGACGGGACGATGCTCCACGCCGGGCCCGCCGTTGGGAATCGCGCGGAAATCGTCGCGCCCGCGGTCCTTTTGCCCGTGCAGGTTAAAGCTGCAATGATCGGTCGCAATCGTATCGATCTCGCCGGCCACAAGCGCCTCGCGCAGCGCGGCACGGTCGCCGGCATGGCGCAGCGGCGGGCTCATCACGTACTTGGCGCCCGCAAAGCCGTCCTCGCCCTGCTCCAGATAGCAGGTGTCGTCAAGCATCAGATATTGGGGGCAGGTCTCGACATAGATATTCTTCTGCCCGCGCGCTTTGGCAGCACGAATGGCCCCGAGCCCCAACTTGGTCGAAAGGTGCACCACGTTGACTAGGGCGTCGCCGGCCAGGTGCGCCAGATACAGCAGGCGGCTCACGGCTTCGGCCTCACACACGTCCGGGCGGCTGAGCGCATGCCCCTCGGGCCCATGAATCCCCTGCTCGTACACGCGCTTCTGCAGCTCATTCACCAGCGTACCGTTCTCGCAATGCACGCACAGTATGCCGCCAATACGCTTGAGCTCCTCGAGCACCTCGAGCGTCTCGGCATCGTCCAGGCGCAAATGATCGTAGGCAAAGTAGGTCTTAAACGACGATACGCCCGCCTCGCGCATAGCCGAAAGATCGGCGCGGTTGCGTTCATTCCACTCGGCGAGTGCCATATGAAAGGCGTAGTTGGCCGTGCAGGTTCCGTCGGCACGGCGATGCCACTCGGCCAAGGCATCGGGCATGGTCACGCCGCGATCAGCCGTCGCGTAGTCCACGATGGTCGTCGTACCGCCGCAGGCAGCCGCACGCGTGCCGGTTTCAAAGCTATCGGCTGTCCAATCCATGCCAGTCCAGCACTGCATGTGCGTGTGGCCGTCGATAAAGCCGGGAAACACCCAGCAGCCCGCGGCGTCCTCGACGGTATCGCCCTCGGCCGGCTCAATCGCCGCGGCAATCCGCACAATCTTGTCGCCCTCCATGGCAAGATCGGCGCGGCGAAGCCCCTGGGGCGTCACGAGCGCGCCGTTTTTGATGATGATCATGTTGCTCCTTATTGATTAATACAGTTGGCCACGCGATCAAAATACGAGCAGGCCGCGATATGCTCCGTTATGCGTCGCTGTCCCTCTGCGGTATCGACATCCCACAGCTCGTAGGCACGCGCCTCGACCAGCACCACGTCGGTACGGTCCTCGAGAATCGAGCCCCCGCCGTCCTTGCCCTCAAGACGCATGAGTGCATCGAATAGTTCCGCCGGAAAGAGCACCGGGCTCGAAGGCTCACCGTTGCACGCCAAGCGCACCGGATGTTTGCGGCCACGCTCGTCAAACGCGCGAACCATGGCCTCAAAAGAGTCCGTGCTCACAAGCGGCTGGTCGCCCGGCAAAAAGAGGCAACCTTTCCAGTTGCGTTCGACTCCCCACGAAAGGCCCGCACGGACGCTTTCGCTGCGCAGCTCGCCATCGTGCAGAACGCACGGGCAATGCTTGTCCTCGCAAATCTGAGCGACCTCGGGCCAACGCGTCGAAACCACGACGTCAAAGCCCCGGGGAACCGAATCGATGGCCCGGGCAATCAGCGGCTCGCCATAGATATCGGCAAGCATCTTGTTAGAGCCAAACCGCTTGCCCTCGCCCGAAGCCATAATGACGCATCCAAGTCTCATGGTGATACCTCCCCCGAAACCATCGTACCCATAACTCGCGCCGCGGGCATCCACATCGAAAACGCTTATCCCGCACGCCCGCGATGCAAAAAAGGGCACCCCGCCGGTTGGCAGAGCGCCCCCTTTACATGGCTTACCTCAACCCGGCTTTAGGCCTGGAACCAACGGGCGGTGTTGCGCTCGTCGAGGGCCTTGAGGGTAGCGGCGGGATCGGCAACCTTCTGCAGGAACATCATGGCTGCGATGGCGTACGGCTTGTAGCTGGCCTCCTTGTACATGCCCACGCGGTGCATGTCGAAGACGTCGGCGTTGACCTCGCCGTGCTCGCAGGAGACACCGGAGATGTCGGCGGGCAGCGGGTGCATAAAGATGGTGTCCTGGCCGTTGGCAGTCTTCTCCATGAGCTCGGTCGTGGAGCACCAATCCTGATGCGTAGCGTTCTGAGCGAGTAGCTCCTTCTCGAGCGCAGCGATGCCGGCGTCGTCGCCCTCGGCGTACAGGTTGGTACGCTTCTCCATGGCGGCAAACGGAGCCCAGCTCTTGGGGATCACGATGTCGGCGCCCTCGAAGGCCTCGGCCATGGTGTTGGCCTGCTTAAAGGTGGTGCCGGACTCGGCGGCATAGCTCTTGGCGCGCTCGACGACCTCGGGCATGAGATCGTAGCCCTCGGGGTGAGCCAGGGTGACGTCCATGCCAAAGCGGGGCAGCAGGCTGATCAGCGACTGCGGGCAGGACAGCGGCTTGCCGTAAGAGGGCGAATAGGCCCAGGTGACGGCAACCTTCTTGCCCTTGAGGTTCTCGAGGCCGCCAAACTCGTTGATGAGGTAGAGCATGTCGGCAGAGGACTGCGTGGGGTGATCGGAGTCGGACTGCAGGGAGATGAGCGTGGGACGGTGATCCAGAACGCCGTCCTCGTAAGCCTGCTGGACAGACTCGGAGACCTCGGCCATGTAGGCATCGCCCTTGCCGATGTACATGTCGTCGCGGATGCCGATGACGTCGGCCATGAAGGAAATCATGGTAGCGGTCTCGCGGACGGTCTCGCCGTGAGCGATCTGGGACTTCTTCTCGTCCAGGTCCTGCAGCTCAAGGCCGAGCAGGTTGGCGGCCTTAGAGAAGGAGAAGCGCGTACGAGTGGAGTTGTCGCGGAACAGGGAGACGGCAAGACCGGAGTCGAAGATCTTGGACGAAACGTTGTTCTCGCGCAGCTCGCGCAGAGCGTCGGCGACGATGTAGAGCGCCTTGAGCTCATCGGTGGTCTTGTCCCAGGTGTGTAGGAAGTCGCTGCCGTACATACCCTTAAAATCGAGGCCGTTCAGCTGCTCGACGAGCTCGGTAAACTTAGCGTCCATGGAAATGTCCTTTCTAAAGGTGAAACGATCGCAATGAGTAGATGTGCTCCGGCATGCGCGTGTGGCTAGAACATGCAGAGCACTATGACGAGGACCCGCTACCGTCGAGGAAGCATGGGAGATAACGACCGCGGGCCCCAAGTCAACAAGGGGTGCCGGGGACATAAACTGTCCCCGGCTCAACAAGATCGAGGAATGGGACTAGTCGATCTTGTTGTTGGTCAGACCGGCGCGGAACACGGTGGCATCGCCATCGGCCTGGCTCGGATCGTAGAGGTTCAGGGCAGCCACATACATGGCGGCAGCGGTGACCAGGTCGTCCTTGTAGGTAACCTCGTTGGGAGCGTGAGCCTGAGACTCGGCACCCGGGCCAAAGCCGACGCAGGGGATGCCGTAGCGGCCCTGGATGGAAACGCCGTTGGTGGAGAAGGTCC
>CATZIU010000025.1:0-36409 GCA_958420165.1 uncultured Collinsella sp. | reverse complement strand
ATCTCACAGGCCGCGCCCGGCCCTCTGTGGGCGAGCAAGCGGCCAGCAACGACATCCGTCCAATAATTCGTGCGAAACACAATGAAAAACAGTTTGATGTGAGTTAATATAAACAACGTCGTGAGTATGGCTCCTGTCGCATGGCTGACAGGGGTTAAACACAAAAAAGGAGTCAATTATGGTTTCTGAGAAGGCTACCCTCGTTAATCCTCAGGGTCTTCACATGCGTCCCGCTGGTCTCTTCGCCTCCACCATGGGCAAGTACGCCTGCGACGTGACGGTCGTCACCCCCGAGAAGGAGGTCAACGGCAAGTCCCCGATGGCCCTCATGGCTGCTGGTATCCCCTGCGGCACCGAGGTCGAGGTCAAGTGCGACGGCGCTGACGAGGCCGAGGCTCTGGCTGCTGCCATCGAGCTCATCAAGAGCGGTCTTGGCGAGTAGAACTCAAACGGGTCGCATGTTGAACAACTAAGTTCATATTTGGGGGCGCAGTGACCTGTTTTAAGGTAACTGCGCTCTTTTGTCATGGATATGGCAAAACGCTTTATCACATGACACGGAGAGAGGAATGGGAATGTATCAGGGAGTCAACGCTTCCGAGGGCATCGGTATCGGCACCGTTATGGTCGCCGTCGATCCCGACTTGACGTTTGAGCCGCACCAGGTTGCTGATTCGGCAGCAGAGAAGGAGCGCTATCAGTCCGCTCTTTCGGTCTTCTGCGAGAAGACCCAGGCTCAGGCCGACCACATGAAGGAGACGGTGGGCGAGGCCGAGGCCGAGATCATGAGCGGACACATTGTCCTGGCTCAGGACCCGGGCATGACCGACGCCATCAACGCTGCCATTGACGGCGGCACCTGCGCCGAGCAGGCGCTCATGGACACCTCGACCATGTTCGAGAACATGTTCCTGTCCATGGACGATGAGATGTTCCGTCTGCGCGCGGCCGACATCGCCGACATCCGCACCGGTATTCTGGCCGAGCTGCTGGGCAAGGAGGTCGTCGACCTTTCCGTCCTGCCCGAGAACACCGTCGTTGTCGTGCACGACCTTACGCCGTCTATGACCGCCACGATCGATAAGGCCCACGTTGCCGGTATCGTCACCGAGACCGGTGGCCGCACGTCGCACTCCGCGATCATCGCGCGCGCCCTCGAGATCCCGGCTGTCCTTTCGGTTTCCAACAGCTGCACCGCGCTGCGCAACGGCATGACCGTTGTCGTCGACGGTGGCAAGGGCATCGTCGAGGCCGATCCCAACGAGGAGACGCTCGCCGCCTACACTGCCAAGGCCGAGGCCTTCGCTGCCGAGAAGGCAGCCCTCGAGGCCTTCCGTGGCAAGCCGTCCGTGACTGCCGATGGCATCAAGAAGATCATCGCCTGCAACATCGGTAACCCCGATGACGTGCCCAACGCGCTCGATCACGATGCCGAGGCTATTGGTCTGTTCCGCTCCGAGTTCCTGTTCATGGACTCCGCCGAGCTTCCTTCCGAGGAGGAGCAGTTCAACGCCTACCGCAAGGTCGCCAGTGCGCTCAAGGGCGCTCCTGTCATCATCCGCACGCTCGATGTGGGTGGCGACAAGGAGATTCCGTATCTGCACATGGTCAAGGAAGATAACCCCTTCATGGGCTTCCGTGCTGTGCGTTACTGCCTGGCCAATCCCGACCAGTATAAGGTCCAGCTTCGCGCCCTGCTGCGCGCCAGCGCTTTCGGCGATGTCAAGATCATGATCCCGCTCGTCACCTGCGTCGAGGAGGTCGTGGCTGTCAAGGAGCTCGTCGAGCAGTGCAAGGCCGAGCTGACCGAAGAGGGTCGCAAGTTCAACGAGAACATCGAAGTCGGCATCATGGTCGAGACGCCCGCCGCTTCGCTGCTCGCTGACCGTCTGGCCGAGGTCGCCGACTTCTTCTCCATCGGCACCAACGACCTGATCGGCTACACCATGTGCGCCGACCGTGGCAACGACACCATCTCCAACCTGTACCAGGTGTATTATCCCGCCGTGCTCCGTTCGCTCAAGAACATCATTGAGAGCGGCGTGAAGGCCGGCATCATGGTCGGTATGTGCGGCGAGGCCGCTGCCGATCCGCTGCTTGAGCCGCTGCTGATCAGCTGGGGCCTGGAGGAGTTCTCGATGAGCGCTCCGTCGATCCTGCGCGCCCGCAAGACCATCAGCCAGTGGACCAAGGCCGAGTGCGACGAGCTCGCCGAGAAGGCGCTCGCCTGCAACACCGCCGCCGAGGTCAAGGCACTGCTCGAGTCCGCAGCTCGCTAATTTGGTATCAGAGGTAACCGCGTGGTTGGAATGGGCCGGCCACGCGGCCCTCACATATACAGGGGGTACTGTAAATGTTCTACACGCTAACCGCTAACCCGGCTGTCGACATGACGGTTTCGAGCTCCCCGCTCGAGCCCGACGAGAACGTCCGCACCGGCTCGGCCAGCTACACGGCTAACGGCAAGGGCCTCGATGTGTCCTTCGCCTTTAAGAAGATGGGCGTCGACACCGTCGCGCTCGGCTTCTTCGCCGGATTCACGGGCAAGTTTATCGTCGAGGAGGTCATGAACCTGGGTTGCCTGTGCCGCCCGGTCTGGACCGACGGCATCACGCGTATCAACACCTACGTCAACGATGGCCAGCACGAGTACGGCATCCTGAACCCCGGCGCCCCGATTACGCCGGAGCACCAGAAGGAGCTCTACAACATCCTGGACACCGCGGGCGATCTTGAGTGCCTGATTGTCTCCGGCTCCGTGCCTCCCAAAGCTACGCCCGACTTCCTGGCCCAGGTTATGGAGCACGCTCAGGCTCGTGGCGCCGACGTCGTCCTGGACCTGTCCTCCGACAAGCTCAAGGAGCTCGCTCACAAGAAGCCGCTGCTCATTAAGCCGAACCATCACGAGATGAAGGCCATCTTCGGCGTGCCTGTCGACACCGACGATGAGGTCCGCGTTGCCATGAAGCTCGCCCACGACGCCGGCGTTCAGAACGTGCTGCTCACCCGTGGTAGCCGCGGCGACGCTTATTTCTCCAATGGCGAGGACATCTGGTACGCCAAGCGTGAGTTCAACATCAAGCTAGTCTCTTCTGTCTGCGCCGGCGACTGCACCCTCGCTGCGTTCCTGCACAAGTGGTACAGGGATCGCGACAACGTCGAGGAGGCCATGAAGCTCGCTATGGCTACCGGCGCTAACGTTGCCGAGTCCGTCGGCATCGGCGACTTCGGTCACGTCGATGAGTACAGCAAGCGCGTTGCTGTCCGCAAGCTCGATCGCAAGTAAGCGAAACTCATTATTTTCGCGTGTACGGCGCTCCGGTTTTGGCCGGGGCGCCATTTTTGTATATTGTGGGCGAGCGACAGGACAAGGACCCTGTTTCTTTTGCCCGTCATCCCGCCGCCCTGCACGCGTTCTACACCGTTCGCCGAGTCGCTATGGTCTTTTCCCGAAGCGTGGAATATACTTTCACTAACACGTTGCCTTGTGAAAGGAACTTACATGATTTACACGCTCACTGCAAATCCCGCCATTGACTACAACATTGCCTGCGACGGTCTTTCCGCCAACACCGTCACCCGCACTCGCAACGCGGTCTATACGCCCAACGGCAAGGGTCTTAACGTCTCGTTCACCCTCGATCACTACGGCGTCGACACCACGATCCTGGGCTTTTTTGCCGGTTTCTCGGGCGAGTTCATCGTCAAGGGCGCCGAGGCCCTGGGCGTGCCCGTCAAGCCCGTGTGGACCGACGGCATCACGCGCGTCAATGTCTTCCTCAACGCCGGTCCCGACACCGAGTACAACATGGTCAATGCAGGCGCTGCCATCAATGCTGCCAACGAGCAGGAAATGTTTGAGCTCATTGATTCGCTCGACGACATGACCTGCCTGGTCATTAGCGGCTCGCTGCCCCCCAACACCTCCGAGGGTTTCCTGGCCGAGGTACTTCGCCGTGTTAAGGCAAAGGGTGCCGAGTTCGTGCTCGATATCTCGAGCCATCAGCTGGCCGACCTCATTGCCATGGAGCCGTTGCTCATTAAGCCCAACGACGATGAACTGCTCGACATCTTTGGCATTAAGGTGAGCGGTGGCGACGACGAGTCCGTCAAGGGTGCGATGGCCGAGCTCCACGCCAAGGGCGCTAAGAACGTGCTGTTGACCCTGGGTGGCGCTGGCGCGTACTTCTCCAACGGAGAGCACATCTGGTTTGCCAATCGCACCTTTGAGGTCAAGCTGCTGTCGACGGTCTGCGCCGGCGACTCCTCACTTGCCGCCTTCCTGTCCGTGTGGCACGACGCTCCCGAGCGTGTTGAGGATGCCCTGCGCCTCTCGATGGCCACCGGCGCCAACGTGGTGGAGTGCCCCGGTCTGGGCGATTTTGCCAAGGTGGACGAATATAAGAAGCACATTGAGGTTCGCCAGGTCTGCTAGCCGCATCGATATGTCGTTGCCTAACACCCGCTTTGTATCTCCGAGGCGGGTGTTTTTTGCGCGCTGAACGTATGTGGCGTCTGCCGTCTCGTTTTATCGAATCGACGACGCGATTGCGTGTGCGCGCTTTCCCGTTTCTTGTTAGACTTCTTGAGAACCATCGATTAATGCTCGCAAGTGCAGGAGGCCATAGGCATGTGCAATGTTTCGCTCAACGGTACGCAGCCGACCGATGCCTCCATCCGTGTCCTGCGTGCGCTCGAGGCAGCCGGTCTTGAGGCCTGGTTCGTGGGCGGTTGGGTACGTGACGCCCTGATGGGACGCCCCAGCCACGATGTCGACATGTGCTGCAGCGGCTTGTGGCAGGAGTCCAAGGCGGCACTCGAGGCCGCTGACATTGCGGTAGTTGAGTCGGGCATTAAATTTGGCGGCATTACCGCCATTTGTGACGATGAGCGCATTGAGGTTACGACGTATCGTCTGGACGGCTTTTACACCGATGGCCGCCATCCCCAGAGTGTGGAGCGTGCGGCGTCGCTTGAGGACGATCTGGCGCGTCGCGACTTTACCGTTAACGCTATGGCTTGGCATCCCGAGCGCGGTCTTATCGACCGCTACGATGGCCAGGGCGACTTAGGGCGTAAGTTGATCCGCGCCGTCGGAGATCCCAAGCGTCGTTTTAACGAGGATGCGCTTCGCATGCTGCGCGCGGTGCGTTTTGCCTGCCGCTTGGATTTTATGATCGAGCCTAAGACCAAACAGGCACTTGCCGAATGCTCGCCGCTGCTCGATGCCGTGGCACGCGAGCGCGTGGGCATTGAGCTTGAGGGCATTCTTTCGACCGGTCACGGGGGAGACGCGATGCTGCGCTACCCCGAGCTCATTTGTGCCGCCGTGCCCGAGCTTGCGCCGGCTCGTGGGTTTGACCAGCGCAGCGTCTACCATGCCTTTAATGTCTACGAGCATATCGCTCGCGTGTTGACGGTAGCGGGGGAGTTGGAGCTGTGTGACGGCGTAGCGCCTTCGCCGAGCTTAATGTGGGCGGCGTTTTTGCACGACGTCTCCAAGCCCGATTGCTTTACGGTCGACCATGCGGGCAGCGGCCATTTCTACGGTCATCCCGAGCTTGGCGCCAAGAAGGCGCGCGTCATTATGGATCGTCTAGCGCTTTCGCACGATTTGATTCGCGATGTGTGCCTACTCATCAAGTATCACGATAAGCCGCTGCGCCCCGAGCGCTCTTGCTTACTCAATATGATGCGCTTGCTTTCGGGCGAGGGCATCGACACGCCGCGTCTGATTGACGAGCTCATGGACCTTAAGCGTGCCGATACGCTGGGCAAGGCGCCGTCGTGCTTCTATTACGTCGAGACGATCGAGGAGATGCGCTCACTCGCCCACGGACTGCTTGAGGCAGGGGAGCCCTATACGCTCAAGATGCTTGCCATCAACGGCGGCGACCTGATTCGCGCCGGCGTCAAACCGGGGCCGGAGTTGGGGCAGCTGCTCAACGCCGCTCTCGACGCCGTAATCGAGGACAACGTCCCCAACGAGCGCGAAGCCCTTCTGGCCCACCTCAACCTAGGATGATTTTTCTGGGACGGGGCTTAAAAAATCATTTTGAATGAAGTTGTGGTCTTAAAGAATCGCTCAGCAATCTGAAATGATTTTTTAAGCCCCGTCCCAGAAAAATCATAGGCTGTGGCTTTTAACTGCGCTTTCCATAACCTCCCGACAAAATTCGGGCAATTTGGAATTTCTTCTTGCGCTCGCGTTTTTTGTCCCGTAATATATGTCCTCGCAGCACGGCAGTGCAGATGTCATGTGGCCCGTTCGTCTAGCGGTTTAGGACGCCGCCCTCTCAAGGCGGAGATCACCAGTTCGAATCTGGTACGGGCTACCACTTCTTTTCTGCTGAGGCTTATGGCCCGTTCGTCTAGCGGTTTAGGACGCCGCCCTCTCAAGGCGGAGATCATCAGTTCGAATCTGGTACGGGCTACCATGTTTTAGATACCCGGCCTTTCGTGAGAAGGTCGGGTTTTTTGTTGCGTGTGGGCTGGTCTGTTAATCCCATTTGCCTCATAGCTTTACGTTTTGCTCATCTCCCATACGGGTACAATAGGCCAGATACTTTGACGGTCAGAAGGAGCCTCATGACGGAGTCCTCTCAGCATAGCCCAAAGCCCCAGGTCGAGGTTTCTGGCGGCGATGACAACAAGAGCGCGCGTCGCGGCGCCATCTTCATCGGCGTTGTGCTGATCGGGTATATCGTCTATCTGGTCGTGACCGGGCAGATGGGGCAGTTTTGGGCCGCTATGTCCAGCGTTCAGATGCCCTGGCTCTTCGCCGCATGCTTTTGTATGTTTCTGTATCTCGTTTTTGGCATCGTGGCGTACGCGATCGCCGTTTGGCTCGACCCCGATTCGCCCGTCGGCATCCGCGACCTCATTTCGGTCGAGGCGAGCGGCATCTTCTTTGGCAACCTGACACCCATGATGATGGGCTCTACGCCTGCTCAAATTTACCGCCTTACCAAAGCCGGCCAAAACGTGGGCGAAGCGGGTGCCACGCAGTTCACCCGCTTTATCGTGTACCAGTTTGGCCTGGTGGCATGGGGTGCCATTCTGCTGCTCGCCCGCATGCCGTTTTTCGCCGAGCGTTATGGCGACATGACGCTGCTGTGCGTCTTTAGCTTTGGCGGTCACTGCTGCATCCTACTCGGCATCTTTGCCGTGGCGTTGATGCCCAAGACCGTCACGCGCGTCGCTCATTGCATCATCAATTGGCTCGAGCGCGTGGGCGTCTCGGCCACAAAGATCGAGGGCTGGCGCACCTTTGTCGATGGCGAGATCTACTCGTTTTCCGAGAAATTCAAACTATCTGCCGGCCATTTTTCGTCCATGCTGCTCACGGTCGTCATCACTATGCTGCAGCTGGCGTTTTTCTACCTGGTTCCGTACTTTTTGATGCTCTCTTTTGGCCACCACGAAGTCGACTTTTTCTCGGTCATGGCTGCGAGCGCCTTTGTCCAGCTGCTGAGCTCCGCCGTTCCGCTGCCCGGCGGCACTGGTGGCGCCGAGGGTGGCTTCGCATTGTTTTTGGGTCACTTTTTTGGCACGGCATCGACTGCCGGCTATCTGCTGTGGCGTCTGATCACCTTTATCGCGCCGACCATTTTGGCCGCCCCGCTGCTGGGCCTTAAGAGCGCTCACAACGAGAGTATCCATGCACGCTGGGACCGTATGATGCGCAAGCTCGGGCGCACGCCTCAGACGCCCTCTACGCCCGTTAAGGCACATCCTGCGTGCCAGGTTACCGTTGATCCCAATCAACGTGCTCAAAAGCCTGCTGTGGCCCCTAAGCCGGCACGCCAGACCTACGTTCGCCAGACTGGCGACGGCATTCGCGTTTCCCCGGCGGCGCTCAATAAAAAGAAGCGATCTTAGGGCCCGGTCGGCGAGTCGTGCGTTCTTGATGACGCTCGTCATTGCGATGTGAGTTGTAGGATAATCCTCTTACGTTGATTATCTCCCACATGTAGAGGACTTACAGGTGGGCTGTTGACATGAAGGGGACTCGTCTATGGCTACCACCAAACCGCGCCTTGACCGTCGTATCGTCCGTAGTCGCAATGCGATTCTTTCGGCGTTTGAGCGACTGCTTATGGAAAAGCCCCTGGCCGATATTACGGTGAGCGCTATCGCGCGCGAGGCAAATGTCGACCGTAAGACCTTCTACGTGCACTTTGGCTCGGTCGACGGCTTGCTCGACGCCATTGCCGTCGATGTGGTCGAGATGATCGTCGATTCAGTCGAGAAGACGCTTTCCTCCATGGGCGGCGACACCAACGAGCGCGCACTTGGCGCGGCGGCGTCCTTTTTCAAGACCGTTAACGAGGCGCTGTGCAACAACCTGGTGCTTAATCGCCAGTTGATCGAAAACATTCCGCTTGACGACTTTATGGCTCGTCTGCGTGTGCCGCTCGAGCACGAGATCGCTGAGCGCGATCTGCTGCCCGAGGGTCTAAAGGACGAGATGTTCGATTACTACCTGGCGTTTTTGCTGTCCGGCATTATCGGCATCTATCGCACGTGGGCGTTGTCCGATGGCTCGGTTCCCATCGAGCGCGTCTCGGCGGTCGCCAACGACCTGACGTTGAATGGACTATCGAGTCTGGAATCTCGTTTCGAATAGCACTAGCGCCTTATCCCCCCTGAGTTGCGGTGAAATAAGGACTGAATAGGCCTTTTAACAGCTTAAACACTCCCTATTTCACCGCAACTCAGGGGGATTGCATTACTGATAGCGCAGGCACTCGACTGGATCGAGCTTTGCGGCGCGGCGCGCGGGGTAGAAGCCAAAGATCACGCCGATGCCGACCGATACGGCAAACGCGATCAGCACGGTCGTAATGGAGAAGCTCGGCGTAATCGTCCCAGTGGCCCCTAACTCGTTCATAATGCCCGAGCTCGCCGCAAAGAACGTGAGCCCCCAGGCCAGCAGATAGCCAATCACGACACCTAAAATGCCGCCGGTGATGCACAGCGCCGAGGATTCGGCCAGGAACTGGGCCGTGATATCGCGTCGGCTTGCGCCCAGGGCCCGGCGAATGCCAATTTCGCGAATGCGCTCGGTCACGTTGGTGAGCATCATGTTCATAATGCCGATTCCGCCCACAAGGAGCGAAATGCCCGCAACGGCGCCCATGATGAGCGAGAAGGCGCTCATAAAGGAGTTGAGGGCATCGATAGCGCTCTTCATGGAGCTTGCCGACACGCTGTCGTACTCGTCGTCTTCCGAGATGCCCTTCATGCTGCGCACCTTGGACTCGATCGTCTTGCAGAGCTCATCCATATCGGTGCCCTCGGTGGCGAGCGCCGTCACGCTGGGAAACGACGGATTGTCATCGCCGTAGAGCTCGGAGATCGTCGCTCGGGGCATGAACAGGCTCAGTGAGCCCATGGAGTCGTTGCCACCGTCGATAACGCCAATAATCTGCACGTCTCCGCTTGAAACCTTGATGGTCTTGCCAATCGCGTCCTGTTCGTTGCCGTACAGTTGATCGGCGCCGCCGCGGCCAATGAGCGCCACGCGCGCGCCGGATTTGGACTCGATGTCGCTATAGGTGCGACCGGCGACGATCTTGCTGGCGCCCACGGCATCGAGCATGTCGCTATCGACGCCCTGGGCCATGACGGTATAGCTTTTATCTCCAACTTTGTACTCGGAATAGGCGCTGTCGACGATGCCGATCTGCTCGATTTGCGGCACCGTCTTGCGCAGCTTCTCGACATCCGAATCGGTGAGCTCTTGGGACGAGTAGATCTGCACCATGCGGGCCGCATTGAGGCCCAAGCTGTTGACCAAGCTGTTTTGGATGCCGCCGATGAGCGAGGTCATGGCTATGACCGAGGCGATGCCAATGACGATGCCCAGGATGGTGAGCAGGCTACGTCCCTTGTTGGCCTCGAGCGAGTGCAGGGCTTCTTGGACAAGATCGCGGGTGCTCATGCCTTCGCTCCTTTCGGCGGTGTAGAAGGTGCGTAAATCGCGGGCAGGTTGCTGACAGCTCCGCGTAGCGTATCCGGCGCATGTGCGATATATGCGCCGTCATGGATTCGCCCGTCGCGGATAGTCACGGCACGGTCGGCCTCGGCAGCAATGCCCGGGTCGTGCGTGATGAGTACGATGGTCTTGCCTCGTTCTTGGAGCTTATGGAAGGTTTCCATGACGAGTGCCCCGGTTGTCGAGTCTAGGTTTCCCGTGGGCTCGTCGGCCAGGATGATGGGCGGATCGTTGACGAGGGCGCGCGCGATGGCAACGCGCTGCATCTGTCCACCAGAGAGTTCTGATATGCGGTGGTCCCAATGGTCGACCGGTAGCGTGACGGCTTGCAGTGCGTGCACGGCGCGCATCTCGCGCTGGTTGCGCGGCACATTGGTGTAGGACAGCGGCAGCATGACGTTTTCGATAACCGACAGACGCGGCAGCAGGTTGAAACTCTGAAAGACAAAGCCGATGCTCAGCGCACGCACCTCGGTGAGCTCATCATCGTCGAGTTCGGCGACATTGAGGCCCTGCAGGTAATAGTCGCCCGCCGTCGGTTTGTCCAAGCAACCCAGGATGTTCATGAGCGTCGACTTGCCTGAGCCCGAGGGGCCGGTGATGGCGACGAACTCACCGGGGTCCACCGCCAGGCTCACATTGTGCAGGATGTGAGCGCAACCGGCCTCGCTCTCAAAGATGCGGTGCACGTTGCGGATGTCGATGACGGGGCGCATTACATGCCCTCGTCGGCAGGCATGCCGCCGCCGTCTGCCGTCATGCCCGCGTCGGTATCCACCACGATAGTGTCTCCATCGCGCAGCTTGGTAACCGGCACGTCGGGGTTGATCTCGTTGCCCTGGTCATCGCGCTTAACCTGTGTCTTGCCGACCACGGCGTCGTTGTCGTTTTGCGTCACGACGGTCACCTTCACGCGGCGCGTTTCCTTGCCTTCGTCATCGGTGGCAAGATTGACGTAATAGTGCTCGCCATCCTCGGTCATCAGGGCCATGGTGGGCACCATGACCACGTCGTCGAGCTGCTCGGTCACCACCGAGACCTCGGCAGTCATACCGGGCTTAAGGCGGCTATCGGGTGCCTCGATGAGGATGTCGACGTTAAAGGTCACGCTTCCGCCACCACCGTTGGCGGCGTCGGAGTTTGCCACCGATGCGATAGCCGTGACGGTGCCCTGGCTCGCGATATCGGGAAACGCGGGATAGGTAACGTTGGCGCTCTGACCCACGGCGATCTTGGCGATGTCCTTTTCACCCACCTGAACCGTCACCTTCATCTTGGAGAGGTCAGCGATCTGCATGCACTGCTTGCCGCCGCTCGTGTCGCCTTCGCCCATGACCATGCCTCCGGTCACCGTGGCGCCTACTTTGGCGTTGAGCTCGACGATGCTACCTGAGCTGGGGGCCTTTACGGTGCGCTCTGCCGCCTTGGCGTTTGCCTGGTCCAGGGTTGCCTGGGCAGAGGCGAGATTGCGCTGGGCGCTCGAGACGGCGTTGGCGTCGGAGGTTACATCCGTCGGGGTGGTAGATCCGTCGACATCCAGCGTCGGTGCTGCCTGTGCGGCGGCGAGCGCCGCTTGTGCGTTTTTCAGGTCTTCCTGTGCGGCAGTCACCGCGCGCTGCGCCTCGGCAACGGCGTTGTCGAGCTCATCGTTTTTGATGGTCATGAGCACGTCGCCCTCGTTGACGCTCTGACCGGCCTGCACGTTGATCTGTGCCACCGTACCGTCGACAGAAGGGGAGACGACTGAAGCCGAGATGGGCTTGAGCTGTCCTTTTGCCTCGACGGTCGTGGTAAAGGTGCCCTCCATGACCATGTCGGTAACAGGTCCGTCCGCAGATTGCGGCTGCGAGTTGAGGATAACGCTCGCGATAATGGCAATCAGAATAATGCCGCCCACGATGCCGGCAGCGATGCCGCGTCGGATGAGCTTTTTGCGCCGACGCTCGGCACGCTTCGCCTTGAGCTTTGCGTAGGCCTCATCGTCGGATATTCCGGCGTTACCTTGCTCGCCGTCGTTTTGCTGCGCCGTGGGGGCGCTGGTGATAAACGGCAGCTTTTCAGTTGCGCCTTCCGGCACGCGCCCGGTATCGTCGGGGCCCGGGGTGATGGTGGGGACATTTGACATAGCGTCTCCTTTATAGAACATACCGCGATAAGTATATGCGCCCACCGGTTGGGGCGGGCGCATAGGCGCGTTTCTTTCAGAATCGAAAGGTAGGTGTCGCTGAGCTTTGTTGCGTTGCGCGTGACGTGCTACGAATGCACGACCACGCACAGACCGACTTTGATGCAGTCGTGGAGCGCCTTGGCATCGGCCAGGCGCAGATTGATGCAGCCGTGGCTACCGCACCATTTGTACGATTCGGCACTATCGAAACTCGAATCGTTTTGCCAGGTAGCGTCGTGGAAGCCAACCATGTTGCCCTCAAACGGCATCCAGTAGCTCACCGGGCTCTCGTATTTGGGCTTACCGGTCTTGGGGTCCTTGGCGCCGATAAGCTTGGTGGCGCCGTCATTGCTGTTGATCTGCCACACGCCCTCGGGGGTGGCGTCTTCGCCCGGTTTGCCGGAAATAAAGTTGGCCTCCCAAACGATATTTCCGCTCTCGTCATAGTAGCGCGCGTGCTGCTCGGACAGGTCGACGTCGATATACGCCTTCCAATCGGGCTCGCCCTTGGCGGTAAAGGTGTCGGCCTTCTGGGAGTAATTGATCTCAATCTCGCCGGTCTGCTTGTTGTTAATAGCATCCTCGACCTGCTTGGCAAGCGTGCTGCTGTCGATGGACCAACCAAAGTCACCGCCTTCGACGGCGCACTGCTTGCCATCGGCGCGCGTCCACCAGCGAGTGGAGCCCACGGTGTTAAAGCCATTGGCGAGGTCTGCTGCCCAGTTGCTGATCTGGGAGGTGTCGAGTGTGGGGTTCGCGGGGTCGGCAAAACTGATCCACTGCAGCACCGAGCTGCCGTCGACCTTGCCGGTATCCTCGCCGTTGAGCTTAAGGGTCACGTTAACGCCCAGGAAGTTGTTGGCGGCATCGCATGCGGCCTGGATCTGGTCGTTGGTGAGCGTGCCGTTGAGCGGCTCGTAGGCATCGTTTCCGAGCTTCGTAAGATCGACGGTCTCGGACAGCGACGCGAGCTCGATCTCCGCATATTTAATGACATGCTCGCGGTTGAGCTTTTCGTTGGAGCGGGCCTTCTCGATCGTGAACTTGCCTGCCTTCTCGTCGTAGGAGCTCGATGCCTCAAAGGTACCCGAGCGGCCCTCGTTGAATGCGTCGATGGCGGCACCCAGATCCCCTTCGAACTGCTTTTGGTCAAAGGCGTCCGAGAGCATGGACAGGTCGACGTCCTGTTCCAGGTCAATGGTACCGTTTTTGGTCGCGCTAACGTTCTTGCCGCCGAGCGAGGCAATCAGGCGCGAGGGCCACAGCAGCGGCTCGTTGCTGCCGATAATCTCGTGGGCAGCTGCCTCGCCGTCGACGATGGGCTCGTCGGATTCGGGCTGATAGGTCCAGCTAAAGTCATCTCCCGAAACGGTGAGCCTGTAGTGCTTCCACGCTGAGTTGACCTTGGTAGCGGCGGATGAGGCGTTGGAAAACGAGATATCGACGCCGGCGATGGTGGTGTTGGGGTAGGCAATCTGCGAAAACGCCACGACGCCCACGATATAGACGATGGCGACGAGGCCGAGGACGACGAAGAACGCCGTCTTGCCACCCGTCTTATTGCCCTTTGCGGAGCGGTTGTCGGCTGGGCCGCGGTTGTTGGAAACTCGAGTGTGCGAAGGGCCCTGGTTGTGACCGGCGCCATGTGCGGAACGCTGCTGACGCTGCTGATGCTGGCCCCGATTGGGGCGCGGGGAGGTATTTGCCGCGCCGTGCTGTTGACCTTGGGCTGGCGCGACGGGACGCGGCGATTGGATTCCTCCGGGCTGCCTGCTGGGCTGTTGCGGATCGGGGATCAGTTGGCTGCGGTCGATTTGCGACATCGTGTATATTTCCTTCGAGTTTCGCCTTGCGGCTCATCGTGTTTTAACTGGGCTTGAATTATAGCGATTACGCAGTTGCTTGTGTTACGAAAACAGTGGCGATAAACGATAGGTGGGACATATGTCCCACCTATCGTTCGCTTTTGTTCACTATCCGCATATTCCGCATTTCGCGCACGCCGAGAGTGCTGCCGGAGCCTGCGCGATGCCGCCCTTGGCCGTCTCGCGCAACGTGGCGGGCAGGGCGTGGCCTACCGAGAGCATCACGTGCGCCATCTGGTCAAACGGCACCAGGCTCTTGATGCCGGCGAGGGCGAGCTGCGCCGAGCTGAAGGCCGCGGCCACTCCGATGGCGTTGCGGTTTTGGCAGGGCACCTCGACAAGGCCGCCGACGGGGTCGCAAACGAGGCCCAACAGGTTGCTCAGTGCAATGGAGCTGGCGTCGAGCGCTTGCTCGGGCGTGCCGCCCATCATCTGGACCAGCGCGGCGGCAGCCATGGCGGCAGCGCTTCCAACCTCGGCCTGACATCCGCCCTCGGCGCCGGCGACGCAGGCGCTCGTGGTGAGGTTGAGGCCGATGGCGGCGGCGCAGTAGAGGGCATCCATGACCTGTTCATCGTCGAGCTGGAGGTGATCGGCGAGCGCCAGCACGCAGCCGGGGACGACGCCCGCGGAGCCGGCCGTGGGGGCGGCAACGATCACGCCCATGGTGGCGGAGCGCTCGAGCACGGCCATCGCGCGGGCCACGGCATCGGTCTGAACGGGGCCCATCAGGCTTGCGCTTAAATCGTTGCGGTAGGTGGCATCGACGAGCTTGGCCTCTCCGCCGATAAGCCCGCCGAGCGATCGCTGCGGATTGGCGATGGGGGCCGTGGTCTCCTCGCGCATGACGTCGAGCACGCGGCGCATGGCTGCGATAGCATGGGCCTCGCCGGTCAGACGCGCCTCGCGCACGGCCATGACGGCGCCGATATTCAGGCCGAGCTCGGCGCACGCATCGAGCAACTGCTCGCCGTCGTCGAAGATCTCCTTGGCCGAGACACCGGGGGAGAGCGACGAGGCCGAGCCCGGGAGCTCGATAAACGTGGCGTAATCGACATTGTCGAGCTTGCGCAGCATGGGGACGACGGTGTCGTCGGGAGCGCCGTCGGTCTCAAAGACGGAATAGGCCTGGCCGCCCACCTCGGTGCGGTAGGTGCGGCAGAAGGCGATGTTGACGTGTGCGTAGGCGAGCAGGTTCGTGAGTGCTGCGAGCACGCCGGGAACGTCCTGGTGCGCCACGAAGAGCGTGGAATACATGCCCGAGATGTCGACGCCGACGCCGTTGATGCGGCTGATGCGCATCTTGCCGCCGCCGAGGCTCTCGCCGCGGACCTGTGCCGTGGCGCCCGTGTCGTCGACCATCTCGATGTCGACGGTGTTGGGGTGGATGGAGGCGTCGTCGCCCTTGATGTCAAAGTGAAAGTCGAGGCCCTGCTCGCGCGCGAGGTCAAAGGCCTGCTTGATGTTCTCGTCGTCGGTATCGAGGCCCAAGATACCCGCGACGAGCGCGCGGTCGGTGCCGTGGCCGCGGTAGGTATGGGCAAAGGAATTCCACAGGCCAAAGGTAACCTTGGTGATGCGACCTTCCAGCAGGCTGGCGGCAACCTGGGCGCAGCGGAGGGCACCGGCGGTGTGCGATGAGCTGGGGCCGACCATGATGGGGCCCAGGATCTCGAATGCCGAGGTCGTAGCTAGTGTTTGCGGCTTGCCTGCCATGGCTGCTCCTTCTTTATCCCGTCGTTCCGAGGGCTTTGGTATTTGGTCGCCTGCTCTACAGTCCTGGCTCGCACGGAGGCCACATTAAGTGGCCTCCGGCTCGTGCGGAACTCGCGACCGACCAAATACCAAAGCCCTCGGAACTTAGGATACATGGTAGAGGCGCGCTTGCTGCAAAATTCATCAGCTGGGGACCTATTCTGCGTCCCATGTCGACTCATCTTCGCCACCGGTTAATAAAAAAGAGGTACCGGTTGTTCCGGTACCTCTTTTTGTGCGTTTTTATGTGGCTGCAGCTATTTTCGCTGGCTTACAGACCGCAGGCTGCTTTGAGTTCTTCGACTCGGTCGGTCTTCTCCCAGGTGAAGTCGGGGTCTTCGCGGCCAAAGTGACCGTAGGCTGCCGTCTTCTCATAGATGGGGCGGCGCAGGTCCAGGTCGCGGATGATGGCGCCCGGGCGCAGGTCGAAGGTCTTCTCCACGGCCTCGACGATCTTGTCTTCGGCAACATGTGCGGTGCCAAAGGTGTCGACCATGATCGACAACGGCTTGGACACGCCGATGGCGTAGGCCAGCTCGACTTCGCAGCGGTCGGCAAGGCCGGCGGCGACGACGTTCTTGGAGACCCAGCGAGCGGCGTATGCGGCGGAGCGGTCGACCTTGGTGCAGTCCTTGCCGCTAAAGGCACCGCCGCCGTGACGGCCGTAACCGCCGTAAGTGTCGACGATGATCTTGCGGCCGGTGAGGCCCGTGTCGCCCATGGGGCCGCCCACGACAAAGCGACCGGTGGGGTTCACATAGATGTCGGCGTTGTCCCACGGCATGTTCTCGGCAGCCATGACGGGGGTGATGACGTGCTCGATGAGGTCGTCCTTGATCTTGCCCATGTCCTCGATCTCGGCAGCGTGCTGCGTGGAGATGACGATGGTCGTGACCTCCACAGGCTCGCCGTCCTCGTAGCGTACCGTGACCTGGGTCTTGCCGTCGGGGCGCAGATGGGGCAGGGTGCCGTCGTGGCGCACGGCGGCCAGGCGCTCGGCCAGGCGGCTTGCCAGGTAGTGCGGCATGGGCATGAGGGTCTTGGTCTCATTGGAGGCGTAGCCGAACATCATGCCCTGGTCGCCGGCGCCGATCAGGTCGATCGGGTCGGTGGTGGCACCGGTCTGGGTCTCGAAGGACTCGTCGACGCCCTGGGCGATATCGGGCGACTGCTCGTGGATGAGGCTCATAACGCCGCAGGTATCGCAGTCAAAACCGAACTTTGCGCGGTTGTAGCCAATGCGGCGGATAACGCCACGGGCAATTTCCTGCACATCGACGTAGGCCTGGGTGCGGATCTCGCCGGCGACGATGACGGTGCCGGTGGTCACGAGGGTCTCGCAGGCGCAGCGGACGTTCTCGACGTTGGCGGGCACGCCGTTGGGCGCAATGTAGCCCTGCTCCTGCAGCTCTATTTCTTTAGCGAGGATTGCGTCGAGGACGGCGTCGCTGATCTGGTCAGCGATCTTATCGGGATGACCTTCGGTCACCGACTCCGACGTAAACACAAAGGACCCGTGTTGGGGTGGGATGGAACGAAGTTCTTCTGACATGATTGTCCTTTCAAAAACGTGTCCCGGCGACCGTTACCATTCCGCCGGGCTCTGTATGCAAGGGCACATCATAGCGCGTTAAACGAATATTCACACCCTTTCCGCACCTACTCATTGGGGACAGGCTTAAATGAGTAGGTCGGTGCCCTTTGTGCGGAGGTGGGCATTGTTGCTTTATACTGGTGCAGTTAGACATCCATCCTGCAATCGAGGAGATTTCCATGGCATCAGACGTTCGCGTCCGCTTTGCACCCTCACCGACGGGCAAGCTGCACATCGGCGGCGCCCGCACCGCTATCTATAACTGGGCTTTCGCCCGCGCAAACGGCGGTACGTTCATCCTGCGCATCGACGACACCGACCCCACCCGTTCCACCGACGAGAACACGCAGATCATTCTGCGCGCCATGCGTTGGCTGGGTCTGGACTGGGACGAGGGCCCCGAGGTGGGCGGCGACTTTGGCCCCTATGCCCAGACCGAGCGTCTGGACCTTTACAAGCAGGCCGCCCAGCAGCTCTGGGATGAGGGCAAGGCCTATCCCTGCTTCTGCACCAAGGAGCAGCTCGAGGCCGATCGCAAGGCCGCTCAGGAGCGCAAGGACCCCTTCCAGGGCTATCAGCGTCGTTGCCGCGATCTTGATCCCGAGGAGGCACGCCGCCGCATCGAGGCCGGCGAGCCCTACGCCCTGCGCATCAAGGTGCCCGAGGACCGCGGCGACGTCGTCATCCACGACGCCGTCCATGGCGAGGTGACCTTCGACGCCAAGGAGCTCGACGACTTTGTCATCTTCCGCTCCGACGGAACGCCCACGTACAACTTCGCGACCGTCGTCGATGACGCCATGATGAAGATCACCCACGTCATCCGCGGTGACGATCACCTGTCCAACACCCCGCGCCAGGTCATGGTCTACGAGGCCCTCGGCGCGCCCGTGCCTACGTTCGCCCACATCTCTATGATCCTGGGCGCCGACGGCAAGAAGCTCTCCAAGCGCCACGGCGCCACCTCGGTGGAGGAGTACCGCGATGCCGGCTACCTGCCCGACGCGTTCGTCAACTACCTGGCGCTGCTCGGCTGGTCGCTCGACGGCGAGACCACGATCATCCCGCGCGATGTTCTGGCCAGCAAGTTCTCGCTCGACCGCATTTCCAAGAACCCGGCAACCTTCGACCCTAAGAAGCTCGACTGGGTCAATGCCGAGTACATCAACGGCATGTCTGACGCCCAGTTTGCCGACGAGATCATGGTCCCCGAGCTGCACGAGGCGGGTCTCATCGAGGGTAACGTCGAGTACGGCGAGGACTGGATCGACGCGCTTGCCGCCATCGTTAAGCCGCGCACCAAGATGCCGGCCGACGCCGTGACCGTTGCCGCTCCCATCTTTGCCACGGCCGAGACGCTCGAGTATGACGAGAAGTCTGTCAACAAGGGCCTGGCCAAGGAGGGCATGGGTGCCATTCTGGATGCCGCCAAGGCCGCGCTTGAGGGTGTTACCGAGTGGACGGCCGAGGCCATCGATGCCGCGCTTGAGCCGCTGCCCGAGCAGATGGACCTCAAGAAGCGCGTGGTGTTCCAGGCCGTGCGCGTCGCCGTCTGCGGCAACATGGTGAGCCCTCCGCTGGGCGAGACCATGGCGCTCGTCGGCCGCGACGACTGCCTGGCGCGCATCGACCGCGCCCGCACGATGGCACTGTAGCAGCTGCGTAAACGCATGTATCCGAGCCCCGTTCACCCCGAGCGGGGCTCTTGTTTCTGTATACGTATGGAATAGGAGGTGCTGGGGCCATGGCCGAGCAACTGTCGCTGTTCAGTTCGCCGGAACCGGAGGAGACTCCGGCGGCGCCGGCGCCCGCCGCCGCCCCGGCGCAGCCCGAGCCCGCACCCGAACCCGTTGCCGCCTATGCGAGCGTAGTCCTCGACATCCCGACCCGTGCGCTGTCCGAGCCGTTTGCCTACGGCATTCCGCAGTCGCTCGCCAACGATGCTCAGATCGGTTCCACCGTCCTCGTTCATTTTGGCAACCGTGCGGCCGCGGGCTACATTGTCGACATCGCGCCCGAGCTGGCCGACCTGCAAGGTAACGACGCCCTCGATCCCGCGCGCATCAAGCCTATCGAGGCCGTCCTCAGCAAACCGCTCTTTACCGCCGAGGCTGCGCGCATAGCGCGTTGGATGAGCCGCGAGTATGTCGCGACGCTTTCCGAATGCCTGCGCCTGTTTTTGCCTCCGGGTGGCAGCCCGCGTGTCGTTAAGGGCGATGACGGGGCGTGGACGGTCGAGCGTCCCGCCGTCAAGCCTATCCAAAACCGCCGGGTGATGCTTACGCCCGAGGGCTTTGACTATACGCCGCCCAAGACCGCAGTTCGCCAGCGTCAGCTCATCGAGGCGCTCCAGTGCGGACCGGTCACGACGCGCGACCTCAATTTGCTCTACAACAGTATGTCGGCGACCATCAAGGCGCTCGAAAAACGCGGCGTCGTGGTGGTGGAGGAGCGCCGTGCCTGGCGCGGTTGCAGCGAGCAGACTACGCTGTCCTCGGCAAGCGGTAAAGCGCCGGTCGCACTTACGAACGGCCAGCAGCAGGCGCTCGCGCAGATTGAGCGCGCTCGCCTGGATGCGCACGGCGACGTAGTCCTTGTCGACGGCGTCACCGGATCCGGTAAAACCGAGGTCTACCTCTCCGCTATCGAGCGCGTGCTCGAGGCCGGCCGTTCAGCGTGCGTGCTTGTGCCCGAGATCTCGCTGACGGCCCAAACCGTCGGGCGCTTCCGTTCGCGCTTTGGCGAGACGGTTGCTGTGTTCCATTCGCGCCTTTCGGCCGGTGAGCGCCTAGACCAGTGGGATATGGTCGCCAGCGGTGCCGCACGCGTGGTCGTGGGCGCCCGCTCGGCGCTCTTTTGCCCGCTCAGCGACCTGGGCCTCATCATCATCGACGAGGAGCACGAGACCAGCTATAAGCAGGGTTCCAGCCCGCGCTACCATGCGCGCGAGGTGGCGGCCGAGATGGCGCGTCGCTATCACTGCCCGCTCGTGTTGGGCTCGGCTACGCCTTCTGCCGAGGCCCTCGACCGCTGCCGCCGCGGCACGTTCAACGGTGTCACTTGGACACGCGTCGAGATGCCCGAGCGCCCGGGACACGCCGTGCTGCCCGAGGTTCGCATTGCCGACCTGCGCCGCGAGTTCTCGCACGGCAGCCGCTCCATGTTCTCAATACCGCTAATGGAAGGCTTGGAACGCGTGGTCGAGCGTCGTGAGAAGGCCGTGCTGCTGCACAACCGCCGCGGTTTTGCGCCGTTTTTGATGTGCCGCGAGTGCGGCTGCGTCCCCACCTGCAACCACTGTTCCACCGCGCTCACGTATCACGAGCGCACGCATTCGTTGCAGTGCCATACCTGCGGTTCGTCCTGGCGCGTGCAGCCCTATCCGGCGCCCACGAGCCGTTGCCCCAAATGCGGCAGTCGCTACCTGGCAAAAATGGGCCTAGGCACGCAGCAGATCGAGGACGCCTTGCGCCAGATGCTGCCCGAGGATGTCGCCATCATTCGCATGGACGCCGATTCCACGCGTGGCAAGGACGCGCACAAGAAGTTGCTTGAACAGTTCGATGCCGCCGATTGCGCGGTGCTGCTGGGCACCCAGATGATCGCCAAGGGCCTCGACTTTCCCGAGGTTACCCTTGTGGGCGTGGTTAATGCCGACTTTGCATTAAAGCTTCCCGATTTTAGAGCGGGGGAGCGCGCTTACGATTTGCTGGAGCAGGTCGCCGGCCGTGCCGGGCGCGGCGATCGCCCTGGCGAGGTCATTATCCAGACCTATCTGCCCGAGGACCCGGTCATTCGCGCCGTTGCCGAGCATGATCGCTCGATCTTTACCGACTACGACTTGGACCAGCGTCGCGAAGCGCTGTATCCGCCGTTTGTGCGCCTGGTTAACATTTTGGTGTGGTCAGCGAACGCGGATGATGCGCAGGATTATATTGGGCGTATCGCAAAGTTGCTCAAGCGCCGCTGGCATGCCGCCGCTCCCGATTTTTTGCGGGTGGGTAGCGCTGTGCCGCAGGTGCTGGGCCCGGCTTCGTGTGTAATCGAGAGAGCCAAGGACCGTTATCGCTTCCACCTGCTTGTGAAGTCGCCCGTGGGGTACCATGTCTCTGATGATATCGACGCCTGCCTCAAAGAGGTGGGCTCCGTGCGCGGCGTGAGCGTGAGCGTTGACGTCGACGCTTATGATTTGATGTAACAACCCGAAAGGATGGCCATGGAAGCCAACGGAATCGTACTGTCGCCCGACCCTCGTCTGCGCCAGGAGTGCGCCGTCATCGAGGAGATCACCCCGGCGATCGAGGCGCTTGCCGAGAAGATGAAGAAGATGATGTTCGACAACGGCGGTTGCGGCCTGGCCGCCCCGCAGATCGGTGAGCTCATTCAACTCGTCACGATCGACTGCGATTACAGCGACAAGAACGACTATGACCCGTATGTGCTCATCAACCCTGTCATTGTTGAGCAGAGCGACCATCTGGTGCCGTTTAGCGAGGGCTGCCTTTCCATCCCTGGCATTAGCTGCGAGATCGAGCGTCCCGACCATGTCGTCGTCGAGGCATATGATTTGGACGCCAACCTGATTCGCTACGAGGCCTCGGGCGATCTGTTCTGCGTGTGCCTGCAGCACGAGATTGACCACCTGCACGGCAACACCATGTTCGAGCGACTGAAGCCCATGCAGAGGCTCAAGGCCGTCAAGGAGTACCAGGACGCCCTGGCTCGCGGCGCTCGACCGGGCGAGACGGAGTAGGTCGTCCGTCCCCGGGGCGCCCGCCTATATCATCCCGTGCTCAAACATTCTCGCTTCGCTGCGAAACTGCGCGCGGGACGATATAGGCGGGCGCCCCGGGGACTACTTTGACGCTGCTTATCTCGCCCGGGTGCCATCGGGCCAGGGAGGGACGTCTTCGCTGATAGGTGCTTTGTTGAGAGAGCTGCTTTTATGCGGCTCTTTCTTTGGTTTTGGGTATATTTGTTCTTGTTGAATTGTTATTGCGGATGGGCTGGGTACTCGCTTTCCGCTGTTATTTGTAGCCGTCTCGGCTTTGGTTGAGGGGAGACGTCCTTTATGCGTATTGTGTTTATGGGTACGCCTGATTTTGCTGTGCCTTCGCTGACTTCGCTTGTTGAGGCTGGGAATGAGATTGCGCTTGTCATTACTCGTCCCGATGCTGTTCGTGGGCGTGGTAAGAAGCTTGAGCCTTCTCCTGTTAAGGCCAAGGCGCTTGAGCTGGGGTTGCCGGTTGTTGAGGCCAATCGTATGACGCCCGAGGTTGTCGAGTCGCTTCAGGCTGCGCAGGCTGATATATTCTGCGTGGCTGCCTATGGCTGCATTTTGCCCGATGAGGTGCTGCATATGGCGCCGCTTGGTATTGTGAATGTTCATGCTTCGCTGCTGCCGCGTTGGCGTGGCGCCGCTCCCATTCAGCGTGCGATTCTTGCTGGTGATGAGGTTGCCGGCGTTTCCATTATGCGTATTGGGCATGGCGTGGATACCGGCGCTTATTGTGCGCAGGCCTCGACATCTGTCGCCGGCAAGCATGCCGAGGCACTGACGATGGAGCTTGGCGAGCTGGGCGGTAAGCTGCTGGCCGATACGCTGCCCTCGCTTGCCGATGACACAGCGGTGTGGACCGAGCAGGATGAGTCGCTCGTCACGCATGCTGCCAAGATTTCCAAGCAGGAGATGCGTCTGGATCCGCAGATGGCGGCGCTCGATTGCGTGCGTCACGTGTTGGCTTCGTCCGACACTGCACCCGCTCGCTGCGTGATTGCCGGTAAGTCGGTTCGCGTGCTCGATGCTGCGCTGGCGGATGTGTCGCTTGGCGAGGGTCAGGTTCTCATTAAGACCAAGCGTGTTTACCTTGGTCTTTCCGATGGTGCGGTTGAACTGCTCGAGGTTAAGCCCGATGGCAAGCGTGCCATGGCCGCTTCTGCTTGGGCTGCTGGGCTGCAAGGCGCCGATCTTATCTGGGGTGTTTTGTCATGAGCAAGCTGTCTCCCGCGCGCAAACTTGCGCTCGATGTGCTGATGGAGGCCGATCGCCGCGGCATGTACGCACGTGACGTTCTCTCGTCCCGTGCTTCGGCCAAGGCCATTGACCAGCGCGATTCTGCCTTTGCCGCTCGTTTGGCACTTGGTGTTGCAGCCACCCAGGGCATTTTGGACGAGCTGCTCGATCAGTTTCTCGATAAGCCCAAAAAGGTCGCGCCGCGCGTTCGCATGGCGCTTCGCATCTCGGCCTTCGAGATGCTCTACCTGCATACCCCGGGTCGCGTTGCCGTGAGTCAGGGCGTTGAGCTGGTTCGTAGCGGCGCTAAATCGGCTGCTGGTCTGGCGAACGCCGTGCTGCATAAGGTCGCGGACAATGTCGAGGACTTTGCCACTGCGGCGGATGCCGATGAGTCCGAGCGCCGATTGGTTCGCCTATCTCGCCTGATGGGTATGCCGCGCTGGCTGTGTGCTCGCACTATGGCGTCGTTCGATACGCCCGAGGGCGCGCTCAACTTTGCAGGAAATCTGGCTCCCGCGCCGCTCGCTTTGCACGAGAACGCCTTTGCAACCAAGCCTGATCCGTACCTATCGCAGCTTGTGGCGCCGGTGTTCCCGGGTTGCCATGCGCCGGTCGATGCCCAGGCCACCGTTGCGTCGGGCGTGTTTGAACGCGCAGCGGCCGTGGCCTCGGACCTTAACGCCCAGCTCATCGCTACTGCGGCGACCCGTCCCGGGCGTTGCCTGGAGATTGGCGCCGGTCGTGGCACCAAGACCTATGTGATGATGTGTCAGGCCAAGCGTGCCGGCTACGATCGTCAGCACACCGCACTCGATTTGCACGACCGCAAGTGCGATCAGAATCTCGCGCGTCTGCATAAGGCGGGTATTACGGGTGTTCGTACGGTTTCGGGCGATGCCTGCGAGCTTGACGAGGTCCTCACGTCGTTCGATGCGATGCTTGGTAAACCCGTTCTGTTCGATACAGTGTTTATCGATGCCCCATGCTCGGGTACCGGCACCATGCGCCGTCATCCTGAGATTCCGTGGCGCTTGACCGAAAAGGACGTGACGGTTGAGCTTCCTAAACTGCAGCTGACGATGCTCAAGGAAGCCGCCGCGCGCGTGGCTGCCGGCGGTGAGCTTATCTATGCCACCTGCTCGGTTTTTGCTGAGGAGAACACTCAGGTCGTGGATGCCTTCCTGGCTTCTCCCGAGGGTGCCGGCTTTACCGTGGCGCCGCTCTCCGAGGCGCAAATCCTGCAGCTGCCCGAGTTTGCCCAGGCTAAGAAACTCGTCTCCGTCCGCCAGAACGCTCGAGGCCTCTTCCAAAGCGTCCCCGTAAACGCCGACTCCTACGACGGCCACTTCTGCGCCCGCCTGGTCCATAAGTAACAACTAAGTTGCGGTGAAATAGGGATTGAATAGCGGCTTCTACCCACCAAACAGTCCCTATTTCACCGCAACTCATAAGGAAGATTTTTCTGGAACTGGGATTAATAAATCGGGTATGAAAGTAAGCGGTTGGGTTTGGTAAGTTTCTGGATGCATGAACCGCTCGCAGATTTAATATTGAGGGGTTAAAATGAACGAACTTAATAGTGACAAGATTGACAATCCTGAAGATAATACTCAGGAAAATGAAGAGGTTGAGAATTCTTCGATTAAAAAGCGGGTAATTATTGGTGCCGGTATTGTTGCTCTGCTCATTGCTGGTTGTGTCGGTGGTTATGCTGGTTACAATTACAAACAAGCATGTAGTGAACATAATCAGCAGGTTGAAGTTTTGTATTCAAAGGCTAGCGATAGTGTTGCTGCCTTTAAGGCTGATCCTGGGTTACTAACTTTTGAGCAACGTCTTGATACCATTAAAAATGCTCAAAATAATAAAGAGATTTTGAATAAAGAAATCTCTAATGACAGTTTTAAGTATGCGGATGGCACTTCCCCTGATTGGACGAAGTTGCTCAATAAATACGATTCCATTATTAAAGGCTGCCGTAAGGCTCAAAATAATGAGTGGAATACTTCTCTAGTTGATCATGCTAATTTTGATGTGAATTCTACTGAAGATACTGACTCTCTCCAGCAGCATATTAATAGCCTCAATGGTCTTCTTAATGATATTTCTAATAAAGATAATCAGAAGCTTATTTTTGAAGATGCCAAAAAGGATTCTAAGAAGTTCATTGATCAAATCAATGAACAGATTAGTCGTTATCAAACTCGTATTGATGATGTAAATAAGGCAAAAGCAGAAGCTGAGGCGAAGACTCAAGAGGAAGTGGCGCAGACTCAGCAGCAGGCTTCTCAGCAAAACAATTATTCCAACAATTCTTATAGCGGTAATAATTATTCTGGTGGAAGCGGCTATTCGGGAGGCTCCTCTAACGGCGGCGGCAAAGTAGTCATTAAAACTATGGATGTTTATGACGAAAATGGCAATTACGTGGGGTCTACTCATTGGTATAGCGATGGTACCTGTGACGATCCCTATTCTGCTGGTATGGGCGGATTTTAAAATATGCTAATTATTAAAAATTAATTAGCTACCTATAGCGTAAAGAAGCGGCCCCGCGATCGGGCTTGATCGCGGGGCCGCTTGTCACTAGTGGTTGTGCGGGCAGTTGGCGCAGCAGCCGCTGGTGGCGTTGGTGCTGGAGCCGCCGCTTCGCTGGTCGGTGTTGTAGAAACCGCTGCCTTCGAACTTAATGCCGCTGGCCGAGAACGTCTTGGATGCCGGGGCGCCGCAGCTGGGGCATACGACCTCGGGCGTCTCGGACATGGGGTGCTCAACCTCAAACACGTTGCCGCAACTCGTGCACTTGTAATCGTAGCGCGCCATAATACTTCCTTTTCAGCACAAAGCGGGCAGATCGCTCTGCCCGCAAAAATTCAAACAGCTGTAACTGTACCCTATATCGGGGGTTTTATCACGCTTCGCCCCAGAATCTATGGGTGCTGCGCAGGAGCTTCGCAGTTTTCTCTTCGGCCGCCGCAACGTCGGCCTCTTGCGCCTGCCAGGTCCAGTTGCCCGTTGCCACGCCCGGCACGTTCATACGTGCATCGTCGCCCAGCCCCAGCACGTCCTGCAGCGGCATCATCACGAGTGGAGCATCGCTTGCCAGGGCATCGCCCATGAGCTCGCTTGACAATGCAATGCCGCTCGGTTCGTCGCCGCCCGCAAAGGAGCGCGTGCACCATCCGGCAAGCGTTGAGGTGTCGTGCGTCGAGGTGTACAGGATCTTGCCCGGTGTGGGATGAATTCCGCAGCGAACGTCGTAGTTGCTAAACTCCAGTACGTCCATGCCGGGGAAGCCACAGGTCGAAGCCATCGCGCGAACACCAGGCGTCAAATAGCCCAGGTCCTCGGCAATAAAGATGAGCGGACCCAGCTCGTCGTAGGCCGTCTGGAATAGGTCCTTGCCCGGGCCAGCCAGCCAGCGGCCGTCGGCACAGGCCTTGCCGGCGGGGATGCTAAAGTAGCTGTGGAAACCCAGGAAGTGGTCCAGGCGCACGCGGTCGTAGAGCGAAAACGCGCGACGCAGCCGATCCATCCACCAGCTATAGCCGTTCTGTTTCATGTGATCCCAGCGGAAGGTGGGGTTGCCCCAGACCTGGCCCTCGGGTGCAAAGTTGTCGGGCGGCGCGCCCGAAATCTCAATCGCCTTGCCGGTGTCGGACAGCCAGAAGTTCTCGGGCTCGCTCCACGCGTCGGCCGAATCGTCCGAAACATACATGGGGATATCGCCGATGACCTCGATGCCCTTCTTGTGTGCATAGTTCATAAGCTCGCACCAGGCCAGGTCAAAACGATACTGCATGTACGCCTGCAGCTCGGCCTCGTCGTGGAAGCGCTTGTCATCGATCAGGTGCTCGTTGTAGCGCGCGACATCTTCCGGCCAATCGTGGCGTGACTCGCCCTCAAAGTGCTTCTTTACCGCCATGTAGACGCAGTACTTCTCGAGCCAGTCGGCGTTGCGATGTTTAAACGCCGTGTACAGCGGGTCGGCATCCTCGCCGCCGCGGGTCTTCCAGGTGACGAAGTCGGCGGCCAGCTCCTCGTGGCTCTCGGGCAGCAGGTCGATATTGCCTGCAAAGGCCGAAGGACCGGCGTAGGGGGAGCGGAAGAAGTCCGTCGGGTTGACGGGAAGGACCTGCCAGTAGCGCATGCCCATGGCGGCCAGGTGGTCGATAAAACGACGCGTGGGCGCACCGATTGTGCCGGGCTTGCCGTCATCGGTCGGCACCGAGGTGATGTGGCATACGACGCCCGCGCCGTGGTCGAGCGGCTCCTGCAGGCGCTTCTCGGCATGGTGATAGATGATCGAAGAGCCCAGCGGGTACAGGTCGAGCGTGACGGTACCGTTGTGGATTTCGCACTCGTGGCCGCTGATCACGTCGCTTGCGCATTCGCCGAGCGCCGGAATCGTCACGCAGTGCGAATTGCGCAGGCTGCGGTTGATGATAACCGTCGCGGCCTCGCCGTCTTTGCCCGTGCGGGTGTAGGCCAAGACGTCGTCGTTGAGCGCAAAGGCCTTGATCTCGCCATCGACCATAAACGGTAACGCGCGGCGAATGGCAGATGCGTTCTTAACGATGGCTAGCGTATCGAAGTCGTGGAGTTGGTCCTTGGTCGGCAGGGTGCGGCGGTTGCCCGGATCGGTGAGGCCCTCCAGGCCGTACTCATCGCCATAATAGATCGAGGGCACGCCCGGGAAGGTCATCTGCATGAGCGTCGCCAGCCAAAAGCGGCTCTTGGCCAGGCCCATGGAGTTCTCGTCCAGGCGCCACTTGCTGCGCTCGCTCTCGGGCAGCTGCGACTCGTCGGGACCACCGCCGAGCACCGAGATAATGCGCGGACGATCGTGGCTCGAAAGCAGATTGAGCGCGCAGGACAATGCCTCACGCGGGTAGTTCTCGCGGAGGGTCTCGATGTCCTCGGCAGCCTGATAGGCGTTCTTGTAGCCCATCAAAAAGCCGATGACCATGTCGCGGAAGGGGTAATCCATAGCAGAGTCAAGCTCGGAGCCCTGCAGATAGCGGCGCAGATGGCCATAGCTGATCTTGTTGGAGGCGTCTTCCCAAACTTCGCCGAGCAGCAGCGCGTCGGGCTTCTCGGCGAGCACGGCCTTTTTGATCTCAGCCAGGAAGTCATCGGAAAGTTCATCTGCCACATCGAGTCGCCAGCCGTGGGCACCGGCGCGCAGCCATTTGCGAATCACGCCGTCCTTGCCCAGGAGCCGCTCGCGCACCAGTTCGGAGCTCTCATTGATGGCGGGCATGTTGCCCACGCCCCACCAGCAGTCATACGAACCGTCCTCATGGAAGTAAAACGCATCGCGCCACGGCGAGTCCTTGCTCTGCCAAGCACCGACGCCGGGATAATTGCCGTAGCGGTTAAAGTAGATCGAGTCGTCGCCCGTATGGTTGAAGACACCGTCAAGGATGATGGAAATGCCGAGCTTCTCGGCCGCCTCGCACAGCTCCGTAAAGTCCTGCTCGGTGCCCAGAATCGGGTCGATCTTGGTGTAATCGGCCGTGTCGTAGCGGTGGTTGCTCGCGGCCTCAAAGATGGGGTTGAGGTAGATGGCCGTAAAGCCTAGCTCGGCAATGCGGGGCAGGTCATTTTGGATACCCTTGAGCGAGCCGCCGTAAAAATCCCAGGTCTTGATGGAGCCGTCTTCGGCACGCTCGTACTCGGGCGGTTCGTTCCAGTCCTCGACCATGCGGCGCTGGATTCCTTTGCGCGGTTTTTCAACTTCGGCAAGCGTGCGTTCGCGCCAGTTTTCGTCGCGTGCATAGCGGTCGGGGAAGATCTGGTAGACCATACCGCGCTCGTACCAAGTGGGACGGTTCTCTCGGTGCTTGTAGACGGTAATCTGGAAGGACGGAACCTCGGCGTAGTTGTAGGTCACACCCTCGCCACCGGTGCGACCCTGCGGTGCACCCAGGCGTACCTCGGGCTGGCCCTCGATGTTGCAGATAAAGCTGTACCAGATAAGACAGGGCTCAGTGCACTCAAGCTCTACGGTAAATATGCCGTCGCCCTCGTGCGTCATGGGATACAGAGACTCACCGATCTCATCGACCCAGGTGCGCAGGTTGAGCGTTGCCTGGTTGGGGTCGGCATCCTCCAAAATCACCGATAGCGAAACGGAAGTTCCAGTGGTCACAGCGCCAAACGGAGTACGAAACTGCGGCAGACGGCTGTTGTGAATCAATCTCATAATACGGTCCAGTTCAATAGAATCACGGCCTGCGGGCCATGGGCTTTACGCACAGGATGTAAGTATATCTGTTGTACACAGGCTGTATAAACAACATCCGTTTACCATCGGCGAACGGTTGTCCTAGAAAATCGTTTTACCACCCAAATTATCGCGGTATTCGAAAATGCCCAGACGGATACTATTTGTAGTCAAACAAAAGTACTTCGGTTTACTACGACGATTTGAATGATCTCATCCACGGTCAATTTGGTGATATTAAAACCGCAGGTAGAGGCGTTGCTAATTTCGTAGATTACCCGCCGTGGTCGGCTGGAGCCATTTTGTCGTAGTGAACCGGCCCTCTTTTTAATACAGAAGTTCAACCAAAAAGAGGGCGCCTGGTAGGGGCGCCCTCTTTTGCGTTGGATTAAGTTTTAATCGTCCTGACTAGTGACGCTTGCGGGTGGCCGTTGCCTTACGGACGGAGGTCTTCTTGGTCGGGGCCTTTTCCTCGGCCGGAACAGCGGGGGAGATCGGGGCCTCCTTGGCGGGCTCGGCCTTTGCCTTGGCCTTGGGAGCGGTCTTGACCTCTGCGGCCTTCGGAGCCGGCTCGGCCTTTACTGCGGGCTTTTCCTCGGCCTTAGCCTCTGCCTTGGGAGCAGCAGCCTTGGTCGTGGCCTTCTTGGCCGTCGTCGTAGCGCGCTTGCGCGTGGTGGTCTTGGCGGTCGGCTTTGCCTCGACAGCTGCCTTGGCCTTGGGCTCGGAGGGCGCCTCCTCGACCTTGACGGCGGGCTTTGCAGCAGCCTTCGGGGTCGTCTTCGCGGCGGCCTTCGTCGTAGCAGCCTTTGTCGTCGTCGACTTCGTTGCCGTGGTCTTCTTGGCGGTCGTGGTCTTGGACGCGGTCGTCTTCTTGGCAGCGGTCTTGGCCGGAGCCTTTGCCACAGGCTTGGCCTCGGCGGTGGTCTCGGCCTTTACCTCGGGAGCGACCTCGGCCTCGGAGGCCTTCTTGGCAGCGGCGGTCGTACGCTTGCGCGTAGTCGATGCCTTGGCAGTAGTTGCCTTAGCGGCGCTAGTCTTGCTAGCAGCGGCCTTCTTGGTCGTGGCCTTCTTAGCCGTCGTCTTGCGGCCCGTCGTCTTCTTGGCGGCAGGCTTCGCGGCGGGCTTAACTTCGGCCTCGGCCGCCGGCTTCTCCTCGGCCTTGGGCTCCTCAACAGCAGCGGGCTCCTTAACGGTCGCCGCAGGCTCGGCCTCAGCAGCAACCGGCTCATCGGCAGCCGCAGCAGCCTCCACAGCTACCGGCCTCTCAATCTCCGGGTGCATAAAGAAGTACAGGTCCAGATACTTGTCGGCCGAGCGCGTCCAGCTAAAGTCCTGGCTCATGGCCTGTGTGACCAGCTGATCCCAGGCCTCGCGGTTATCCCAGAACAGTCGTGCCGCGCGGAACACGGCGTCACCCATCTCGTCGCCGTTAAAGTTGCTAAACGAGAAGCCCGTGCCCTCGCCGGTAAACTCGTTGTACGGCTGCACGGTGTCCTTCAAGCCACCGGTCTCGCGCACGATTGGCAGGGTGCCGTAGCGCATGGCGATGATCTGCGACAGACCGCAGGGCTCAAACTTCGAAGGCATCAGGAACATGTCGGCGGCGGCGTACATACGCTGCGACAGTGCCGGATCGAATTCGATGCGCGCGGCCATGGTGCCAGGGTACTTGTCCTGGAAGTAGCGCAGGCCGTCCTCGTAGTCGCGGTCGCCTGTGCCCAGCACGGCCACCTGAACGCCGCCGGACAGGATGCGGTCGAGCGCGTACATGACCAGGTCCATGCCCTTCTGGCGCGTCAGGCGAGTAACCATCACCATAAGCGGGCGGTCGTCGCGAACCTCGAGGCCTAGCTCTTCCTGCAGCTTGGCCTTGCACACGGCCTTGCCGGAACGATCGTCAATCGTGTAGTTGGCGGCAATGCGCTTGTCGGTTGCCGGGTCAAAGCCCGCCACGTCAATGCCATTCAAAATGCCCTGCAGCGCGTAGGAACGCTCGCGCAGCACGCCGTCCAGGCCCTCGCCAAACTCGGGTGTCTGGATCTCGCCCGCATAGGTGGGGCTCACCGTTGTGATGGCGTCGGCATAGTGCAGCGCGCCCAGCATGTAGTTGATGCTGCAGGCGTCGCAGCGCAGCTGCGAGGCGGCCGCCGGAATATGCGCCACACCCAGGATGTCCTCCATCACGGTGTCGCTAAACTGGCCCTGGAACGCCACGTTGTGGATCGAGAACACGGTCTTGACGCGGTCGTACAGCGGCAGGCCCTGGTAGAACTCGCGCAAGAACACGGGCGCCAGCGCGGTCTGCCAGTCGTTGCAGTGCAGGATGTCGCACTCAAAGCCTTCGGGCAGGTGCTGCAGGCTCTCGGTAATGGCCTTGGAGAAAAACGCGAAGCGCTCGCCGTCGTCAAAGAAACCGTACGGATAGTCGCGCGCAAAGTAGCGCTCGTTGTCCACGAACATATAGGTGACGCCGTCGCGCTCGAGCTTCTCCAGCCCGCAGTACTCATTGCGCCAGCCCAGGCTCACGTAAAAGTCGGCAAAGTGCTCCATCTGCGCCTTGTACTCGTCCTTGATGGTGGCGTACTTGGGCACCATTACGATAACCTCGGCGCCGGCGCGCACGAGTGCTGCAGGCAGCGAGCCCGCCACGTCACCCAGGCCACCGGTCTTTACAAACGGTGCGCACTCGGCCGAGGCAAACACGATCTGCATCTTTTTGCTGGTTTCTGCCATATTGTCTCCCATGTTGTAATTCGAGAATAGCCGCCTGGCGCTAACCGGGCGGCTATTCTACATGTTACGAGCGATGTTGCGGTGCCAACGTTAACGCACGATGGTGGTGTCGGAAGTTAACGGAGCCTTGTCCAGCACCAGAATGTTCTCGGGCGTGCCGCGAAGCTCGGTATTGGTGGGGACCACGTTGTTCTTATCCAGGATGGCATTCTCAACGCGTGCGCCGCTCTTGATGATGCAGCTCTGGTTGATGATCGAGTTGGTCACCGAAGCGCCTTCCTCGACCACGACGCCGCGCGACAGGATCGAGTTGCGCACGGTGCCCTTGATGATGCAGCCGGCCGAGATGATCGAGTTGCACGCGTGGCTGCCGGTCGCATAGCGCGAAGGCGGCACGTCGTGAGCCTTGGTCAGGATCGGGCGCTCGGGGTCAAAGAGCTGATCGGCCACGGTCTGGTCGAGCAGGTCCATGCTGCGGCGGTACAGCGACTTCTCGCTAAACACGCCCACGACCTCGCCCTTGTACTCGTAGCTGCACACGTCGATGTTGCCAAAGTCGCCCTGGAGTGCCTCGAGCAGGTCCAGATAGTCGGCGGCCTGGTAGTGGTCGATAATCTCGAGCAGCGTCTCGCGGTTGACGATGCAGCAGTCCATAGAGGCGTTGTCGCCGTACACGACGCCGGCGCTCACGCCCGTCAGGCGGCCGTTCTCGTTAATCTCGAGTTTGGTCTCGTCATCGACGTTGCGCGTGGCCTTGCAGTACACCACGGTCATCTGGGCACCGGAGTTCTCGTGCGCGTCGATGATGGTGTTGAGGTCCATGTTAAAGATGATGTTGGTGCCCATCATCACGACATAGGGCTTGTCCGAGCGCTGGAACAGCGTCTTGTTGGAGATGATATCGCGCAGCAGAAAGCGCATGCCGCCCTTGGTGGTGCCATACGCGTTGCCGGGCACCATGAACAGGCCGCCCTTCTTGCGATCCAGGCCCCAATCCTTGCCCGAGCCCACGTGGTCAATCAGCGAGCGGTAGTTGCCCGGCATGACGACGCCGACGGTCTTGATGCCGGCATTCATCATGTTAGACAGCGGGAAGTCGATCAGGCGGTAACGGCCCAAAAACGGAACGGACGCGATGGGGCGGTCCTTGAGCAGCACGCTGCCGTAGGTCGAAGAGTAGTTAGCGGTGATATAACCGATGGCCTTGCGATTGATCATCGGATCATTCCCCCTTCCCGATAACGACGTCATTTCCAACGACGGCCGTATCCTTGGTGGTATCGACAGAGCCGAGCTTCACGCCCTCTTCGACCGTGGAGTTCTCGCCCAAAATGGCGCGGCAGATGTGCGCGCCGCTCTTAACGTGCGCACCCGGCAGCAGCACGGAATCCTCGACCACGGCGCGCTCCTCGATGATGACACCGGTCGAAAGGATCGAGTGGCGAGCGGTGCCGTAGATCTTGCAGCCGTTGGAGACCAGGCAGTCGTCCAGGCGACCGTCCGGGCCAATGTAGTGCGGCGGACGCGTGGTGATGTTGGACATGATGGGGAAGTGCTTGTCGAATAAATCGAACTCGGGGTTGTTGCCCAGCAGGTCCATCGAGGTCTCGTGGAAGCTGGCGATGGTGCCGACGTCCTTCCAAAAGCCGTGGAACTCGTAGCTGTACAGGCGCTTGCCCTCGCCGAGCAGCTTGGGGATGATGTCCTTGCCAAAGTCGTGGCTCGAGCGCTGGTCCAGAGCGTCCTCTTCGAGCGCCTCGATCAGCACGTCGGCCGAGAAGATGTAGATGCCCATGGACGCGAGATTCGAATCGGGCTTATCGGGCTTCTCAGTGAACTTGGTGATACGGCCGTCCTCGGGGTCGGTGGTCAGGATGCCAAAGCGGCTGGCCTCCTCCCACGGCACGGGCATAACGCTCACCGTGAGGTCGGCGTTGTTCTCAATGTGCGTCTTGAGCATCTTGCGGTAGTCCATGCGATACAGGTGATCGCCCGAAAGAATCAGGACGTACTTGGGGTCGTTGGCCTTAATGTAGTCGAGGTTCTGCGTAATGGCGTCGGCCGTGCCCGCATACCAGGCGCCGCCGGTCTGCGTCTCGTACGGCGGCAGGATCGACACGCCGCCGTCGCGGCTGTCCAGATCCCACGCCTCGCCGGAACCAACATAGGCATGCAGCAGGTAGGGGCGATACTGAGTCAGAACGCCCACCGTGTCGATGCCCGAGTTAGAGCAGTTGGAGAGCGAAAAGTCGATAATGCGGAACTTGCCACCAAAGCTAACCGCCGGCTTGGCGATCTTTTGGGTGAGTGCCCCCAATCGGCTGCCCTGTCCTCCTGCGAGGAGCATCGCGATGCATTCTTTCTTACTCATCGATTTCTCCTTCTGTCATCGATGTTCCTAAACCCATTAGCGACGGGCGCGGCGCAACGTCACGCCCGTCGAGTAATGCCGTGCTGGCATAGGGTAGCTCGCGCGCCTTTACGCGTGCCAGATCTCGTCGCGGTACTCGCGAATGGTGCGGTCGCTCGAGAACCAGCCGCTAGAGGCGGTGTTGAGCAGGGCCTTGCGGTTCCAGGTCTCCTGGTCGCCATAGCTGCCGGTGAGTTTCTCCCATGCATCCACGTAGCTGCGGAAGTCGGCCATGACCAGGTCGGGGTCGTTGTTGTTCATGAGCTCGTTGTAGCTGCTCTCAAAGTTGCCCGAAAGACCCGCAAAGGTGTTGTCCTTGAGCTCGTCCATCACGCGGCCCAGACGCTCGCGGTCGCCGTTGAGGGTATCCCACGCAAAGTAGCTGTTCGATGCCCAGAGCTGCTCGACCTCGGGAGCGGTCAGGCCAAAGATGGCCTCGTTCTCGCGACCGGCCAGATCGGCGATCTCGATGTTGGCGCCGTCGAGGGTGCCCAGCGTAATGGCGCCGTTCATCATGAGCTTCATGTTGGACGTGCCCGAGGCCTCCTTACCGGCCGTGGAGATCTGCTCTGAGATCTCGGCGGCGGGGTAGATGAGCTGGGCGTTGCTCACGCGGAAGTTGGGGATAAAGCAGACCTTCATGACCTCGTTGACGCGCGGGTCGTTGTTGATGACATCGGCCACGGAGTTAATGAGGCGGATAGTCTCCTTGGCAAAGGTGTAGCTCGAGGCCGCCTTGCCGCTAAAGATGAAGGTCGTCGGCGTCACGTGGAAGTTGGTATCGGCGATGCGACGGTTGTAGATGTCCATCACCTTCATGATGTTCATGAGCTGGCGCTTGTAGGCGTGGAAGCGCTTAACCTGAACATCGAAGACGGTGTTGGGGTCAATGACCAGACCGGTCTCGGCCTTGACGTAGGCGGCCAGGCGCTCCTTGTTGGCACGCTTGGAGGCACCCACGGCCTTGAGGAACTCGGTGTCGTTCTGGAACTCTTTGAGCTTCTCCAGCTCAAAGGCGTCCTTCAGCCAGCCGTCGCCAATCGCCTCGGTCACGAGCTTGGCATAGGTGGGGTTGGCCTCGGCAAAGAAGCGACGGTGCGAGATGCCGTTGGTCTTGTTGTTGAACTTCTCGGGCGTCAGGGCATAGAAGTCCTTGAGCACGATGTTCTTGATGATGTCGGAGTGGATCTTGGCCACGCCGTTGACGCTGTGGCTGCAGATCACGGACAGGTTGGCCATGCGAATCTCGCCGTCCCACAGGATGGCGGTCTGGCGCAGACGCTCCTGCCAGCCCTCCTGTGTGGTGTCGAACGACTCGTGCCAACGACGGCTGATCTCGTCGATAATCTGGTACACGCGTGGGAGGAGCTTGGAGAACATGCCGATGGGCCACTTCTCCAGGGCCTCGGGCAGGATGGTGTGGTTGGTGTAGCTCACGACCTGCGTCACGATGTTCCAGGCGTCATCCCACTCGAGCTTCTTCTCGTCGATGAGGATGCGCATGAGCTCGGGTCCGCACATGGCGGGGTGCGTGTCGTTGGTGTGGATGGCCACAAACTGCGGCAGCAGCTCCCAGTTCTCGCCGTGCTCCTTCTCAAAGGTGTCGAGTAGGCTGTAGATGCCGGCCGAGACAAACAGGT
>CATZIU010000024.1:0-39893 GCA_958420165.1 uncultured Collinsella sp. | reverse complement strand
CAATGGTATACGGGTGCATCATCGACGTCTTCAATACAGAAAATATCAGTGCGGAGTGTTCTGAAAAGTAACACCAGGGCGGGCCCTACGTTAACTCGGCAGGGGGAGTGCGATTCCCTGATCGCTCGCTTAATCTGATAGGGAATTGTGTGAGGCCGGAGCCTTGGCTCCGGCCTCCCCATATAAGGGCTCGGCAAAGCCGAGCCACCAAATTTATATCAGCTCTCAGAACATGTTTGAGAACGGTGCCTGGAGTACGTGGACGTAGGGCCGGAACGGGGTCGGCTTCCCAACGCATTCCGCAGGGGGCGGTACATTTTGTAGCGCGAAGCGCGAATCAAAATGTACCGCATGCCCGAGGACGCGTTGGGAAGCCGACCCCGTTCCGGCCCGAACATAAGCGTCTACCAGTGCATTTACAAATTCGTAAACTTTTTTCAAAAAAGTGCTTGCACAGTTCTCAAAACATAGGTTATTATCTTCCTCGTTGAACGCGCGGGTCCAACAAAACGATCTGCGAATCAACAACATAGCATGTCGGAGTGGCGGAATTGGCAGACGCGCTAGCTTGAGGTGCTAGTGACCGCTTTTTGGTCATGCGGGTTCAAGTCCCGCCTCCGACACCATCGCATTTGAGAAGCCTCTTCGGAGGCTTTTTTATTACCGATAGACGGTGAGGTTCACGATGGAAACGCTTGAGCGCAATGAGTGGGCAGACGTTGCCCAATTGGTCGAAATTACGAGCGATGCTGTCATTATCTGCGAGCTCGACGGAACCATTTTGCATGTAAATAATCGCTTGCTCGACTTGATGTGCGAGGAACGCGCCGACGTCATCGGTGGAGATGTCAAAGACGTCCTGTACTCGTCCGCTTTTGAACGTGCGACGGAACATCGCCTGCCATTTGTAACTGATGGCTCCGAGAGCGAACTGATGCTCAAGCTGAGCGACGGCTCCTTTATTCCCGTCCTGGTTTGTGCCGGCTCGGTTACGCCGCCTCGAATCTTTGGCCGCCGTGCGCCGCGCGTTCTGGTGGCACTCCATAGCATCGAAGAACAGTATTCGCACGACCGTCAGCTCAAGCGTGCGCTTTCGGAGCTTAGAGTGGCGAACAAGCGTCTCTCTGGCACGCTCTCGGTCATTATGAGCACCGTGGGCTCCGATGAGCTACCCAGTCTGCTTGATACCGTTTTGAACCAACTTGTAGGAACGCTCGATGCTTCGGGTGCCGCTATCTATTTTTCTGAGAGCGGCGGTTTTAAGCTTCGCGGTGTTTCCAAGGGGCTGCACGACAGCTACCTGCCCGAGTTTTTGCCGTATGGCGCTGGCATTCCGACGTATGTTCTTCGCGAGTCGCGTGCCTGTCGCTTGTCGATTCAGCAGGACCTTGAGGGCGATCGTGTCGCCTCGGGCATGTTTATGGATTTGGACAATCGTTCTAAGCACCTGTTGCGCATGCAGGATATGCCTCCGTACCGTAGCGAGATCTGTCTTCCCGTTTTTTACGGTACGCAGATCCTTGGCGTGCTGGAAGTTGGTTGGAAACGCCCCCAGGCACCGCTCGCCTATGACGTTAATGTACTTGAGGTCATTTGCGATTACCTGTCTATCCAGCTGGTCGGCATGGCATCGAGCCTTCGCTCCCGTCGCACGGCCGAGCTCGGCCGCTCGCTCAATGTCTTACGTGATGAGTTGTTTACCTTTCTAGACGATTCCGCCGCGGCTACCCAGGCGGTATCGTCCGAGATCTGCAATATGCTTAACTGCCATTTTTGCCCTGTTGAGTATGACGCCAGTTTGGACTCCTACGTCATAGATTTTGAAGGCGGCAGTCGCGTTGCTTTGCCGGACGATCCCGAGAAGCTTTTCTTTTCCACGACGGCGCCAGCGGCACGTCTGGGGGCTGGCCCTGATGGTTTTGAGACATCTGTTTTGGGCGGCACGAGTGCCGAGGACCTTAAACACGTCCGTATAACTCGCGTTGACGAATCGATGCCTATGGGAGGCTGGCTTAGGGCGCATGGCCTGCCTTGCCAGGGCCTCTACGTCGACTCCGGCATCGAGGCGGGGCGTCCGCGCTCTGAAGGTGATAGCAAGCACAGCAACGACGCGATCGTTCCTGCTTCTGTTGCGAAAGGTCCGACGACGCGCGCGTTGCTGCTTCGCGATGGCAGCCAAGAGCCGATTGATGACCTTGAATATGACTACTTGGTGCATTTAGCGCACGACTTTGAACTGATCTACGAGGGCGAATCTCAAAAGCGCGAGGAGCGCCATATCGCTCAGACCCTCCAGATCGGCATGAGAAACTCGCTTGGTGACGTTCCGGGTATCGCGACCGATTCGGTATACCTTTCGGCAACGAATTCGGCGTTGGTCGGCGGCGACTTTTATACGCTCGTCCGTCTTCCCGACGATTGCGCCGTTATGATTTTGGGCGATGTATCCGGCAAAGGAATCGAGGCGGCGTCGATGTCAGCGCTCGTCAAGACGGCGCTGACGGCCTATGCCTGGGAGGGTGCGGGGCCCGCCCGTATGGCCCGCTCGCTCAATAGCATGCTCATGGGCTTTTCGAGGGTCGAGACGTTCGTGACGGCGTTTATCGCCAAGATTGATCTTAAAGCGGGTCGCGCTACCTACTGCTCTGCGGGACATCCTCCCACTATGGTCATTAGACCGTCGTCGACGCCGCTTGGCGGCGGAGAAACCCGAGGGGGAGAAGTGGAGCTCCTTGGGTGCCAATCGGGCGTGATCGGTGCCTTTGAGAGCATGGTGTACGAGACAGGCGTGTTTACGTTCGCTCCTGGTGACATGCTATTCATGTATACCGACGGAACAATCGAAGCACGTGATCGCTCGGGTGCTTTCTTTGGCGAGCAGCGCCTTCGTGACCTTCTGCTCTCTGTCTCGGGTGAGGGTGTATCGGGAATCTGCGGTAAGGTCTTGGGAGAGCTTGACCGCTTTACCGAGTCGGCGCTGGACGATGACATCGCGCTGGTTTCCCTTGAGTTTTTACGGGGTCGATCGTAGACCGCGATACTTGACGGGCAAAATCTGCGCGGTTGCAGATACGTATGCATCGAGCGAGCTCTTTTGGGGAACCATGGTCGTATGAATGAGTGGAATGACATAGCGGTTCTGACGCCACCGGGTGATGTCGACATCGCCTCGGTGTCCGTGCTGCGCCGACGGTTGGATAATTTGATCGACCGGGGCGTGCGTCGCGTTGTCATCAATTGCCAAGCTGTGGGCTTTATCGACTCGACGGGTTTGGCGTTTTTGCTTACACGTGCCAGAGAGCTCATGAGGCGAGAGGGCCTGCTTTCGCTCGTTAACGCCTCCGATGAGGTCATTCGCTTTTTGGAGATTGCCCGACTTGTCGACATCCTTCATGTTGCGGGTCCGGCGCGTGAGTCGATTCCCGCCATTCAGGTGGGAGAGTTGCCACGATGGAGCAAGAGCATCGAAGTGCAGCGAGGCATCGAGAATCTCCCGTATTATCGGCACCGTGTGGCCGAGCTTCTCGAATCGCTTCCCCTGAGGCGTGATGAGCGTTATGACGTCGCATTGGCGTTGGGGGAGGCATTGGGTAACGCGTATGACCATGCAGGCGGTGTTGGCTGCATCCTGACGGTTCAGGCCTATGGGGATCGTGTTGTGCTTGAAGTGCTTGATCGGGGCGCTGGCTATTCTATCGATGGGGCGAGCGAGCCGGTGGCATCCGAGGAACGCGGGCGCGGCATCAAGCTTATGCGCATGCTCGTCGATAATGTGGAAGTTGCCCGTCGTACGGATGGCGCCGGCACGCGCGTTCGGATGGTGAAGCTGTTTAGCTCGGCATTGGAATCGTGCGCTTAGCGCCTTGGGTTGACATGATTTCCCTGCGTGAACTTGCTTTGAGCAACTTTTTTGAAAAAAGTACTTGCGTCTTTTGGATAACTCGCGTAAATTAATAACCCGCAAGCGGACATGGCTCAGTTGGTAGAGCACAACCTTGCCAAGGTTGGGGTCGCGGGTTCGAGCCCCGTTGTCCGCTCCAACTATCTTACGCGGTTCTAACGAACCGCGTTTTTTGTTGACGCTGCGCGAGCCCCGGGCACCCCATCTTGCCCCCTCAATCGTCGGTCGCGTACATAAAGTACGCTTCCCTCCTCTTTCGCGGCAACCTGGGGCACCCGGAGCCCGCTCGCTGTTGTGGCCGGGGGAGTGAGTCTTCCGTTCTTTTCACTAATCAATCGATTCGTCCCAGGAGGCTCGAACCCGAGAGGGAGCGAGCGTTTTGGGGTGTGGCTGTGGCGTTGTTTGCCTCGAATGACAGCTTTGGGCGTATCATCGTGAGCATCTCGCAAAACCTCGTTGCAAGGGAGGCTCACCCCATGGCTGCAGAAAAGTCCTCTTCGCGCTCATGGATGTCCGATGCCGCGATCTATCAGATCTACCCGCGTTCGTTTAAGGATTCGACTGGTTCGGGTCTGGGCGATATCGCGGGCATTACCCAGCAGATGGACTATCTTGAGCGGCTGGGCATCGAGGCCATCTGGCTGAGCCCGTTTTACCCTTCGCCTCTTGTCGATGGCGGCTATGATGTGGCGGACTACTGCGATGTCGACCCACGTCTCGGCTCCCTTGACGACTTCGATGACATGATTGCTGCGGCTCACGCGCGCGGCATCAAGGTCATCGTCGACATCGTGCCCAACCATTCATCCAACCAGCACCCCTGGTTCAAAGCCGCTCTTGCCGCCGGCCCCGGATCGCCCGAGCGCGCCCGTTATATCTTCCGCGATGGTCGCGGCGAGCACGGCGAGCTGCCTCCCACCAATTGGAATGCCAACTTTGGCGGCCCCGCCTGGACGCGTGTTGCGGACGGTCAATGGTATCTGCACATGTTTACGCCCGAGCAGCCGGACTTTGACTGGTCATGCCCCGACGTTCACGCGTTCTTTTGCGACGTCCTGGCGTTTTGGAGCGATCGAGGCGTCGATGGCTTTCGCATCGATGTGGCGCACGGTCTCGCCAAGGATCTCGACCGCGATGACCTCGACCGGTGGCATCTCGCCGAGGGCGATGACATGGTTGACGACGGCACCCATCCGCTGTGGGACCGCAACGAGGTCCACGAGATCTATCGCGAGTGGCGCCGCGTGTTCGACCGCTATAATCCGCCGCGCAGCGCCGTTGCCGAGGCGTGGGTGCTGCCCGAGCGCCAGTATCTCTATGCGCGTCCCAGCGAGCTTGGCCAGACATTCAACTTTGAGTTTGCCAAGGCCACTTGGACCTATGATGACATGCACGCTGCAATCGAGGAGGGCTTGAAGGCAGCTATCGAATCCGATTCCGCCTCGACCTGGGTACTCTCCAACCACGACGTGCCGCGCGTGGCGACGCGCTATGCGCTGCCGCAAATCAAGGCGACGCGCTACCACCAGATTGCGCTCGACTGGCTCTTACGCGACGGGTCGTCTTATGAGGAGGACCGTGAACTCGGCGAGCGCCGTGCGCGGGCGGCCCTTTTGCTTGAACTGGCGCTTCCGGGCTCGGCATACGTGTATCAGGGTGAGGAGCTCGGTCTTTTTGAGGTGGCTGACATCCCGTGGGCTGCACTCGAAGATCCTACTGCGACTAATACGCACGGACCGAAGCGCGAGAAGGGGCGCGACGGCTGTCGTGTACCCCTGCCGTGGGTGGCGGCGGACGATCCCGCGCAGGGCGGATCGTTTGGGTTTTCGCCGGCGGACGCCGATGCGGCGCCCCATCTGCCGCAGCCTGCATGGTTTTCCGATTACGCTGCCGATAGGGAAGAAGCGGACCCGACATCGATGCTTGCGCTCTATCGTGATGCCCTCTGGTTGCGGCGCAAGCTGCGCGGGTGCGCCAACGATCTTGCGTGGCTCGATCTTGACGGGCGTACCGGTCTTGCGGATGGTGCCGAGGGCGCTGAGGGCGGCGTCATCGCCTATCGCCGCGACAACGGCTGGGCGTGTGTGACGAACTTCGGTGCAGCACCCGTGGAGCTGCCGGCGGGCAGGGTCCTGCTCACCTCATCACCGCTTGCAGACGGCAGGCTCGCGCAGGACAGCTCTGCCTGGATCATGCTCGGCGAGATGTAGGGGCCTCTTGCGGCGAGTTTGCGTTTGCCTGCGCCTTCCGTTGCGGGTGATGTCTTCATGAGGTTCGCGAGGGCGTCGCAAAACTTTTCAAAAAAAGTTCTTGCATAGGATGCGGGCATCACGTAAGATTAATCCTCGTAAGCGGACATGGCTCAGTTGGTAGAGCACAACCTTGCCAAGGTTGGGGTCGCGGGTTCGAGCCCCGTTGTCCGCTCCATTTGGGCGTTTAGCTCAGGGGGAGAGCGCTTCCCTGACACGGAAGAGGTCAGAAGTTCAAATCTTCTAACGCCCACCAAATGTTCGCAGCTCAGAGGCTATGTCCTCTGGGCTGTTTTGTTTTTTGCCACCAAGCGCGCCGCCAAATAAGTCATCAAATATTGATCCAAGGTCCGTACGCGATGGTCTTTGTATCCCGTAGGGGTGCCGGCAGATTACATGTGTCCTGGCCCATCATGACCGCAACATGTTGGTCAAGGACAATCTTTTGGATTCTTTTGGCGCGAGCAGCTTGGTTTTGGTGCTATTTGGCGGCGGCACGGTTGAGGGGGTTTCAAAACTGCTGTGCAGGTAGTTGGGTTGATAACGTTTTAGCAGTCTGCCAAGAGGCCTTCATTTATAATGCGTCTGCAAATTGACCAATTGCTTTGACCTGCTGAAACACTATATGTTGTGTTTGACCTAAAAAAAGAATACAGGATATAGATGCCTCTTTGTCGTATGATAGATGGCGGACAGAGAACGAGAACCTTATTCGCCCCATTATTTGGATGGATCTTTGAGCCCCTTGATTGGCTGCGAGGATTGTCCGCATGAGGGCCTATGGTTATCGAAAACACAGATTGCGCGACGGCGCCGCAAGACAGGGTAAGCCCTGCCGGGCATCGTTTGGCTCTGAAGCGCAATGAGGCTACGATGCGAAAGAGGCAAGAGGATGAAGATCATCAAGCGCAGCGGCACCGAGGTTACCTTTGACATCGATAAGATCGTCAATGCGATCCGCGCCGCAAACTTGGAGGTCGAGGAAGGCTCTCGCCTTACCGACCGCCAGGTGATCTATGCGGCACAAAACGTCGCCGAGGCATGTGAGAAGGCCGGCCACACCGTATCGGTCGAGGAGATCCAGGATCTGGTCGAGGACGAGATTATGCGTCTCGACTGCTACGAGGTCGCTCGCCACTACATCATCTACCGCTATGTTCAGAGCCTGAAGCGCCAAAAGAACACGACCGATGACAAGATTCTGTCGCTGATTGAGTGCAATAACGAAGAGGTCAAGCAGGAGAACTCCAACAAGAACCCGACTGTCAACTCCGTTCAGCGCGACTACATGGCCGGCGAGATTTCCAAGGACCTGACGCAGCGCGTGCTGCTGCCCCAGGAGATCGTGGATGCCCACAACGAGGGCCTGATTCACTTCCACGATTCGGACTACTTCGCCCAGCACATGCATAACTGTGACCTGGTGAACCTGGAGGATATGCTCCAGAATGGCACCGTTATCTCGGGCACGCTGATCGAGAAGCCGCACAGCTTTTCGACTGCTTGCAATATCGCGACGCAGATCATCGCGCAGGTCGCCTCTTCCCAGTATGGCGGTCAGTCGATTTCGCTGACCCACCTGGCTCCGTTTGTCGAGGTGAGCCGTCAGAAGATTCGCGGCGAGGTTGCCCGCGAGCTCGAGGAGCTTGGCGTCTCTGCGTCTGCCGAGAAGGTCCGTGAGGTCGTTGAGGATCGTCTGCGTGACGAGATCCGTCGCGGCGTCCAGACGATTCAGTATCAGGTCGTGACCCTTATGACCACGAATGGCCAGGCGCCGTTCGTGACGGTCTTTATGTATCTCAATGAGGCCCGTACGCCCCAGGAGAAGCACGACCTTGCCATGATTGTGGAGGAGACGCTTCGTCAGCGCTATGAGGGCGTTAAGAACGAGGCTGGCGTGTGGATCACTCCGGCGTTCCCCAAGCTTATCTATGTGCTCGAGGACGATAACGTTTACGAGGATTCCCCGTACTTCTACCTGACTCAGCTGGCTGCGAAGTGCACCGCCAAGCGCATGGTGCCCGACTACATCTCCGAGAAAAAGATGCGTGAGCTCAAGCTGTCTAAGGGTGAGACCGCCGGCAATGGCGATTGCTACACCTGCATGGGTTGCCGCAGCTTCCTGACGCCCGACCGTTCGGGCAACGGCTTTAACAATGTTGCCAACGCGCTGAACTATGACCCGACCAAACCTAAGTACTATGGCCGCTTTAACCAGGGTGTTGTGACCATCAACCTGCCCGATGTCGCACTGAGCTCGCATCAGGACATGGACAAGTTCTGGAAGATTTTCGACGAGCGCCTTGAGCTGTGCCATCGTGCCCTGCTGTGCCGTCATGAGCGCCTGATGGGCACGCTTTCGGATGCCGCACCGATTCTGTGGCAGTACGGCGCCCTGGCGCGCCTTAAGAAGGGCGAGACGATCGACAAACTGCTCGTGGGCGGCTATTCCACCATCAGCCTGGGGTATGCCGGTCTGTATGAGTGCGTCAAGTACATGACGGGCCACAGCCACACCGAGAAGGAAGGCACGCCGTTTGCCATGGCCGTCATGCAGCACATGAACGACAAATGCGCCGAGTGGAAGGCCGAAAGCGATATCGACTTCTCGCTGTACGGCACCCCGCTTGAGTCGACGACCTACAAGTTCGCCAAGTGCCTGCAGCGTCGTTTTGGCATTATTCCGGGTGTGACGGACAAGGGCTACATTACCAACAGCTACCACGTCCATGTGTCCGAGGAGATTGATGCTTTCGATAAGCTCAAGTTTGAGGGCATGTTCCAGCAGCTTTCGCCGGGCGGTGCCATCTCCTACGTCGAGGTTCCTAACATGCAGGACAACCTTAAGGCTGTCATTCGCGTGATGCAGTACATCTACGACAACATCATGTACGCCGAGCTCAACACCAAGAGCGATTACTGCCAGGTGTGCGGCTACGATGGCGAGATCAAGATTGTCGAGGATGACGGCAAGCTGGTGTGGGAGTGCCCCAATTGCGGTAACCGCGATCAGGAGAAGATGAATGTCGCCCGTCGTACGTGCGGCTACATCGGTACTCAATTCTGGAACCAGGGTCGAACCGAGGAGATCCGCGACCGCGTGCTGCATCTCTAATAACCATCCCAAGCTGCCCCGTAGCGAGGCCCCGGACCTTTACTCGCTATTTCGGACAGTCCTGGCTCACGACGGAGGCGCCACTGGCGCCTCCTGTTCGTGCGGAACTCATATCGAGCAAAGGTCCGGGGCCTCGCTACGGGGCAGCCAAGTTGACGTAGTTGAGACGCAGCATGCGGTCTGCTCACTTCTCGAAGTTCTTAGCGGAAATAATTCGAGCTGCAGCTGCGATTTACTTGCGATGACGGTTGAGCTGCAACAAAGTTTTTATTAGACCTCGAACCCTATACTCGATGTTCGCTTCGTTCATTGAGTTACCCTTTGCATGAGGCCGGGGCATATCGTCCCGCCCGCAGTTTCGCAGGCCGCAGGCCGAGAATATTTGAGGACGGGATGATATGCCCCGGCCTCCCGGGAGAGTTACCTATGAACTACGCGAACATTAAGTATTTCGACATCGCTGATGGGGAAGGTGTTCGTACTTCTCTGTTTGTGAGCGGGTGCCGTCGCGGGTGCAAAAATTGCTTTAACTCCGTCGCGTGGGACTTTGCCGCGGGTGAACCGTTCGACCGTGCCGTCGAGGACAAGATTATCGAGAGTCTCGACCATCCCTTTATTGATGGCCTGACGATTCTGGGTGGCGAGCCTATGGAGCCCGAGAATCAGGCGAGTCTCGTTGACTTTATCGAACGCGTGCGTGCGACCTATCCTGTGGAGTCGGGGAAGACCATTTGGTGCTTTACCGGCGACGTGCTCGAGGAACTTATGCCGGGCGGCCGTCATCATACCGAGGTGACGGACCGTATCCTTGCCTGCCTCGATATGTTGGTGGACGGCCCGTTCGTTCAAGACCTGTACGATATCTCCTTGCGTTTTAGGGGTTCGAGTAATCAGCGGGTGATCGACATGAACGCCACGCGCACTCGTGCCGCGCGCGAGGGCGTTTCGCTTTGCGACGCTGTGGAGCTTTGGCGAGACGATCCGGTCTATTCGACCCATACTATGTAGGTTGTGGCCGATGCCGGAGGGCGTGGTACCATAGCGCGAACGCAAAATCGGAAGAGTGAGGCCTAGATGGTCGATCAGGAAAAAGTTGAGACCGCCATAAAGCTGTTGCTTGAGGGCATAGGCGAGGACCCAACTCGTGAGGGCCTGCTGGAGACGCCGGCACGCGTCGCCCGTATGTATGGTGAGATTGCCGGCGGCATGGATCAGAGCGCCGAGGAGCACCTGTCCAAAACCTTTGCCGTCGCTTCGAACGATTTGGTTATCGAGCGCGACATTACGTTTTACTCGCTGTGCGAGCACCATCTGCTGCCGTTTTATGGCAAGGCTGCAATCGGCTATATCCCCAACGGTCGCGTGGCGGGTCTGTCTAAGCTCGCTCGCACGGTTGAGGTCTATGCCCGTCGTCTGCAGCTGCAGGAGCAGCTGTGTGCACAGGTTGCCGACGCCCTCATGGAATATCTTGCTCCCCAAGGAGCGATTGTGATGATGGAGGCTGAGCATATGTGCATGACCATGCGCGGCGTGCAAAAGCCCGGCACCAAGACCGTAACGCTTGCTCGTCGCGGTGTCTTTGAGACTGATCCGTCGCTCGAGGAGCGATTCTTTAGGATGCTGGGCCGCTAACCATGAGGGTCGTCAACGACTTTGCATCGAAGACCGATGAGGGAACGCCGCGTCGTGGCTTTATGGCTTCGGGCCTGACCCCCTTTGGTGCCATGCCTCGCATTGATTACATCTGTGCCAACGGGCTGTTCCGGCGGCATCTGGGCAACATTGCGCAGTTGGAATCGGGGCGCATCTTTTGCCGCCACGGTATTGACCATCTGCTGGATGTCGCGCGCATCATGTGGATCAAGAATCTTGAGGAGCAACTCGAATTTGACCGCGAGGTCATCTATGCCACGGCACTTCTTCACGATATCGGCAAAGATGAACAGTATGAATCGGGTATATCCCATGATGTTGCAAGCGAACGCGTCGCTGATGCGATTCTCGGCGGCATGCCCGAAGACGTGGCGTTCGAGCCGGCAGATGCCGCAGCCATTAAGACGGCCATCCTGGGCCATCGAAAGCTGCGCGTGAATAGCCAGCCGCTCGAGCGTCTGCTCTATGCAGCCGACAAAGCGTCGCGCGCCTGCTTTGCATGCCCCGCACGCAATGCTTGCAACTGGAGCGATGATAAAAAGAACCTGTCGATTCGCGTGTAGTCGGCATGCGCGGTCGGGGTTCTGAACGAAGGAGACGATCGCGATGACTAACAAAAAGCTACCTGAGAATGCAACCAAGGTCGAAGGCGCCGAGCTTGCCCGTCGTGGCAGGGGCGAGATTTCCGCCGCAACGGCGGTGCCTCATGTGAACTATGACGACCTGCGCCATGCCGACCGCATTGCTATTGACGGTCTCGAGGTCTTTGCCAACCACGGCGTGTATCCCGAGGAGAACGCCCTGGGGCAGAAGTTTGTCGTGTCCTTGGTGCTCTATGCCGACCTGCGCGCGGCAGGAGAGCATGACAACCTGGATGCCTCGATTGATTACGGCTCGGTGTGCCACGATGTCGACGGCTATCTGCGCGAGCATACGTTTAAGCTCATCGAGGCTGCAGCCGAGGGTGTGGCCCAGATGCTGCTACGTCGTTATCCCTTGCTGCTTGGCGTGCGTGTTAAGCTCGATAAGCCTTGGGCGCCCGTCGGTCTTCCCCTGGCAAGCTGTGGCGTCGAGATCGAGCGCGTGCGCTAGCTGACGCTAAAGCTCGTTGGCGGGCGGTTTTTTGAGTCGCTGCGATAGGGCTCTATTGTTGGGGCAGTACGTGTCGAGCAGGGCGTGGAACCGCTGATTGTGGCTTGGCTCGAGCAAGTGGACGAGCTCGTGGGCGACAACCATGTCGAGGCATTCGACGGGGTAGGCGGCAAGTTCTCGTGCGATGCGAATGGCGCCGGTTTTGGGCGTGCACGAGCCCCAGCGCGTTTTCATGCTGCGTACGGAAACGCGGGAAACGGCGACACCCATTGCGATTTCGTATGCGTGCACCATATCGCGTAGCGCCGATGTGACCTCGGACGTATAGAGCTGGTCGATATGGACTTGGAGCTCGTCGGACATTAGGCCGTCGAGGATTGCGCGCCGCTTGGCCTGTGGGCCTCCGTTCGATTCGTCGGTACCCATAAAACTTGCGAAGGTGGCCTGTTTGGGTCGCGGTGCGGGTGATGCAAAGTTGTGGTCGAGTGCGTCCTGTACCGTGATGGGCTTGCCCCAAAGCGCAATGATCGAGAGGGGACTGAGCGGTTCTCGCGCCGTCGCCTGACGTTGCTCGCGCTGGGCAAGTCGGCTGATAATCCAGCCGTTGTTGCGCTTTACAAACGCTTCGATACGCTTGCGGCTGGCGTCGAGCGGTGCGCTGGCGTGGACCTCACCGCTCGATGTGACGCGCAGGTTGAAGTTCTTGACGCGCTTTTTGGTAACGACGACGGGGATAGGCGTCCCATCCGGTCGGGGTAGGAAAATCGTAAATTGCTGCGTCAAAAGTTATCCTTTGGATTGGGGACGGGCCGGCATGTCGATCGCTCGGCATACCGGCCCGCTCAAGGGATGTGAAATTAATAACGCTCGAAGAAGGCAAGGGCGTTGTCGCTGCAGAGCTTTTGCATCACGGTCTTGCCAAAGTGCTTGGAGAGCATGTTCTGGAATTCGGGCATCTTGCTGGCATCGGAGAGGAAGTCGGGTACCTTGGCGCCGTCCCAGTCGCCGCCGAGCGCGATGACATCTTCGCCGCCCAGGTCGAGCCAGTGTTCGATATGGGCTGCCAGCTGGTCGAAGGTGACATCTGCGGCGGTCTCGTCGGTTGCTTCGTTGGAGAGGAACTCGCTGCAGTAGTTGAGGCCGACGATGCCGCCCATGTCGCGAATGGTGCGGAACTGGTCGTCGGTGAGGTTACGCTTGACGCCGCAGACGGTACGGGAGTTGGAGTGGCTGGCGACGAAGGGGCGCGTGGCATGGGCGACAACCTCGTCAAAGCACTCGTCGTTGAGGTGGGAGACGTCGAGCACCATGCCGGCGTGTTCCATCTGCGTAAGCGCCTCGATGCCGGCGGCGGTGAGGCCGGCGTGGGTGTCGTGGCCGCTCGCGAGCGGTCCCTGCGCGTTCCAGCTGAGCGATGACATGAGAACGCCCAGGCTCTTGAGCGCCTCGATCAGCGCGGGGTCCTCGGCAAAGAACGTGGCGTTTTCGATGGTGTGGATGCAGGCAACCTTGCCGTCCTTGAGTGCAGGGCGAATGTCAGCGGCGCTGCGTACGTTGACCATGCGGTCGTGGTTGAGCATGGCCTGGCCGCTCATGTGCGCCATGATCTGCGCCTGGAAGCGCGCGGCGTGGGCGGTGGGAATCTCGTCGGGGACAAACGTGGCGAAGCACTGTGCCCATGGCGTGTTGCCGATCTTTGCGAGCGAGATGGCGCAGGCGTTGCCCTCGATGAGGTCGAAATCTTGCGGATGCGTTTCGTCGCCGGGGAAATAGCCGTCGGTGCCGGCGGTAAAGCGCAGGTCGAGATCGAGCGTGGCCCAGCCGATGCGGTCGGCGGTGTCGCAGTGTAGGTCAAATACGGGATATGCCATGGTTCCTCCGGTTGCAGCGTTTCTTTGCAAACTGTCTTTGAATTGTATGACTAGGGTATAGTTAGCGCCATATGTTCACGGCGGCCCGCGTTGTGTGCCGCCCTTATCACGGAGGTTACCATGTCCAACCAAGGCAAGAAGGTCAAGACCCATTATCGCGGCACGCTTGACGACGGCACGCAGTTCGATAGCTCCTACGATCGCGGTGAGCCGCTGGAGTTCACCTGCGGTGCCGGTCAGATGATCAAAGGCTTCGATGCCGCCGTTATCGATATGCAGGTGGGCGAGAAGAAGTCCGTACACATTCCTGCGGCCGATGCCTACGGTGAGCACAATCCCGAGATGGTTATCACCTTCCCGGCCGAGCAGGTTCCCAACATCGAGCAGATCGAGAAGGGCATGAAGCTCTTCCTGTCCACGCCGAGCGGCATGCCTGTCCCCGCCGTCGTCATCGACGTGACGCCCGAGGCCGTGACGCTCGACGCCAACCACGAGCTCGCCGGCAAGGACCTCAACTTTGATATCAAGCTCGTCGAGGTCGAGGACTAGTTGATGTCCGTGGACCTGGTAGCTACGGAGCGCTTGGGAAATCTCAACGACCCGTCCTATGAACTCCTGCTTCGTCGGGAGCTGGGTGGCGTCTTTGAGGTTGACGAGCTGCTACTCGATTGGGACCAGGCTGATGCGCGCCTGTTTGTGGGCGTGACGGAGCTGGGGCGCACGGTGAATGCCCGGCTGGATGCCACTGATGGCGAGCGTCTTGCCGACGGTGACGTGCTCGCTGTCGACCGCACGGGCACGGTGTCCGTAGTGGTTGTCGTACGCCTGCGCAGCGCCGAGGCCTATTTGGTCGAAGTCGACCGCATGGATCCGATTGCGCTCGCGCATGCGTGCTGGGAGATCGGCAACATGCATGCGCCGCTCTTCCGGGGCGACTCGGACGAGCATACCGTGCGTATGTATACGCCGGTGCAGCCTATTTTGGGCCGCATGCTCCGGGGTATTGGGGGTGTTCGGCTCTCGGTGGTCACACGCGAGCTCGATGCCAGTCGACGCTTTGCATCGAGCGCGGCGGATGTTGTTGTGAGTATGGCTCCAGACTTTACGATCGTAAAGAAGGCGCGCGGCTAACGTGCGTATGCGTAAGACGGACTATGAGAGGCAACTATTCAAAGTCCGTCTTACTTTTGATGGGGTGCTTTGGGGGAAGCATATGGGTCTTGAGGGAATCAAACTGATCGCCTGCGATTTGGATGGCACGTTGCTGCATCCGGGGGAGCGCGAGCCGCGTTCTGAGGCATTTGAGCTCATCGACGAGCTGCATCGTCGCGGCATTGTGTTTATGCCGGCGAGTGGCCGTCAATATGCGAGCTTGCGCTACCTGTTTGCCCCGGTGGCCGATGAGCTCGCCTATGTATGCGAAAACGGAGCCCTGGTGATGAGCGAGGGGCGCGCCGTTGTCAAACGTTCCATGGAACGTAGCCTTGCTATGGATATCGCGAATGCCGTGGTCGCCTACCCCCATGCCGACGTAACCCTTTCCTGCGAGGGGCACCTCTACACCATAAGCGGTAACGATGCGTTCATCGACCATTTGCGTTACGAGGTCCACTGCGATGTGGCGGTGGTCGACCGTCCCGAGGACATTGACGAGGATGTCATTAAGATTGCGTTTCAAACGCCCGAGACAGAGCAGCCGGCGGCGCTGGAGTATTTCGAGCACCTCTTTAGCGACCGTGTCGACGTGATGACGTCGGGAACCGAATGGACCGATTTTATCGGCTTTGATTCGGGCAAAGGGTCCGCGCTTGCCGATTATGGTTACGCGCTGGGGATCTCACCTAACGAAATGATGGCGTTTGGCGATAACGAAAACGATCGCGACATGCTCAACGTGGTGGGCCATCCCTATCTGATGGAGAGCTGCAATCCCAGCATGCGCGGTGTCAATGACCGTGTCCGCTACGTGCACACGGTCGAAGAAGAGCTGCGTCGTCTACTTGCTGAGTAGGCATGTCCCAAAATCTACCTACAGTTGGGGCAGAGGCCCTCGAAGATGGTGTAGTGCGAGGTGACGTTCCAGCCGATTTGCTCGGATGCCCTGGCGTCGAGCTGGGCATCGAAGGGGAGCGGCACGTCGATGACGCGGCTGCACGAGGTGCAGATGACATGCGCATGCGGCTCGATGGTGCGATCGAAGCGACTCCCGCCCGGCGTCTTGATCGAGAGGATTTCTCCGGCATCTGCCAAGAGATTGAGATTGCGGTAGACCGTGCCGCGGCTGATCTTGTCATCCTGTTCGCGCACGGCGTTGTAGATTTCGTCAGCGGTGGGATGGTTATAGCTTTGGCGCACGGCGTCAAGAACCAGCTTTCGCTGCCTGGTATTCCTTCTTTGCACCGCCATGCGCCTCGCCTCTTTTCTATCAACGGTCGTAGGTAAATGATACCGTATTTAGCACACAATACTAATAACGAGGACTGAAACCGTCTTCATTGGTAAGTGGGGCTCGGGCCTGGGCGTCTGCGAGGCGAAAACGCGTTCCCATGCGCTCGTAGGAGGCATGAAGCGCCTCGAGATGAGATAGGATGTTTGCCGGAGCCCCCTGTATCTCCATCTCGACGGAGCCGTCTTCCATGTTACGCACCCAGCCGGTGAGTGCGCGTGCCTGCGCGAGGTTGGTGTTGGTAAAGCGAAAACCAACGCCTTGGACTTGCCCCGTCCAGTGCAGGAAGTAGCGCAGGGGAGTGTCTTGAGTGGCCTCGTCGCTTGCGAGCACAGTAAGCCTGCGGCGCAGCTCGAGCTCGATGTTTGATGGTTTTTGAGGCTCTCGACTGCCGCCGGTGACGCTGGAGAAGAACGTATCGAAGAGGCCCATCGCTAGGCCTGCTTGACTGAATCGGCGGGGAAGGTAATGCCGGCCTGCTGACGCACGGCATCCATGATGCGCAGCGAGACGAGCGTGACATCGCGGTAGTGGCCGAGCTCATGGCGTCCCGCCGGGGTCTCCCAGATCTCTTCCTTAACGTTATCGATGCCTCCGATGGCGGTGATAAAGTCTGCGAGTTCGTATTCCATGGTGTTGCTTGACTTGGGAAGGTCGAGCGTGCGGCCGTTGTCGTCCTGTTCGCGCGGTGCCTCGGTCGCCGAGCCGCGTACGACGTCGCCGCGATAGTCGATGCGGACGTTGCGGGGCGTGGACAGATGGTCGATCTGGATAGTGCCACGCTCGCCTTCGATCTGCGAGGGCAGCAGGTCATTCGTAATTTTGGAGTGCGCGAGCTCGACGGAGATACGGCCACCGCCATAGCTGGCGAGAATGGAACCGCAACCGTCGATGGGGCCATGGGTGAGCTCTTGCGTTGAGGGGTCGAGCAGCGTGGTCATGCTGGTGAGACCAGAGGGCATGCCGAAAATCTCGACCATGGGCTCGACGGCGTAGACGCCAATGTCCATGAGGGAGCCCGAGGCCATGTGGCAGTCGAAGATATTGGTGGCGCGCCCCGCGAGGATTTCGTTGTAGCGTGAGGAATACTTGCCAAAGCGCAGCGAGGCGCGGCGAATGGGCGCAATTTCGCCCAGAGCGTCCTCAATGGCGTGGAAAGCGGGATCGTGAAGCGGGCGCATGGCCTCGAGCGCCACGACGCCAGCTGCCTCGGCAGCCCGGAAGACCTCGAGCGCTTGCGCCTCGGTGGCGCAGAAGGGCTTTTCGACGATAACGTGCTTACCGCCGGCGATGCAGGCGAGCGCCTGCTCGTGATGGAGTGCGTTGGGGCTGCCGATGTAGACGGCATCGACGTCGTCGGCGGACGCGAGCTCGTCGAGTGCGGTGAAGTTGCGTTCGCCGCCGTGCTTAGCGGTGAAGGCGGCGCCGCGATCTGCATCGCGCGAGAGCGTACCCACAAACGCGGCTTGGTCGTTGGCGTTGACGACCTGGATAAAGTCGTCGGTAATCATGGATGTGCCGATGGTTGCGATGCGCAGCATACGTCCCCCTTGCGTTGTTTGGTCTACAGGATGAGTGTAGCGCGTGGGGATATAAAGCTGCGCGAAAACGCCGTTACAGGTCGCTCTCGTTAAAGCCGGCGTCGATATCGAGGTTGGCTCCGTCGGCCGCGGTGGTGGCGAGCTCGTCGCAGCGCTCATTGAGCTCGTGGCCGGCATGCCCCTTAACCCAGATGAACTCCACCTTATGCTTGCTCTTTGCGGCAAGCAGACGCTCCCACAGGTCGCGGTTCTTGACGGGCTGCTTGTTGGCAGTTTTCCACCCGCGCTTTTTCCAGCCGTCGATCCAGTGCTTGTTGAAGGCGTTGACGACGTATTGCGAATCGGAATGGACCTCGACCTCGCAGGGGCGGTTAAGTGCCTCGAGCGCCACGATGACCGCCATGAGCTCCATGCGGTTGTTAGTGGTCTTGGCGTAGCCACGCGAAAGCTCGGAGGTGAAGGTCTTGCCGGCGGGGTTGGTGTACTTGAGCACGGCGCCGTAGCCGCCGCGTCCCGGATTGGATCGGGCCGAGCCGTCGGTATAGATGATGACCTTCACATGCTTCCTTTCGTTGGGTACGCTTCGTGTGAGTGACCATTGTAGCGCCATGCCCGCCGCGGGCTAGCAATCTACGATTTCTACCCCGTCTTCCGACAGCTGGTCGGCATGGATGATGCGGTTGAGCTCGTCGAGGTATTGCCGCAAGAGAGGAGAGGGCTTGCGCTCGTCGTGCATGATATATCCTACGTGCATCGTTGGGGCGTCTGCTAACGGGATCGATGCCATACCCCACTGCATTTCATTGGAAAGGACACCGGTCGACAGGGTGTAACCGTTCGACGTGATAAGTAAGTTAGTAAGTGTTCCGCGGTCCGAGATTCGTATGTTGCGGTCGCAAGGGATATAGCTAAAAGGTTCCTCGGCGTAATAGAAGGAGTTTGAGGTTCCCTGCTCAAAGCTGTAGCGCGTATAGGGCGTGAGGTCGGCAAGGGACAGCTGAGGGCGGCGTGCGAGCGGGTGGCGTTCGCTAACGAAGACGTGGACCGTCGCGTCGAAGAGGGGATGGAAGCTTGCGCGGGCATCGGCGAAGGCCTTCTGCAGAACGCGGGCGTTAAAGTCATCCAGGTACAGAATGCCGATATCGCTGCGAAATGCGCGGACGTCGTCGATGATCTGCGAGGTGGTGGTCTCGCGCATGATGAACTCAAACTTACTGTCGCGGCAGCGCTCGACGACGTTGACAAAGGCCTCGACCGAAAACGCGTAGTGCTGGGCCGAGACGGCAAGGCGCGCCTGGGGTGTGCCGCCGTCCTCGTAGCGGGCTTCGAGCATGTCGGCCTGCTCTACGACCTGGCGTGCATAACCCAAAAGCTCGGTGCCGTCGTTGGTGAGTGCAACGCCGCGGCTAGAGCGCGTAAAGATCTCCAGATGGAGCTCCTGTTCCAGGCTTTTGACGGCGTTTGAGATGTTGGACTGAGCGGTATAGAGGCGCTGAGCTGCGGCGTTGATTGAGCCGGACTCTGCCACGGCAATCAGAAAACGAAGCTGTTGGAGGGTCATCGGCGCCCGTCCTTTCGATAGCTATCTAAAAAACAGATAACAGGTTAGCGCTTTTAAGTGATTGACCGAGCGAAACAATGCTCGTACTATTCAAAACAGACAAAGGAGGTAGGTAATTAAGCCGACCACGGAACCGGGATGCGAAAGGAGGCCCGCATATGAATTGCTTACTAAGACGAATGCCGGGCTCCTGTTTGCGCCCGTCGGCGTGATCAGGAGACAGCGACTTACTTCTCTTACTCTTATTTACTTCTATCTGATCAAGGAGATCATCATGAGCCAGTTCATCAACAACCCCGAGCATACCTTTGGTTTCGATACCCTGCAGCTGCACGTTGGCCAGGAGAGCGCCGATCCTGCATCCGACTCCCGTGCCGTGCCTATCTACCAGACCACGAGCTATGTGTTCCGCAACTCCCAGCATGCTGCTGACCGCTTTGGTCTTGCCGACGCCGGTAACATCTACGGTCGTCTGACCAACTCCACCCAAGGCGTCTTCGAGGACCGCATTGCCGCGCTCGAGGGCGGCGTGGCGGGTCTTGCCGTCGCCTCCGGTGCTGCTGCCATCACCTATACCCTGCAGGCTCTTGCCCAGGCCGGTGACCACGTGGTCGCCCAGAAGACCATCTACGGCGGTTCCTACAACCTGCTGGAGCACACGCTCTCCCAGTTTGGCGTCGAGACCACCTTCGTCGATGCCCATAACCTGGACGAGGTCGAGGGTGCCATCAAGGACAACACCACGGTCATTTACCTCGAGACGCTCGGTAACCCCAACTCCGATATTCCCAACATCGACGCTATCTCCGAGGTCGCCAAGAAGCATGGCCTTCCGGTTGTTGTCGATAACACCTTCGGCACCCCGTACCTCTTCCGTCCGCTGGAGCACGGCGCCAACATCGTCGTCCACTCCGCAACCAAGTTCATCGGCGGCCACGGCACCTCGCTGGGCGGTGTGATTGTCGATGGCGGCAACTTTGACTGGAAGGCGAGCGGCAAGTATACGCAGATCGCCGAGCCCAACCCCTCCTACCATGGCGTCTCGTTTGCCGAGGCTGCCGGTCCCGCCGCCTTCGCGACCTATGTCCGCGCCATCCTGCTGCGTGACGAGGGCGCTTGCATCAGCCCGTTTAACGCCTGGGTCCTGCTCCAGGGCACCGAGACCCTGTCGCTGCGCGTCGACCGCCATGTCGAGAACACCAAGAAGGTCGTTGAGTTCCTTGCCGGCGACAGCCACGTTGCCAAGGTGAACCACCCGAGCCTGCCCGAGCACCCCGATCACGAGCTCTATCAGAAGTACTTCCCCCGCGGCGGCGCTTCGATCTTCACCTTCGAGATCAAGGGTGGTCAGGAGGCAGCTTGGAAGTTCATCGATCATCTGCAGGTGTTCTCGCTGCTCGCCAACGTGGCCGACGTCAAGTCGCTCGTCGTGCACCCGGCTACCACCACGCACTCCCAGCTCTCTGCCGAGGAGCTCGCCGAGCAGAACATCACGCCCTCCACGATCCGTCTTTCCATCGGTACCGAGAACGCCGAGGACATCATTTGGGATCTGAAGCAGGCCTTCGCCGCGCTGGACGAGTAAGGCGACTTGTGCAAGGACCCCTTGCGACTCGATAGGTATAACTGCATAAAATGCCTGCTCAAGGAGCCTGTGCGAACAATGGTCGCACAGGCTCCTTTTTTGTATAGAGAGGGTGCAAAAACAGGGTTTTTGGCACGCTTTATGCAATCGAGATGTGGAAAACTCCTGTTGAGAGGATGTGAGTTTTACGCAAATGACGTGCGCCTTTTGAGAAAAACCGCAGGTCGCGATTTGCTCGGGGTACTATGCAGCGCGATCGAATCACACGCAGCTCAAACGCAGCAAAAACGCACTACGGAGGTTTCCAGCTACATGAGGATTGATTCACGAAAACCGAAAGCCGCCGCCCTTTCCGCCGCTCTGACCGTGGCACTTTTGACGGGCGCCGGCGCAACTGATGCCCACGCGGCAACACTATCCGATACGGTCGGATCCACGCCGTCCGAGGCGACGCTGATGCAGCCTGTCGACTACCGCGGCGACGGTTATGGCTCTATGCAGGAGTGGAACGCCTCGATGGGGGCAAAGCGCGATTCCCTGGAGATGCGCGCTCAGATCATTATGAATATGTATGGCGACTATGCTACCGATGACGAGCGCGCTGTACTGCAAGGTTGTATCGATGGTGCGGGCAGTCTTTTGACGATGGGGGAGGTCGACGCCAAGTCGACCGAGCTCGACGAGCTTCGGTCCACGCTCGAGGATGCCAGGCGCGAGGCGCTCGAGGCCGCCGCAGCCGAAGCCGAGGCCGCTGAGGCCGTTCAGGCTTCGTATTACAACGTCGGCTCCGGCTCGTCTTACGTGACTGCTGCGTATTACGCGAACGGCTCGGGTCTGACGCGCTCGAGCGGCGTCAATAACTATAACGGCCGCCGCGAGACTTATTACAGCAGCAACGTGTTGTATCACCACCGCACGGGCGAATGGACGCAGGATTCCGAGGGCTTTTGGCGCGATTCCGATGGTTACTACGTCGTGGCCGCGGGTGATAAGGCCCAAGGCTCCACGTTTACCGGTTCCAAGGGCGAGTGCAAGGTCTATGACTCCGGCTGCGCAGCCGGAACCACCGACTACTACACTGGCTGGTAATTTTTCTGCATCACGGATATTTGGCGGACGGGCGTCTTTACCGAGCTTTAGGGCAACGTAAGGGCGCCCGTTCTACGTATGCATTTGAGTTAACAGAGCGCTTACCGTGGCAGTACGCCGCGCATATGGGCGCGGGGCACACTAAGTCACGAGAAACAAAGTCTTTCTCGTGGAGGAAGTGGTTCCATGAACGCTCGAGATGTCGCTATTGCCGTCGTTGCCCTTTTGATCGGATGCCTTGGTCCGACGGCGGCGTTAACTGCCGGCTTGCAGTCCGCTACGGGCGCCGCTCCTGTGATTGTGGGCGCCTTGATTGCAGCGGCGTTGCTGGGAAGCGCCGGCGTGCTACTTTGCCGCGATGACGAGGACGAGGTTCCGGAATCGCAAAATAAGCCTCAGTTTTAGCCTCGAGCTAAATGCAACAGGCCTTCGCGAATGACGGAATCCTCGCGAAGGCCTGTCTGCTTGTATTGCGCACGTCGCGATGCGGCCGAGGCTACCAGCTGCCTTCTATTTCGCGAATCCTCTGGTAGAGCCAATCGTTTTGCGGCACTTGGATATCGTGTTTGGCGGCCAGGCGGCAAATGGTGCCCGCGAACTCCTCGACTTCGGTCTTTCGTTGTGCGATGCGGTCCTGCGCCATCGAGGGCATACCGGTGGGGTCGATTCCCTCGATGAGGTGCACCATCTGCGTCAGGTCTGCCTCGGTCAGCTCAATGCCCTCGGCATTGGCGACCGCAAGTGTCTCTCGCATGGCGGAGACAAAGCAGCGGCGCTGCTCGGAGCCGGCCTCTGTGGCGCTTCCATACGTTCCGCCGTAGGCCATGCACGTCTGGTTGATACCATCGTTGAGCATGAGTTTGGCCCACATGCGGTGCGCAATGTCGCTCTCGACGGTATGGGCGATGCCGCAGCGTGTGTAGAGCTCGTCGATGGCGGTGACGGTTGCGGGCTCGGTGCCCGCTGCCGCGCCAAAGCGAATCTCGCCCGCATTGGTAAAGGTGAGCTCTCCGTCGAGGAACACGGCATCCATGCCCTGGCAGATGCCCAGGACGGTGTGCTTCCAGCCAAAGCGCTCGGCAATCTTTTGCTCGCTCGTAATGCCGTTGCACAGCGAGGCGATGAGCGTGTTGGGTCCCACGACGCGCTCCATAGTCTTGAGTGCTTGGTTGAGTCCCGTCGTCTTGACCGTGAGAATGACCAGATCGGCGGGCGTTGCCTCACTGACGCGCACGGACTTGAGTGCGCAGGGCTCGCCGTTGACCGTAAGGGCGTCGCCTGCGTGACGCTCGAAACGGGCGTCGTCCATGACGTATTCGACGGCATCGTCGCCGAGTGCCTGGGCGATCATGCTGCCGTAGAGTAGCCCGACGCCGCCCTTGCCGATAAAGGCAACCTTGTTGATCTGCACGTGAATCATCTCCTCACAAAAAGGCGCCCGCGTGCGGAGCGCCCGGTGGATTGTATGCCGCTGGAGCATGTAGCGTGCACCGGAGGCGGAATTTAGAAGAACAAACGCATGAGAACTTATGCCGCGGGGCAGATGGCAAAAACGCGTGCGGGATATCCAACGCCATCGCGCGCCTTGGGGAAGGTGCAGAAGATGACGGCGCCTGTGGCGGGAAGCTCGTCCAGATGGTCCATGATCTCGGTCTGGTAACAGTCGACCGAGAGGATGTATTGCTCGCCAGGGTAGGGGTAGGCGTCCTCACGCGTGGCCACGCTTGCCTCCTTTCATCGGGCTTTTTGCTGATGTTAAAGCGGTGCCGTGACGGCCTGATTTCTGCTGCGTTACGATACGTTCTCGATTGCGATTCCGATGTGCTTCGATGACGTGACAGGTTTGTTTCGCCTTATCAGGGCTTCGATGGGGGAGGAGGGGCCGTGCAATATCGCGTTGACCCCAAAAGCGGTAACCGTATCTCGGCGTTGGGGCTGGGCTGCATGAGGTTTCCCGGTGCGCCGGGACGCCCGGATGCGAAGACAGCCGACGCCATCATCTCCCGTGCAGTGGAGCAGGGGATTAACTACCTGGACACGGCCTATCTCTATCCCGGCAACGAGGCTTGCGTGGGCGCTTCGCTTGAGCGCCTAGGCCTACGCGACCAGGTTTTGCTCGCGACCAAGCTGCCGCATGCTTCGTGCAAATGCGCGGAGGATTTCGACCGGTTCTTTGACGAACAGCTGCGTCGGCTGCGGACTGACCATATCGACTATTACCTTATGCACAACATCACCTCGCCCGCCCAGTGGAAACGTGTGGTGGCGTTGGGCATCGAGGACTGGATCGCGCGTCAAAAGGCGGCGGGGCGCATTCGCCAGATTGGTTTTTCGTATCACGGCAGCGCGGCGGATTTCCTGACGGTGCTTGACGCATATGACTGGGATTTTTGCCAGATCCAGTACAACTATGCCGGCGAGCGTTACCAAGCGGGAACGGCAGGACTCATGGCGGCTGCGGAGCGCGGTCTTGCGGTGTTTGTGATGGAGCCACTGCTGGGCGGTCGTCTAGCGGGCAAACTTCCGCCGCGGGCACGCGCTGTGCTCGATGGCGCCCGTGACCCGCATTTGCGCACTCCGGCCGCCTGGGGGCTTTCGTGGGTGTGGAACCATCCTCAGGTGACGATGCTGCTTTCGGGTATGACCGATATCGCGCAAGTGGATGAGAACGCGGCGTTGGCCGATCGGGCCCTGCCGGATTCGATGACGGCTGCTCAGCTCGATGCCATCGCACGCGTGCTGAGGGAGTTTGAAAAATCGAATCGCGTGCCCTGCACGGGATGCGGCTATTGCATGCCGTGTCCTAAAGGCATCAATATCCCTGGGTGTTTTGCTGCCTACAACGCAAGCTATGCGCACAGCTGGTTTACGGGGCTGTCTCAATACTTTACGGCGAGCGCGGTGCGGACGAACGAGCCCAAGCTGGTGAGCAATTGCGTCAAGTGCGGTAAATGCGCGCGGCATTGCCCGCAGCACATCGATATCCCCGGGCGCTTGGACGACGTACGCCGCCGTTTTCAGCCTGGCCCCGTGACGGCGGTGCTTAAGGCCTTCGGCAAAACGCGCTCCTCGTGACCCTTTTATAACTTGCGGTGGAATAGTTCCTGCTTGCGGCAGAATAAGGCATCGACAGGAACTATTTCACCGCAACTGAAGGGGGCTGTCGTGGGCCATCGGGATTCATGTGATGATTTACGTGAGGTTCGTTGGGGCGTTTTGGGCGCTGGACGCATTTCTCATCGATTTGCATCGTCGCTCAAGAAGGTCGACGGGGCACGGCTGGTGGCTGCGGCCGGCCGCACTCCTGCACATGTCGAGGAATTTTGCCGAGCGTTTTCGATTGATGCCGCGCACAGTTATGCCACGGCTGACGATAGCGGCGATGCGGCTTATGATGCGCTGATTGCCGACCCCGATGTCGACGCAATCTACTTGGCTCTTCCACATGGCATGCATGCGCATTGGGTCTGTCGGACACTGCGCGCGGGAAAGGCCGTACTGTGCGAAAAGCCGGCCGTTTTGAATGAAGAAGAGGCCCATGCGATCGCCTCCGTTTCCCGTGAGTGCGGCGTGCCGTTTATGGAAGCGATGAAAAATCGGTTTTGCCCGATGCGTACTCGCGTGAAGGGCTTGCTTGCGTTGGGCGAGCTCGGCCGTATCGTTTCGATCGAAAGCGTGCAAAAACTCGATTATGGTGAGTCCCCTTCGAGTTATCTGCTCAATCCGTTGCAGGGTGGCTGTCTATATGACATGGGCTGCTATGCAGTCGGGTGGTTTGAGGATCTGCTTGCGGGTGCGTGCGATGTTTCGTCTCGTGAAGTTCGCTGGCGTGACGTATCGGGCGGGCGCGTGGATTGGGCCGATGAGATCCATATGAGTGTCGGCGGTATACCCATTCATATGGTGGTCGACGGCGAAGCAGCATATGAAAGCCGCTTAACGATTGCCTGCGAGCGGGGCTCGTTGGAAATCGAGCGCCTTCATCGCCCCGAGCTCGCCCATGTGAAGTGCTCCGACGGACGAATGCTCGAAATAAATGCCCCGTTTGAGGTCGATGATTTCTACGGCGAAATCCAGCATGCGACCCAGCTCATCCGGGCGGGGAAACTCGAGAGTCCCGTCATGCCCCTTGCCGCCACACAGCGCTGTGCGCGTATTATCGAAGCAATCCGTCTAGCCCTCTAGGGCTTGGCGCTGACGCGTGAGGGATCATGACGCCGGCGCCCGTAGCCGTAGTGCTTGGTGGCCCGCATCTCTGATGCCCCTTTTATAACTTGCGGTGGAATAGTTCCTGTTTGCGGCAGAATAAGGCATCGACAGGAACTATTTCACCGCAACTGATGAGGGGGAGCTGGGGATGCTGACGATCGGGTGTCACCTATCCACGACGAAGGGCTATCGGGCGATGGGGGAGACGGCGCTGTCCATTGGTGCCAATACCTTTGCATTCTTTACGCGCAACCCGCGCGGCGGCAAGGCGAAAGACCTTGACATGGATGACGCGGCCGCCCTGCGCGAGCTTATGGAACAGAACGATTTTGGCCCGCTTGTGGCTCATGCCCCGTATACCTATAACCCTTGCTCGGCCAAAGAGCGGGCGCGCGAGTTTGCCTTGGAGGCCATGGCGGAGGACCTGCGGCGCATGGAAGCGCTGCCCGGCAACTACTACAACTTCCATCCCGGTGCGCATGTGGGGCAGGGCTCCGACGCCGGCATTCAGATGATCGTCGACACCCTGTGCCAGGTGATGTTTGAGGGCCAACAGACGACGGTGCTGCTCGAGACCATGGCCGGCAAGGGCACCGAGGTGGGCCGCAGCTTTGAGGAGCTGGCGCTCATCATCGAGGGCGTTGCCGACAAGCGCCCCGAGCTGTCGGCCAAGTTGGGCGTTTGCCTGGACACCTGCCATGTGAATGACGCCGGCTATGACATCGTCCACGATCTTGACGGTGTGCTTGACGAGTTCAATCGTGTGGTGGGTATCGAACGCCTGCGCGCCGTGCATATCAATGACTCCAAGAACCCCTGCGGCGCCCATAAGGACCGCCACGAATGCATCGGTAAGGGCTACCTGGGTAGCGAAGAGTTTGGCGGCGGTATGCAGGTTATGCAGAATATTGTATCGAATGGCCGCTTGCGCGCATTGCCATTCATTTTGGAGACACCGAACGAACTTGCAGGTTATGCGGCTGAAATCAAATTGTTAAGGTCATTGCAGCAGTGATGACTGTCATAAAGTGGAGTGCTCCATTCACGTTATGGGTTTGTTTCAATCAGTTTTCTAATTGCGGATTCTTCCAAGCGGGTGCATAATAACCCTCAGTTTTTGCAGACCCCTGAATCACGTGGGGTCATTGGAAGGAGACTGATTATGAAGCTGAAGAAGCTTGGCGCATTTGCCGCCACGGGTGCTATGGCGCTCGCCCTTGCTCTGACGGGCTGCGGCTCGTCCAACGCCACCTCTGGTTCTGATGCCGGTTCCAGCAGCTCTGACGACGCTAAGGTCGAGAAGGTCGACGGTTCCAAGGAGTACGCGCTCGTCAAGGACGGTACGCTGACCGTCGGCACCTCTGCCGAGTACGCTCCGTTTGAGTACAAGGATGACAATGGCGACTACCAGGGCTTTGACCTTGAACTCATTAAGGCTATCGGCGATAAGCTGGGTCTGGATGTCGAGTATGTCAACAATGATTTTGACACGCTCGTCCCCGGCGTTGCTTCGGGCGCCAAGTACGACGTCGCCATCGCGGCTATCACCGACACGCCCGAGCGTGAGAAGGAAGTCACTTTCTCCGATTCCTACTACATGGACGATCAGGCTATCGTGACCAAGGTCGATAACACCGACATCACGGCCGACAACTTCAGCGAGAAGCTCAACAACGCCGACGCTACCATCATCGTCCAGTCTGGCTCGACCGCCGAGGCCTTTGCCCAGGAGAACTTCCCCAAGGCCAAGATTGTCCCCTACAAGGACGCCACCGAGTGCTTCAGCGCCCTGCAGTCCGATAAGGGCGACGCCGTAGTCACCAACCGCTCCGTTGCCAGCCAGCTGACCGCCGAGCAGTTCAACACCTGCCAGACCATCAAGCAGGTCAGCACCGGCGAGGAGTACGCTATCGCCATCAACCAGGGCAACACCAAGCTCAAGGACGACATCAACCAGGCCATCAAGGACCTGACTGACGACGGTACCGTCGACGCCCTCATGGCTAAGTACAACATCAAGTAAAATAGCTACTTGATTGCGCGCGGGCCCTTTCCGTTTTGCGGAGAGGGCCTTTGCGCTTCTCTTGACGGAGAGTGCTTCCGTCTCGTTTTGCCGGCAACTTCTACGATAGGAGCCACCTTGTCTCGATTGAACGAAGGGGCTGCGGAGCAGCGTTTTCCACTGCCCGCCTTGCTCCAAAAGCTAGCCTGCGCCATGGCCGTGGCGCTCGCGCTGGTGTGCGTGGGGGCATATGCGCCCACGACCGCCCAGGCGCTTGAGACCGCAAAGATTACCGCCCGACCCAACACCGGTTCGGGCAGCGCTGTGGTCGGCGGCACCGAGACGCGCATTACCTGGGAGGTCCAGGCCGATGCCGACGAGGAACTGAGTGGTCTTTCGCTGACGTTTGCCGATGGCACGACCTTTGGTGCGGACGACACACGTCTGACGATGCTCTCGGGCGATGACCTTATGGACCGTACGCCCATGAAGCCTACGTGCAAGGTCGACGGCCAGACGCTCAAGATCGATTTTGGCGAGACGGCGCCCGCTGGCGGCTATTTCCGTGTCGAGGTCTACGGCGTGACCTTCCCCGTCGAGGGCGGCGACGAGGCCTTTAGCGGTACCTATACGCTCGCCGATGGTTCGACCAAGAAGATCTCCAAGATTCCATCGGTGGAGATCAAGGGCGTGACGGCATTCGATAACTTCCTGGCCGACCTTAAGGAGCAGCCGTGGGTCGAGGCATGGAATTCCAACATGTTCCTTCGCCTGTTCCTGAACCCGGTCATTTTGGTCCAGAGCCTGCCGATCGTCTTTAAGGGCTTCCTTATGTCGCTCTCGATCGTGCTCGTGGCGTTTCCGCTGGCCATTCCCTTTGGCTTTGCGCTGTCGCTCATGCGCATCTCCAAGTCGCGCATCCTGCGTTGCCTTGCCGGCATCTATGTGAATATCATCCGCGGTACGCCGGCGTTCCTGCAGATCTACATCGCGTTCTTTGGCCTGCCGCTGGCCGGCGTCAAGGTTGATGACTATGTGCTGGGCGTCATCGTCATGGCCATGAACTCGTCCGCCTACCTGTGCGAGATCTTCCGCGCCGGTATTCAGTCGATCCCCAAGGGCCAGAATGAGGCCGCGCGTTCGCTGGGCATGAATGCCTTCCAGACGCTGCTCTACGTTATGATTCCGCAGACGTTCCGCAATGTTTTGCCTACGCTGACCAGTGAGTTCATCCTGCTTTACAAGGATACGTCGCTGCTCGCGGCCGTGGGCGTGGTCGAGATCGTCATGAACGCCCGCACCATCGTGGCCACGACGGGCTCCATTACGCCGTATGTGGTTGCCGCCCTGTTCTATCTGGTCATTACCCTGCCGCTTGCGCGCTTGGTGAGCGGTCTTGAGGCGAGGCTGCTGGGTACGGCCGAAACCAAAAAGAAGCGTCCCACCAAGAGCGCCGGACAGGTCGTCGCAACGCCCGCCGACCATATCGCTGGTCTGTAAGGAGGTTCTATTATGAGCGAAACCAATAACTCGAACGAGGTCGTCGTCAGCATCAAGAATCTCCAGAAGGCCTTTGGCGATAACGTGGTCCTGCGCGACATCGACCTTGATGTGCACAAGGGCGAGGTCGTCGTAGTCCTGGGCCCTTCAGGTTCGGGCAAGTCGACGATGCTTCGCTGCATTAACCGTCTCGAGGAGCCCACGAGTGGTTCGATTGTCGTCGAGGGCGTGGATGTGTGCGCCAAGGGCGTTGACCTCAATAAGGTGCGTACGCACTTGGGCATGGTGTTTCAGCAGTTCAATTTGTTCCCGCACCTGTCAGTCAAAAAGAACGTCATGCTCGCGCAGCAAAAGGTGCTCAAGCGCAGCAAGGAAGAGGCCGAAAAGATTGCCGTCGAGGAGCTGACCAAGGTCGGTCTTGCCGAGCGTATCGACTTTATGCCGAGCCAGCTTTCGGGCGGTCAGCAGCAGCGCGTGGCCATCGCCCGTGCCCTGTCGATGAACCCTCACGTCATGCTCTTTGACGAGGCTACGTCGGCGCTCGACCCCGAGCTCGTCCGCGACGTTCTGGGTGTCATGCGCGACCTGGCACGCGACGGCATGACCATGATCGTCGTGACGCACGAGATGGGCTTTGCCCGCGACGTCGCCGACCGCGTTGTCTTTATGGACGGCGGCGTTATCGTGGAGGAGGGCACGCCGAGCGAGGTCTTCGACCATCCCAAGAGCGAACGCACCAAGGCGTTTTTGGGCAATATCTCATAGCTGATCAGCAGTGTCTCGGAATGAGAGTTTGCTTGAGCGGGCGGGGTCGTAGCAATGATGCTGCGGCCCCGTTTTGCATTTCGGATAAAGGTCTCGTCGTTGCCCTGGCGGACTTTCAACCACATTTTCGGTGAATTATGTGTGCGTGATAGCGGCGGACGCTCGTTGTCTGGTCTTCCATACAATTACATGCTGTTTGAAAAGAAGCCGGACCATGGGTGCGCTTGGCGCATAAAAGGGAACTGGGTGGGAATCCCAGGCAAGGCGGTTACTGTGTGCGGGGCTGTCCCGCGAGTCAGATTACTTGCCCATGGTCTTCTCGTGTCGAGGGTCTTTTGGGAGCCGCTGGATTCCGGTGAGCAGAAGATGACATCATATTTGCTCCAAGCATCCCGTATGCGATGCGGGGGCATTGCCGCATGCTGTCAGGTGCGGGCGTTTCGCTGTGTCCCGTTTCCCTTTACATGGCCGGCCTCGATTCTTATTGGGGTAGTGATTTTCCAGACCAAGGGGGAAAGGATGCTCAACAACATCCGAACAGGTACGAGGAAATTCCTCGTCGTGCTCATGGCGTTTATCTTTGCCAGTTCGAGCACGGGAATGACCGCGTTTGCCGAGGAGGTGAGCACGGGCGTAGCCGCGGCGGCCGATCAGGTCACCGCGGCGGGCGATGCTGGGCAGGGCAGGCCTGATGAAGATGAGCCTTCTGCCGACGCTGAAACCGGCATGGCAGATGGCGGCAGCACGCAGGAGCAGGAAAGCTCCGGTGTTGCCGTGCAGTCTATTGCGTCCGAGGAAACGGTACCGGCTGCACAGGTCGAAGAAGCAGGTTCTTTCGCCAAGGTAGTGCACTCGGGCGAGACGGTGGTCGTCAACGATGCGGCCGATATGCCTGAGACCATTGAGGCGGGTGCGACCGTCAAGCTCGGCGCGAATATTTCGATGGGCACTGATCAGCAGATCGAGACCGTTGACGGCACCCTGGATGGCCAGGGTCACACGGTCACCATTAACGGCAAGGCCGTTGCGAATAATGTGGCCGGCTCGATTCAGAACCTGGGCGTGACGGGTTCGGTCTCGAGCACCGACAATGTGGGCTCCATTGCCATGAAACTTTCTGACACCATCCAGATGTGCTGGTCCACGGCAAGCGTGAACCTTAGCGGCTGGATGGGCTGTGCCGGTGGCCTGGTCGGCGGTATGACGTCCGGAAAGATCGTCAATTCCTATTTTGCCGGCTCAGGCGTTGAGATGAACGGTGGCCTGGTAGGTGAGGCTCAGGCCGGATCACTGTTGAACTGCCTATATACCGTAGGTTTTTCGGCTGCCGAGATAAACAACCCTAGCGGCTTTAACAAAGGAAACGCGGTTAAAGCCGCCGACCTCTCTTCTGCTGAATCACTTGCCGTGCTCAATACAGATGTGCCGTCGACTGGCTTTTCCTGGGTGTCCAACGGTGGCCTGCCCTTGCTTGTGAGCGGCTCTGCCCCCGTCGTTGTCAATAAGGACGCGCTCGTCGCGGCTATCACGGCCGCCGAGGCGCTCAATGAGTCAGACTACACAACGGATTCCTGGTCCGCCTTTGCCGCTGCTCTTGCGGAAGCCAAAATCGTCAACGATAACGACGATGCATCTCAGTCCGACGTAAATGCGGCGGTCAAGACGCTCAAGGATGCCTCGGATGCGCTTGAGAAAAAGAAGCCGACGGCTCCAGTCGCCCAGCCGGAGAGCGTCAAGCACATCTCGTCGCAGGATGACTTCATGTATATGAACGTTAAGGATGCGAGCAACTACTATGTGCTCGATAGCGACATTGTGATAGATGACGAATATTTCTTCGGACCCACAGGCGAGCTCAATTGCACGTTTGACGGACAGGGCCACACTATTACCTTCGACAACGGGGGAGGCGTTAAGTCTCTGTTTGAGAGCGTTGGCTCCACCGGCGTCATCCAGAATGTCTCTTTTGCCGGTGAGCTCAAACAGGCCATGGACGGCAAGTCGTTTGGTCCGCTTGGCAATCAGGTAAAGGGCTCTGTCATTAATTGCTCCACGTCCGTTACAGGTAAGGGCGTTGCTGGCTTTGGCCGTACACTCAAGGGCGGCGTGATCTCCAATTGCATGTCCACCGCCGCTTCGACCGGCGGCGTGCTCTTTGCGAGCTACGACTCCGGACAGCTCATCAATACGTACTGGCAGGAGGGCCTTACCAACAAGGTCGTCTTTCCCGCGCACGCGCTCGTTAACTCCTATGCTGTCGATACCGATGACATGAAGACGGCGACCTTTGTCGAAAATCTCAACGTCAATCGTGGTGAAAACGGTAGCGTGTGGGGTATGGGGTCTGATGGCTTTCCGCACTTCGGTGAGAATCTAGATTACGAGTCTTCCTAGAGCCCTGCTGCAAGCAATAAGTACGGGGTGAAGTTCACGTCTGCCCGTACCGGCAAGACCGTAACTGCTGCCGATGGTGTGCTCTGCCCGTCTCCCGACGACGTTGTGGTGGGCGAGAACGGTGCCGCCTGCGTTTCGGGCACGCTTGAGCTCGATGGCCTGCCCAAGGATGCCAAGGTGACCTGGGGTACCCCAGATGCCAACAGGGGTGATATCGCCGTTAACGAGGAAACGGGCCTGCTGCACGTGTATAACGACGCTGTGGGTACGGTAACCGCCACACTCCACAAGGACGACGGCACTACCGAGAACGTCGCGACCGTTGTGGTCAAGGCGGTGTCCAAACCGATCGATGATTTTCAGATTTGGTATAACGGCACAAACGTGACGGGCGGCGCTATTGCGGTTGCGGGTTCCGAGGTCAAGAATCTTGAAGTCCGTGTTCATTACACCGATGCCGCCGAGGGCGAGTACACTCCTGTTTCCTATGCGCGTTTTCGCTTTGTCGGCACGCCTGCGAACGTACTTTACTCCAATCCCGGATCCGCCTGCTTTTATTTTAAGAAGCCGGGCGAGGCCACGATTCGGGTATCTTCACGCGCAAATCTCGATATCGCCTCCAAGAGCGTGACGGTCACGTCGAGCTATGTGCCGGCGACGAGCGTCTCGCTTGGTTATAACGAGGACGGCGAGACTGTCTATCTGCACGGTCGCAATCCGCTTGCCAAAGGCGCCTTCCTGACCGATAAGGCTGCGCCGGTTGTGGGACCCGAAAACGCGAGTGATCGCGCGTGCTACACGGTCACCTCGAGTGATGCTGCGGTTGCCGAGTACACTGTGAGTGGCGAGATTGGCTTTACACCGTATAAGGCCGGTAAGACGACGTTTGAGGCGACGGTCGAAAACCAGGACGGCAGCGTCATCTCCTCGGGTAAGCGAGAGGTTACCTACGCGTACCGGAACCCACTGAAATCGGTGACAATCACAAATGTCCCTGCGTCCGTTAAGGCCGGTAAGACCGTCGAACTCAACCTGGGTTATACGGGTGAGAACGATGCCGAGGGCTGGAGTGTTTCCGAGCCCGGTATGCAATGGAGTGTGGCGACCGAGGAAGGTCGGGATGCCTCGGATGCCGTGAGTATCGACCGACGCGCTCTTGGTGATTGGAAGCACGTTGACGGTGCTCCTGACGACGGCTTGTTTGTGGCGAGCGGCGCCTATGTCCTGACGGCGAACAAGGCCGGTACCTATACGGTGACCGGTACGCCGATCGATCAGACTGCCGGTGCCCAGGCCATCTCCTTTGAGATTACGGTTGACGGAATCGTTGCCTCGCCGGATAACGAGGCAAAGGCCGACGAAGGCGCCCTTTCCGCTGCCAAGTACTTTGACGTCAACCGTACGATCGATGCGTACAGCTATGGTCAAGAATGGGAGATTTACGCCTTCGCAACGTCGGGGCGCAAGATTGACGACGCACTTATCGCGAATTACAAGAAGTCCCTTACCGTTCATAAGGCCGAGTGGTCGGGCAACACCGCCAAGGTGACTGATTGCGAGCGAGTTGCGCTTGCGCTAACCGCGCTTGGTGAGGATATCACCTCTTTCGATGGCGTGAATCTCATTGCCGACATTTGCTCTCACGAAGATCTTGTGGCTTCGGCGAACAACGTGGTCTATGCGCTGATTGCCCTTGACGAGGCGGGTATTTCGAATGAGGCGTTGCGTGCGTCCGGCTCTTCTTGGACACGTGCTCAGCTTGTTTGCGCGCTGCTTTCGTTCCAGAATCCCGACGGCGGTTTCACCATCGATGCGGGCGGTGCGAGCAACGTCGATATGACCGCTATGGCACTTCAGGCGCTTGTGCCCTATGTCGATGATGACGCGTGCGCCGTCGCCCCGGCCTCGAATGGCCAACCTTCTGTTGCATCTGCTGTCGACAATGCGCTCGGCTTCCTGAGGGGCCAGATGAACGGCCTTTGCGATTTTGGGTCCGTCGAGTCTAATGCCCAGGTGCTGCTCGCTCTTGTGGCTCTTGGCAAGGATCCCGTAAATACCAAGAACGGTTTTGCAACGGGTGCGAATAGCCTGATTACTGCAATCTGCGCCTACGAGGTTGCCGACGGCAAGGGCTACGCCCATACCATGGGATCCGACGGTAAGCCCGGCAATGCCAACGCGCTTGCGACTGTACAGGCCTTACGAGCCCTTTCGGCCTATAAGTCCGCAGGGTCCGGTGTGAGCTGGTCCAAGATCGGTGGCGTAAAAGCCGGTGTCGTCGAACCGGGCGGCTCGAAAAAACCCGTGACGCCCGAGGTGCCCGTTCCTACGGTCCCGACGAAGAATCCGACGCCCGCGGTCATGCCGATCGGTTCGCAGAGGGGCGATGGCTCCGGCGATAAGCAGGGCGGTTCTGGAATGCAGGAAGTTGTTGCTTCGCAGGATGTGGATGCCAACAAGGGCGAGTCCGATAAGAAGTCCGGCTCCGACGAGCCTTCCGGTTCGAAAACGACGTCCGCTGCTGCCGCATCGCGCAAGGGTGCTTTGGATGGGCGAGGCGGCGTTAATCCGGTCGCTGTTACCGGTGTTGTTGTCGGTATCGTGTGCCTTGCGGCTATTGGTGCGTGGTTTGTGCGCTCCCGTAAGAGCGCATAGCGACTCGACGCCTGTAACGTCCGTCGTTTGATACGCGGGTGAGTTGTGCCGTTCGTGTCGTGGCTTTATAGATGAACGGGCTCCGGGTTAAGACGACCCGGAGCCCGTTTGCGTTGCATCTGTCGTGTCAATGGGTGGTTTATGCCAGCTCCACTCCCAGGGCCTTGCAGGCCGCCTCGCCCTCATCATCGGGGGCGTCGTAGCAGATGACGGAATCGACGACGTTAACACCCGCCTCGTCGGCGTCGGCCTTCCAGTTGTCCATCCACTCGCCCTCGGCCCACGAGTAGGAGCCAAAGAGGACGACCTTCTTGTCGCCGAGGGTCTCCTTGACCTCGTCCCACATAGGCTGGAACTCGTCATACTCAAGCTCCTCGGAACCCATGGCGGGGCAGCCGAAGGCAATGGCGTCATAGCTGGCGGCCTTGTCTGCGGAGAAATCGGCGCAGGAGATGACCTCTGCCTCGGCGCCGGCATCGGTTGCACCTTCGGCAACGAAGTTTGCCATGGCCTCGGTGTTGCCTGTGCCGCTCCAGTAGACGACTGCGATCTTGCTCATATGTTTTCCTTTCGGTTGTGCGGCGTGCGGCCGCGTTTTGTATGCTCTATCGGGTTGCCTGGACAAGTTGTCCCAGGGTGCAGCCCTGTTGATAGATATAGGTAAGGTATTGCGTGCATGCGCGATAGGAGTCAAAGGTCGTGAGCGCCTGTTCGACGTTCGTGTATACCTTCCAGGCGCCAATGACCTTATAGTTTTCGCCGTGCTGGACGATAAACTGATGGACATCTTCGTAGGGATAGCCCAAAAAATAGCCAATTTCGTGGGGGAACTCGCACATACACCCCGTATCGCAGTGCCTATTTCGCGCGAGTGCGCAGACACTGCCGTCATAGGCGCTTTCTGCGGCATTGCTGCTTGCCAGCGTGATGCGCGCGGCGAGATGCACCAGGGATGCGGGCAGGTTGTGGACATCGTAGCCTTCGGCGACAAGCGCCGTCGCGGCGCGGGGGTCGGAGAGATATCGCATAAGGTCCGCAGGGCGGTACACATAGATGAGCGCTCCGCAGGGGCGCCAGACCAAAACGCTCATATGGATCCCGAGCGGCTGGAGCTCGCGGTTGCATTGGGCTATGACGGCGAGCAGGCGAGAGCGTCGCTCTTCGATTTGAGCGATGCCGAGTTTTCCGTTTTGGTTGGCGTAAACGCCGGGATAGGTAAAGAGCGAAGCTGGCTTGATACCTGCGAGCGTAGGGGAGCAGTTGCGCACGACAGCCGTTTGATATGTTGGGATGTCAATGGTTCGAGTCACGTTGCCCCTTTCGAGTCCTCAACTGTTAGCCTAGGAAAACTTATACACGAAAGTAAGCCATGGTCAACAAAAAAGTTTGAAGAGGGAAACTAATTGACCGAACGGACATGATTTTGGGTTAAGATAGGGACACCCCATGGGGGTATCTAGATAGGGCTACTTGAAAGGGGAACGCATGAGTGACTTACTCAACCCTTCGAATCTCATCGTGCTGGCCGTCATTGCCGTCGGCATGTTTTTTGGACTGCGGCGCATTGCCGCTTCGACGCACGGGAAGAGTTGTTGCAGCGATGGCGCGAGCGGCAAGAAGGCCAAAAAGGTTGTTGTGGTGGATACCGATGCGTCGCACTATCCCTATAGCGATGAACTGCTCATCGGCGGCATGAGTTGCGACGGCTGCGCTCAGAACGTAGCCAATGCCCTGAATGCGCTGGACGGCGTGTGGGCAACGGTGACGTATGCGGACCACACGGCACGCGTGCGCTCTAAGCAGCCGATCGACCGCGGCACTCTCGTGGCGGCCGTGAGAGATGCGGGTTACTACGTTATGGCGCTGTAGGCCTTGCCTTGGATGCGCGTCCTTGTCTAGGCTCGTCCGCGTAGCTCAATGTCCTGGATATCGTCGAAGTTGATGGCGATATCCCTGAGTTTGAGCAGCTTGAATGCGGGTAACACTTCGTCGAGAATGCCCGTGCGGCTACGATAGCCGTACATATCGTAATAGGTGACGCGCACCAGGTCGCCGCGTTTGAGGCCCTCGAGCTTTTTCGAAAGCTCGAGGGCTTTTTCTTCCGTGAGTTCGCATTTGGGCTCAACAGTGATCTCTTGTTTGCGCACGAGCTCGTAGTATCCCGTGAGGGCGGCAAAGGGCATAAACTGCGCGGCACGGCCGGCGCGGACGGCGCCGTTGGCGGTGAGCTTGGGGTCGGCGGATCGACGTCTTCCCTCGGGGTCCGCTAGACGTTCAAAAGGCGTCGGTGGCCGCATCGGCTGCTGTTGGGACTTAGGCACGATGTCCTCCTACCTGATCGTTACGTTCGCGTGCGGTGGCGCCGGCGGTAAAGCTTAATCCCTTGACGAGCGCGTTCTTGCCGTACTTGCCCTTCACGGCCAGGACGGCGCGCGCCAGGTCGCGCTCGCGCTCATCGGTCTTAACATCGCTGAACAGGTCGATAGTGGTAAATTCCTCGGGCATGAGGTTGCCAAATCCCAGGTTGATGCGCTTGACCGGTCGTTTGGGATCGACAGTCTGCGCCCAGAGCTCATCGAAATAGCCCATGATCTTCTTAAACGAATTGGTGCGCTCGGGCAGCTTGCGCGAGGCGTTGGAGTGCGCAAAGAGCGCGGCATAGCCACCACGCGGCTTGCCGCCGTGTTCGCCCACAAAGATGCCGTCAATCGCCTGTGCCTCTCGCACCAAACGTCGGCGTTCGTCGTCGCGTTGGACGGGCTTGGGCGCGCGGGGCGCGAGCTCGGGGCCGTCGGTTGCGGCGGGTTCGATGCTCGACGTGCTCGAACGCAAATGCCCGCATCCGTCTACATATTGTGCTGTGCCGCTGGCGTCGAGGCGGCGTATGTCGGCGCGCTCGCTCGCGTAACCTACAAAGAGCGAGATGCTGTTGCACACCACGTGCTTATCGACTAAGTCCAGCACAGCGTTGTCGACCATCTCGCGCAACACGGTGTAGGCTTGCTCATAGGCGTAACCCTTCGATAGCACTTGCCCCGTGGTTGTTGAGGTTGCCTGCGGGCGATAGGCCTGAATATCGGCGATAGTTGTCGGCTCGCGCCCAAAGGCGTGGTCGATAAGATACTCGGCATTGACGCCGAGCTCGTCGTAGAGCAGGTTTTCGTCGAGCGCCGCGACGCCCATCAGATCGTAGACGCCGTATTTTTCGAGTCGTGCTGCCACGCCGGGCCCAATGCCCCAGATGTCGGTGATGGGGCGATGGGGCCAGATCTCCTTGCGAAAGGTCTCGTCATCGAGTATGCCGATGCGGCTGGGTACGTGCTTGGCGGTAATGTCGAGTGCCACCTTGGCCTGGAATAGGTTGGGGCCGATGCCAACCGTTGCCGTGATGCCGGTGCGCGCCAGGACCTCGTCGCGCAACATGCAGGCGAAGCCTTCAGCGTCGGTGTGATAGAGGTCCAGATAGGGCGTCACGTCGATAAAGCATTCGTCGATGGAGTAGACGTGCACGTCCTGTGGGCTGACGAATTCCAGATAGATACCGTAGATTTGCGCCGACACCTCCATGTAGTGCTGCATGCGCGGTACGGCCTTGATGTAGTCGATACCGTCGGGAATCTCGAACAGGCGACAGCGGTTATGGATTCCGAGGTCTTTCATGGCCTGTGTGATGGCAAGGCAGATGGTCGTGCGCCCGCGCGATTCGTCGGCAACGACCAGGTTGGTGGTGAGCGGGTCGAGCCCGCGGTCGACGCACTCGACGCTGGCGTAGAACGTTTTGAGGTCGATGCAGATATAGGTGTGACGCTCGTGTCCCACGCGTCCTCCCATCAAACACATGTTCTTATCGAATACTTGTTCGATAATACCCGCTCGTCCGGACATCGTCAAAACCTGTCCCTTTTTGGTAGGTATGGTCGTGCGGCTGCATCGGGTTTTTTTAACGCAGCTCTAAAGAGTGCGAAACAGCTCGGAAAACCTTGCTTCGTAGCATGAGCCTAACAATCGATACCGCCTATACGCACGGAAGGGTTGTGGGAAAGATGGTCAATTATGGGTTTGGTATGCCGACACGCTTGGTTGCGGATGGGGATGTGGCTCGCTGGTGCGGGCGATTGGTTGCCCACTATGGCGGCACTAAGGCACTGGTCGTGCTGGGAGGCGACAAGCACACGCGTGATGAGCTTGTCTCGGCGGCACTCGGCTCGCTTCATATGACCCAATCCGCTGTCAAGAGCCACAATGGCCCCGCCGACCGCTTGCAA
>CATZIU010000023.1:0-40542 GCA_958420165.1 uncultured Collinsella sp. | reverse complement strand
CGAGCGGGGGCTCCTGTCGTTTCCGTGCCCTCGGATTGGGTCATAGTGTCTGATTGCGTTCCTGTAGAAGCGGAAATGGGTCGTACGAAAGAGATCTTTATGATGGGAGTACACGTGCCCGTCCTTAATGGCGTAGAAGTAGAAAAGGAACTCACCGCCCTCGTTTAGCCTGCCGCTACTTTCAAGGAAGCGGTAAATTTGTGGCGCTACAACGGAGAGCCGATTACGCTTCCGAAGCGATTTGCCCCACGAGCTGAGTTTATTGAATACCACAACGATATGATATTTAAAGGGTAATTGGACTATCTCCCGACCAAACGAGGATTCGGATTGGCTTGCTGAAATGTGGCAGTGCCCTGTTCTAAGCAACGTATTTGCGATAGAGTCGCGCGGGAACGGTGCTCGGGGCCGTTGCACCAGTAGCAAATTACTTATATCGAGCGATGTGATGCTGCGATTTCGGAAATGCTTGCCTGGTTGCGGCGCCGACTTCGAAAAGCTGGTTTTTATTTCCATTACAGCTGAAACAGGCCGTCAAAATTCATGGAAGATCTTTTCGATAGTAATGGATGAACTGAGGAGGTTTGTCTGGAGGGTGGATCGAGGTTCAAGATTGTTGCGCTCTGAAACGTTTCAGCTGAGGTCGGAGAGCGATCGCATGAGTCGATTTATATTTCGGCAGCGTTGCATCCATAGAAGAGAGAGGGATGCGTATTCGTTTGGCAGCGAGGGCGTGAGTGGGCGGGAACTTCGTGGCGTACAGCAATAAGGCTATACCTAAAAGCCTTTGTGTTGAACGGGTTTTCGCGGGAGCGGAGGGTGCGTGCCGCGAGGGACGGTCCGCGGCACGACCGACCCGGCGCGGCATCCGGAGCGGACGCGGATGCGGCGCGGACGGCCTCTGACGGGCGAGCATGCGACAGTGGTTGCCCTGCTGGGCGGCAATAAGCTCGAATCGAGCACGAGCGATTCTTGTCCGGGCGAAGCGTTACAACTGGATTTGTTCTGTTGCCGACTGATCTTGAAGCATGTTGGAAGAAACGGAATTATAATTATTTATTTGTCTGTATCTATCGAAATGGAGACCGAGCGCGTGGAAAACGAGAGGAACATAACGGCAGTTGACCTTTTCGCCGGCTGCGGCGGAATGTCCCTCGGCTTCGAAAAGGCTGGCGTCAATGTTGTGGCTGCCTACGACAATTGGGACGCTGCCATTGATGTCTATCGCGCTAACTTCCAGCATCCTGTTTTCAAAAGGGATCTCTCCGACGTTTCCGTATCCGAGGAAGTTGCCGGCTTCGCTCCGGATATCATCATCGGCGGGCCTCCTTGTCAGGATTTCTCGCAGGCCGGCAAGAGATCCGAGGATGGTGGGCGCGCAATCCTCTCTGTTAGATATGCCGAGATCATCGCGAGGTGCAAGCCTCGCTTCATCGTTATGGAGAACGTCCCACGCGTTCGAACGAGCAAATCCATGGAAGCGATTCGGGCCACCCTCAAAGCGCAGGGTTATGGCTTGAGTGGGCGAGTGATGGATGCAAGCCTGTGCGGGGTCCCCCAAGCTCGCAAGAGATACTTCTTGATCGGATGCCTTGGGGCGCCCGACGGGTTCCTCGACCCATATCTTGAGAAGGGCCTTTCTGACCATCAGATGACAATTCGTGAGTATCTCGGTAACGAGCTTGGAATTGATTACTACTTCAGAATTCCGCGAAGCTACACGAGGCGGGCCATCTTCAGCATCGACGAGCCCTCGGTCACTATTCGTGGTGTGGACAGGCCGATACCGCCGAACTACAAGCTTCACCCCAACGACGCGGCGGACCTCAGTCAAGCCCGGTGCTTGACTCCAAAGGAACGCAGTAGGATCCAGACTTTCCCGGAGTCTTTCAAGTTCTTTGGGAGTAAGACGGATATCAACCAGATGGTGGGCAACGCCGTACCGGTAAACCTTGCCACCTACGTTGCACGAGCGCTACTAGAGTACAGGAGGGATGTGAGCGATGGACTGCGTTGATCTTTTCTCGGGATGCGGCGGTATGTCGCTCGGATTCCAGAATGCGGGCTTCAACATAAAGGCGGCGTTTGATAACTGGCAGGCGGCTGTCGACATCTATTCGGCAAACTTCGACCACCCGGCATTCAAATACGATCTTTACGATGCGGAAGCGGTCCCGAAAATTGAAGAGTATTCGCCGTCGATGATAATCGGTGGCCCCCCTTGCCAGGACTTCTCCATTGCGGGCGCCAGACAGCGCGGCAAAAGGGCCAATCTCACCATCCGATATGCTGAGATAGTTCGGGACGTCAGACCCGAGTGGTTCGTCATGGAGAATGTTTACAATATCGAGCGGATGGACGTCCTGCCCGAGGCGCTGGAAATATTCCGCAATGCTGGATACGGTCTCACGAGGCGCGTCCTCAACGCCAGTCTATGTGGTGTGCCTCAGATTCGCAGGCGCTTTATCCTTGTCGGTCATCTTGGTGATAAAGATGACTTTCTCGGCGAACTCTTGGATTCAAGGCTGAGCGACAAGCAGATGACCGTCAGGGATTACCTTGGCGATTCGCTCGGCACGCAATACTTCTACATGCATCCACGCAACTTCCAGCGTAGGGGCGTCTTCACGATTGACGAGCCAGCGGTAACGGTACGAGGCACCAACCGTCCGATACCGCCAGCATATAAGAGGCATCATGCCGACAAGGCTGATATTTCTGAAGGTGTGAGAGCCTTAACATACAAGGAGCGCAGCTATCTGCAAACCTTCCCCGAAGAGTTTGAGTTTGTCGGGTCCAAGACAGACATTGAGCAGGCGATTGGCAATGCCGTGCCAGTTAAGCTTGCTGAGTACGTTGCTAGATGCATAGCTGACTATGCAGCAGATTAATTGTGGTGGTTGCCATGTCCTTTGTCGATGAATGGAATTTGAGCTATCCCATTCCGAATTCTATATATAGCGAGAATACGCTATCCGTTCGCGGGAGAACAGTTGGACAAGGTGGTGCTGGACAGTACGAACTCAAAGGTTCAGGCTCTCTTGCAAACGGGGATACGCTGACTGCAGTTGACATTATCGGACACGCAATCATCTTGGAAGTAGTCGTACCCTCTACTGGGCAAGTTGTCTCCCTTAGCACGCGTTATCCCGTTGCAAAAAAAGGCGGAAAAGTACGTGTGCAAATACAAGGAGACGGGGCAAAGCGTCCAAATGTCGGCAACTTGTTTGCCGCACTGCTGTTGTTGCCAGTGACGGGCAAAGTAAACGATTCATCGCCGTTGCAAGAGGACGGTTTTGCGGAAAGGACATTCTGGATGGATGCAGCCGAAGTAAAGCCTGTGGGCGTCTCCGAAGATGCATATATCTTGGAGCTAACGAAACTCTTCTTCGCCACTGGAAGCAGATACAAAGACGGGCAGTTTTCGGGTGCGATAGATTACGACTACAAGTCGAGAATTGACGATCTTATTGCCCTTTGCAATCGCGGATGCAAGATGAGGGCTGGTAGCCTGACCACGGCATTCAAGTATTTCGCTGACGTTTACGCAGGGAAACTTGAGTTTGATTACAGCGTGGCTGAGTTCATGCGAAACCTCATAGCGAGCCAATTGATTGCCGAAGAGGGCATCGACTACGAACAAGGCGATGACGTGCTGCCCGCAATGCATCAACTAATCGACCTTGCTGCAAAGAATTCATCGAAAGCATCAAGCAGAGAGAAGAGGACTTTTCAGCTAAACAACCTTCCAGCTGAATTTAAAACCGACTTCTCCAGGCGCTACATCACGTCACTACTGGCAAAGCCCTTTGTCATCCTTGCTGGCAACAGCGGAACAGGCAAGACGCGGATTTCCAAGCGTTTTGCAAAGTACCTTGAGGTCTTGGATGAAGACGGGGAGCCAAACTGGTTGCTCGTCCCGGTCGGTGCCGACTGGACCGACAACACCAAGGTGCTGGGCTTCTTCAACCCGATTGCAGACGGCGGCAAAGGCGCGTACGAAGAGACCGGCATACTGAGACTCATCGAACGGGCCAACGCTAACCCCGAGGTTCCGTATTTCCTCATCCTCGACGAGATGAACCTGAGCCATGTCGAGCGGTATTTCTCAGACTTCCTCAGCCACATGGAGACCATCGGCGAGGATAACCTCATCGTGCTTGATGGGTACGGCGATGGCGGTGCTGGCAGGCTGCCCTATCCGCAGAACCTGTTCGTTGTCGGCACCGTGAACATCGATGAGACCACTTACATGTTTAGCCCCAAGGTGCTCGACAGGGCAAACGTCATAGAGTTCAAGCCGTCGAAGGCCGAAGTCCTCGCAGGGTTCAAAGCCATCGAGGATGCGCCGGACGTTGCCGTCGCAGCTTCCGGCGTCCCCCAGGCTTTTCTGCGTCTCGCCAAGGACATATGGGAGGGAGCCAATTACATCAGCGAAGATGATGCTAACGCCATCTTCGAGAAGTTCGGCAAGCTGTATGAAGAGCTGGAGAAATGCGGCTATGAGTTTGCCTTCCGCACCGTGCGCGAAGTGCGAATGTACGTTAATGCCGCGCACGAGCTTGACGGCGAGAACTACGAACTCGAGCGTTCTGTCGATGAGCAGATTGTCCAGAAGGTGCTGCCGAAGCTCCATGGTAACAAGCGTGAGATCGGCAATCTGCTTAAAAGCCTGAAAGACATATGCGATGGCGAGCTGAGCTCCGTTAAGATAAGCCAGATGGCAGCGAAACTCGATAACGTGCAGTATGCGAGCTTCATCTAGCCTATGGACGGCAGCATCGGCGCAATCCGCTTTGCAGCGGATGGAAGAACAATAGCCAGGCTCTACCAGAGCGGTGCGCATGACCGAGTCGATTGGGACGAGGAACAGCAGACCGGGCTAACCGGGCTGACGTGTTTCGGTCTCAAGCCGGAAGCATCCCAGAATGGCGCTGGTTCAACACCAGCCTTCGCCGTCAAGGACGGTCTTGACGGGAGTCCCACGCTTCGAATCAACGAAACCACATGTTATGTGCTCGAATACGAGCGGACCCCTGATGGTGGCCTGCATCCTCGCGCCTCGTTCCAAAACGAAGGCAAGAATATCAGGTGCGACAGAAACGGCAATAGTGTCACCTTCCAGTTCGTGAACTATCTCGGGCGTTCGAGGATTCGATTCGGCGAGGAAGCTGATGCGCCGATGCTACAGTTCGAAGTCGTCCCGCTCAAGATTGGCTATGAAGACGATTACATCGAGCTCACCGAGGAGCTTGCCGCAAGGTGCGCTGCGCTGCTCCTTGACTACTCGGGCTCCACGTCGAACGTTTACAAGCAAGCCGACGAGAATCGCGAGACGCTGCTTGAGCAGTTCGTCTTCCTGCGGCAGTTCTGCTACGAACCGAACCTCCAAGCCCTCTTCGAGGCGATAAAGAGGAACCCTGATAGGACGCTGGATCACGAGGACGAGCTGCGGTCGGTTGGGGCTGGCATGCCGTCCCGGAGGTTTTATACGAACCCCTTCTCGAACAGCCGGATGTGGACGCGCTTGAACTGCGGCGGCGATGCGGGAGGCGTCTACCTCCCCCAGATGGTCAGCGTCACGCGCAAGTACGACCTGCTCGACACGCCCGCCAATCGGTTTGTGAAATTTGCCCTGCATGAGATTGACCGGATCTGCACCTCTCTGATGACTGTCCTGGATGCCGAGAAGGGCGATACTCGGCAGACGGAGTGTTATCGCGAAGCCGCCGCGCTGCACGCCATGCTGGATATGATACTCAGCGACGCCTTCTTCGACGATGTCGGCACCCTGCAGATGATGCCTCAGAACAACCAGGTGTTGCAGAAGCGCGAGGGATACTCGCAGATCTTCTTCGCATATTCCATGCTCGATATGGCGCTGCAGCTCGACTGGAAGGGCAAGGATGACATCTACGAGGGCGAATCGAAGAATGTGGCCCTCCTCTACGAGTACTGGATCTTCTTTGAGCTGTACGACATCGTAAGGGGGATCGAGGGGTGCGAGCCGATAAGCACCGATGACCACCCATTTATCGGGACGAATCCCGACGGTGGGCTGTCAATATCCCTCAAGCAGGGCGTACGCTCCTGCCAGTCATTCCAGATTGCGCAGTGCGGCGCGAAGGTAAACCTCTACTACAACCGCACCTTCTCGCCCCGTGACTTTCATGCCACTCGTTACGAGGGTTCGTACTCGAGACCGTTCAGACCCGACTACACGCTCGCGATATTCCCGGATGCTTATACAAACGAGCGAGCCGCAGTGCAAGATGGAGCTGTTGCATTCGTCCACTTCGACGCCAAGTACCGCATCACCGACTTGACGGGGCTTGTCGGCAAGGATGTGGGCACCGAGGAGGCAGAGCGCGAGGAACTTAACGAGGAGAAGGCGGCCTCCACCACGAACACCTACAAGCGCGGTGACCTGCTGAAGATGCACACGTACAACGACGCGATACGGCGCACGGTTGGCAGCTACGTGCTTTATCCGGGGTCGGGCGAAACGGGCGAGAAGGGCCAATTCCGGCTCTTCGAGGAGATTTTGCCGGGTGTCGGCGCTTTCGCCATGAAGCCGAGCATCAGCAGGACGGCAGAGAATGCGTTGCGCGATTTCATAGAGAAGGTCATCGGCGAGAACACGGCAAGCAATACGCGGCTGAACCGGCTGAGCTACTTCACCGAAATGGTTGTGGCTGAGCCTCCAAGCGCGGGCAAGACGGATAGCGACTCCTACGGGCATGGTGGCGAATCGTTCGTGATTGGCTACATTCGAGGGGACTCTCCCGATGACTACTATCACTTTCTCGAAAGCAGCGGCAGGCTCCGCAAGGGCGGGCGCTTTCTCTTCTACTTCTATGCCATTAAGGACGGGCATGTCTACTCGCACCATAAGGATCTCTTCCGCACGTCGTGGTTCCGCTTCTATCGGAACGCCATAAGCCAGACGAACACCTACGAGATCGAGCCTGTGGCGTGTCGCATAACCTCGAATGAGCTGGTTTCGAGGGACGAGCTGGCCGACCGCCTGGCCGACCTTGGCTACGTGCGGGATCGTGGGAATCAGGGTGCCGACTTCTACTATGTCCTGTCCGTGCGGGTGGAGATGACGCGGCAGAACCCTTAAGCCTGGGGCGCAGGGCGGTGGATGAACAGAACGGCAACGATGCGTTCAGCCCCCACTCGCCAAAGATTGTTGGGTGATCATCTGGTCATTTTCAGAGTAGCGGTAACACCTACGGGCGCGCGAGGGGCAACGCATGAGGCCAATCGTCTACAACGGGGTTGACCTGTCGGGCGTGTGCTCTGCCGAGGTCATCGAGAAAGTTGCCCTGCCCGTGGAGGCGGAGACCCTGGCGGTGCCGAGGCGTGCCGGCGCACTGCTGGTGGCGGGGCGGCTGTCCCCCAGGCTAGTGCGGGCGCGGCTGTTCATGGACACCCGCCCGCGCCTTCAGGACGATGTTCGGCGACAGGGACGACGCAGCGGCGCTGCCACGTCGCGCAGGTAGCGGAGGAGGGTTGCTCCCAATGGCCCGCGGCGTCCGCGCCCCGGTGCCACCCCGTGACCGGCGGCTTCGCTCGAAGCCGCTACATCAGGCTCGTTCCCGCTTTTCCGGGTCATATTCCTTCGTATACACGGTAAAGCTAAGGCTATCTATCGTGCCGGTGCTGTAGACGCATGCGTCGGGCGCGCTCCGTGTGCCTTGGGCGGTCGGGTCGGTCGAGACACAATCGTCCCTATCTATTCCAAGCAATGGAATGGGCTTTGCCACCTGGTCGGCGCTATTAATTTGCGCAATGATCTCCAACAACTCGTATAACTTGATAAGCCATGAGCTGTATGGGTGCTCGCCGGGTCCCTTGTGCTTCAGCGTGCACTTTGATTGCGGGCTTTCGGCGAGCTGGCTCAAGCGTTCAAAAAGCGCCGGGTACTCGGCTTCGGGAAACTCGACTTGTACATACTGTATGCCATTGAGGATGAATCCGTACCACAGTACGGGGTATGGAAAACCGTTCCTATCTGGTCGCCTGATTGTTGTCCTGCAATTGGGCTGGTTGACGATAGACAGCCATGCCGCATAGAGCTCGTCGGAAATTAGGTTGCTCGCTTGGTATGTTGGGCCAAGACCATCGAGAACAAAATTGCCAAGGCTGTCAAAATAGTGGGCACAATCCGTTAAACCCTTTTCGTATGCCGTGTCGGCTTTTCTCCGTATATTGAGTGCGACGTCGCGGGGTGATTTGCGACCAAGATGTTTTTTGGCGTTGTGCCGCGGGTTGCAATAGAGCTTGGTCGCCGCGTTATATCGATCGCAGTACTTGCTGTTAGGGCCGGTCGGAAAAAAGAGCGAACCACAGGTTTGGCATGTTATCGGCATAATGCCGCACAGCAGCAGCTCGTGGAGGATGCGGGCATAAAGGCTTGCAAAGGAACATTCCTCTTCGGTGAAGTAAAGCTCTCCTGCCTTTGCAATAACAGCTTGAAGCCTTACGAGCCTATTGAGGTTTTCCTGGTCGTTAAGCTCTGCATACGTATGGAAGTCTCCATTTGCGTAGATTTGGTTCTCGCGCATAGCCTCGAGATAGTTCTTGCGAAACGCCTGCATAAAGGGGGCGCTATTCATGCGTTTTATATCGCTCAAATGTTCTTCGAGCTTTTGAGCCGTTTCGTTTCTGGGCAAGTGCTTTTTGGCTGCGTATGCAAAAGCGTCGCCAAAGCGGATGATTGCCGGCAGCTGATTATCGAATAATCGAAATTGTCGCGGGTCGCTTGTTTTGATGGCGGCTGGGAAAAACTCTTCGTTTTGCGCGAGCAGGCTAGGTGCCTCGGTGTTTTTAAGCAGCGGGGCAAGCTCCAGACATTCCTGATAAAAAACAATGAGAAGCGCTCGAAAGAGATCGGTATTGGTGCAACCGCAAGCTGTTTCTATCTGCGAGTTGACCTTTGGATAGTTGTCTCTTGGATTGTCGCGTTTATACGGCACCGGTTCTGTTAGCCCGGTCTTGCCGTTGGTAGTTGTAATGTCCATGTCGTTCGACACGAGCTTGAGATAGGAGCTGAAGAGGGACGCCATTTCTTGCTTATTGAGTTGGGCCGATGTCGTGATCACCGCGCGGTACAGGCGGTTGATTTCGTTGCACTCAATAGCGTTGTTGTTCATCCAGCAGCTGTAATAGCGATAGTCGGGAATCGCTGTGATGTTCATGACACACTGCCTGCAGACATTTTCAAGGAGATACCTGGCCATGCCAGATATCTCTCCGTGTGCATGGCGCGTAATGGCTTTATCGAATATCGGAGCAAAGAAATCGAGGTCGCGTTCCTTTTGTTTTTGAAGGTTGACTTCGATTTCGGCTTCGTTCAATTCTGCTTGCGCGGACTCTTGGTCGGAATCGTCTGGATCGAGCCAGTCGTCATGGTCTGGTTCGGCTGCGTAGTCCATCGAAGCGTGTTGCGCATCGTGGGGAGCAGGGGGCTGACGAATGGCGTTCTGCAAATCGATGTAAAAGCGCAATTTTGCTCGCTCACGAAAGTGGCCCCCAATCTCGTTGAAAAGCGAGCTTAAGTCGACGCGTAATAGGTCGTTGGCTACGGAGACGAGATTCCATGCGCTTGCATTGCCGGTTGCGTTTCCGTCATCGGCGCAATCAATCTCTGGCGTTCTGTTAAGAAGAAGCATGCGGGGATTGACGGGAGAGCGAAGAAAGCCAGCCTCGAAACCCCAGCTAAACGGCTCTTTTTCGGAATCAAGCATTAATGCTCCAAACAGCCAAAATTTAAAACCCGATAAAAGTCATATTACGCGGCTGTTTGCGGCTGTTCAATGGAATCAAGCGAAAAGGCTTAAAACCAGGGAGGCCGTTATGTCCGATTGCATCAAGCTCAACAAAGGAAACATCGATGTATGCGAGCGCGAGGTTATCGTTCTTCGCGAGATCATCGCTGCCGCCATGGGTCGTTTGCACCAGATGCGCAAGCAGTGCGAGCGCGGCTATGTGTCTTCGGAGGATTTCGAGAATGCGTTGGATGCGTACGGAGTAATCAGTGAGCGAGTCGATGAGCTTGACCAGCTTGGTTTCGAGTTCAGATGGTCGTCAGTCCCCGATGCCGGAATCGATGAGAACGACGGGCTCGAATGGATCGATGACGACAACCCTCCGCGTGAGCGCGGTTTTGATATTGCTTGTTAATGTGACCGAACGGTTGATTGGAGACAAAATGTATCCGTACTACGAATGTGACAACTATCCCATGAGCATTACAGATGATGACGGCCCGTTTCTGATCATGGAGGCGAGGCTGTCTGGCGACGACGAGCTCAATGATGATTTTAGGAAAGGCGCCAGTTATAGATGCTCGTGTGCGACTGTTTCTGCGGCGATTGATCTTTGCAGGTCGATGACGGACGGCGATGCCGATCCTTGGTATGAAAGTTGGGAGAAGGCGGTTGAGCGTTATCCGCTCGAGAAATGCGAGGATGCGACAACGCTGTATTGGATCGAGCCGACCGATCCGCACAAGGCGCTGTGCGCCCTCCAACCCCATTGCGATCTTGAGCCATACGTGGCTGAGGCAATTGGCGCAGTTGACACGTATCTACTGGAGTGCGCGGACTATCCCTTTACGGTCGATCATTTAGATCTAAAGGACGTTGACGTCCTGCTCAGCGCTGCTTGGGGATTGGCTCGAGTCCTCGAAGAAACTTGGGGCACTTGCGACCCTGATGATGTTTTGGAAAAGATCGAGGATGCTACGTGCAGTGCGTATATAACGGTTAAGGACCTGATCGCGGGCGAAGAGGCGGCCAAAGCCAGCGCAAAGTCCGATGACAATCTTTAGCCACCGCACTGAACGGCGCGACCGATCGGAAGGCTGCCGGGAAAAGCTTTAGCAAGCGCCCCGACCAGGTTCAGGAGTCTGCCGCCGATGCATCCCTGATGCGTGTCGCCCTTGCAGTGATCGATGCCAAAGAGCGCGAGGCGTTGGAGTGCGATCTTAAGAAACTGCTCGCTTCGTGCGAGTAGTCGCTGACTGCTCCTCTTTCCTTTCTTTCTTCTCTCAAGCGGCATGGACGCCGCCGCCTTGACCGCCCAGCGCGAGTTTTGTCCGCACGGGATGGTATCAAACACGTGTAACAACTAAATCGGAGGTTTGACCATGGCTATGTGGGATCTCAACTGCCAATCGAATCCGTCGTCTGCGGACGACAAGGAGCTCGCTCCCTATCTTGCACGTCAAAAGGCGATGCGCGAGTTTTTTGAGCGTGCGCTGTTTGCCCCCAAGGATCAGGGCAACAATGGCCTGTACTTTTTGGGCGCCACGACGGGCTCGGGTAAAAACTATACGGCCGAGCAGGTCACAGCCGACCTCATCGCCGGTGGCTGGGACGATTCGGGCTGTTTTAACAAGTGCCCGGGCCGTCGTTACCTGGTGTTTGTGGTGCCGGGTAAGGACAACCGCGACAACTACGTTGCGAGCGTGCGCAAATTGCTGGTTGAACAGGGCATGGATGGCGATGCCGCGCAGCGCATGGTGTTCGATCTTCCGCGTGCGGGCGATAACATCCTGCATTGGATTGAGACTACGCGCGGTAAGGGCGCCGTGGGCGTGCGCGACATTCCGTGTCCCATCGAGGCGGACGACGAGAGCTCTCATCGCATCATTAAGCGAGCGTGGGGCAACGCGATGGAGATCGCCGATGACCTTTTGGGCATCCTCGACACTCGAAATCGTCTGGGAGGTGTTGCAGACCGTTTGACCCCCGCCCTTCGCGACAAGCTATCGTCGGCGGATGCGAGCTTGCGTTGGGCTGTGAGCCACGAGCTCAAAAACATCACGCGCGGCATGGAGGTGATCCCCCAGATTTGGCCGTCTGCCCTGCTCAATGACGAGAGCATACCGCATGTGATTGCCCTGACGCCGCAAAAGCTCATCAATAGGATCGATACAGTGACCGGTGCAGGCGTTGTGTTCTTTAACGCAATGGCTGCCGAGAAGGGCCTGTTTATCTTTGATGAAATCGACCACATGAAGGCCGACATACTGTCGACGCTGACAGACGATCCCGTGACGTTTCAACCGGACGAAGTATTGCGTATCCTCGATCGTCATTTTAACGGCGGTGTGGTGGACCCCTTGCTACTGGGGAATCGAGATCAATGGATGGCGGTCTATACGCACGCTTCCACGTCGGGCGATCACAAAGGGTCAAACGCCGAGAGGAACAGGGTTTCGCGGGCGAGCGTAGAGGAAGATGCCGAAGAAATCGCCAAGGATGCCAAGAAAAGTCAAAAGGCACTCGCCTCTTGTATTAAGGACATGAAACTGCGTCCGCCTTTTGCGCTGTCTGACGAGGCGAAAGAAGAGCAGCTCTCCGGTCGACATCTGTTTGGCAGCGACGATATTTCGGTGGGCGACAACTCGGCGAATCCGTTGCGCTTCAAACTCAATGAGGGCGGTACTCGCAATATGATTATCACTCGCGGAGGGAGTGGGCAGCAAACCGTCAGCAAGGCGGTGCGTCGTGCACGCGGTCTGGTCAGGATGGTGGTGGGTCATCTCGCCCGTTGCGCCACGCTTATGGACAAGCTGTACTACGGCAGCATTTCGTACAAGGACGACCTTTCGCGCAAGAACATCATCGATGCCCTGGGCATTAGGAACAACCAGACCAGCGAGAAGTATTTTTGGGATTCGTTGATGCTGGCGCTGTTCTTTAAAGATCGCAAGAATGACGAGATCGATGCCGCCGACGACTCGATGTATGCGCGTGGTGTCGATTATCTAGTGATGGAAACCACCATCGAGCACATGTTTACCACGTACCTAACCAGCCACGGCATTGAGCGCATGCCCGAGGCCTACCTTGCCTCCATTGCCGCCAAAGCGCCTTGCGTGTGCATGAGCGCAACATGGAGTGCGCCGACCGTCAAAAACTTCAACCTCGATTACCTTGACGAGGTTCATGGCGTGGTTCGCAAGGACGCTTGGATTGGCGAGCTCAACCAGGAAATCGTGCGACAGACTAAGCTGTTTAACAAACAGGCTGCGAAGGAGTACGACGTCGATATTGCCTGGGTGGATGAGTCCAAGGAAATTGCCGGCATGGTCGCGCTGGCAGGCGGCGCCTTTGGCGGCATCATTGTGTCGCCCGACGAGGTGTACGAGCGCGCGATGCGGTTCTTTGACGGGATTGGCGTGAGTGAGGGACTTGCGGTGCGCTTGCGCTTAAAGATTGCTGACAGGGTGGGCGTGAGCGACGCCAAGAGCATCGAGTTTGAGCTGAAGCGCCTGAGCAAGACGCTTGTTGCCGTGAGCACTTGGGCCCGTGGTGTGGCGCGTAACGAGCAACGGGCGGGAGCCGTTTTTACCACGCGCCACATGGGAAACCATGGCGAATTCAATAGTCTGGCGCTGGATCTTGCGCGCGAGATTGTCGCGGAGCTGGTGATTAGAAACATCAAGTGCCCCGAGATGTCGTACGAGAAATCGCTTGAGGCCGCCAAGGACATGGTGCCGTGCTTTAACGCTGCGGAATGGGATGCAGGTTGGCGTGGCGCTCAAAAACGTCTCGAGCTGGGCCAGCCGACCCTGATGTTTATCAATCTTTCGGCCGGTGGCTTTTCCAAGAATCTCAAATACAAGGTGCCGGAGAATCTGTGCGACATGGTTCATCAGGTCGATTGCGGCTTTGAAAATGCCGACCGTCGCCCCAAGATGGATCTTGATTTCTTATATATCGAGTCGCCCACAAGTCGTTTGACCTGGGGAGTGGAGATCAACTCAAATAAGTTTGTCCAGCAGGCGCTACTTGGCGTGGTGGAGCAGGAGGAACTGGTAGCGCGCGGCGAGGTTCCGTTTACTCAAAAGCGCCGGAACGTACGGATGCTTCTATCTGGCGTTAATAAGAGCCTGCCGGTGCGCGACACCCTCTCTTATCAGGTCGAAGGCGCTCGCATTGTGGCACAGGCTGTGGGTCGCCTGATGCGCACGAGTGTAAAGATGCCTTGCGTGCAGGTGCTGCTCGACCGCGAGATTGCGAACGATTGCAACTTTTCGTTCTTGCATGATTTGCCGATGGGCTACGAGCTTGAGCAGGTGGTTGGTGCCTGCGCCGCTGCCAACAACCATATGACGGACAACAAGGAACACGCTGCCGTTAAGCAGCAGAACCTTGCCGCCTTTAGGAACAACCTTGCCAAGCAAAAGCACGAAAAGCTGGCGTGGAAAGTTACCTCGCTAAACGCCGGGGACGAAGATCTCACTGCTTTTGATGGCGAGCGCGACTTTTACCTGCATCATTTTTGCCTGCCGTGGGAAGATCTCGCGCAATACCCAGAGCGCCGGAGTACCGCGCTGCGCATGTCGCATGCTGCAAATGGCTATGCCTATGCAGAAGGCGGGGCATGCAAGGTGCCGCACTTTGAATTCCCTAGCTACGATGGTGAGCCCGTCGAGCAGATTGCTGCTCGTCTGGAGGATCGTTGCCACTGCAAGGAGGGCTTAAAGGGCGCGACGGTTCGCCAGGTGAGCCAGGCGGCGGCGCGCGTACCCGAGCTGCTGTCAATTCGCGAAGTGCGTGAGCGTTGGTCGAGCGACGGGGTGCCCACAACGCTGCAGCCGGCGGCGACGGCGCACATGACGCCCTATATGTTCCAGGCGGTCTACCTGGGTGAGCTGGGAGAATCTGCCGGAAGGGCAATCTTTGAGGCATATTACGACGGCCGCTATTCGCTTACGCGTGGCGATGCGGCACACGCCGAGACAGGTGGCGACTTTGAGGTGCTCGATGCTGCTGGCAACACGACCGGGGTATGGATCGATTTTAAGCACTATCGCATCGGTGCCTATATCGCTTATGTTCGCGACGGTCGCGAGGCGTCGGATGCCGAGCGCTTTAGGGCGAAGGCTCAAAAGGTTGGGGCGAAACGCCTGCTAATCGTCAACGTTTTGGCTGATGAGGCAGCGCTTGAGTGCGTGCCCAAGGCACTCGATGCTGAGGGGACTGTGTTCTCCGTTCCTTATATGGCCGCCGACGGTGCAATCAATTTGGAGATGATGGAGGCGATCGGCCGTGCAATCGAAGCATAACCAGCCGTGCGGTTTGGGAGACATCGCCGTATCAGAGCTCGTGTTGCAGCTCGATGCCGCTGCTGCCGAGGAGCGCTACTCGGTCTTTTGGTGCAACGTCGGCGATGCGGGCAAGCATGCCGTGGCGAACTTTATGGCCGATGTGTGCCAGACGGGCAAGGTCGTCGCGCTCACGCAGCTTGCAGACAACCGCGTCTTTCTGATGGTCAAAGCGGGCGTGCAGACGGGCGACCTTAATGCCTCGCTTTATCAGGAGCAGATAGTTCCGATTAAAACTAATTGGAACGAGTTGGACGATTACGTTGCGCTCCGCTTGCTGTTCAACTCCTGCTCTCAGTTTGAGGGGATTGAGGACGAAGTTCCCAATGACACCGGGCACCTGTATGTCATTAGCGCCAAGGGTGCCCGCCGCGATGCTGTCGAAAGCGACGGAAGGGGACCTGCCAAGACCGAAACGGTTGAAATCGTTATCGATGAGGATTGCACCTTTGATCTTAAGATTCGGACGTTTACCAAGCGCCGTGTGCTTATTGGCAGGGCACAAGGTGACGAGAAAGAGCTCGAAAAGATTAAGAGCCAAGTGGGCTACAGGCTATCGCCCGTGGCGACGATGGTGCTTGCCCACGAACAAAAAGACGAGTACATCCTGCGCCGAGCCAAGGGCGACAAGCCGTCCAAGCGCCGTGATCTGACGTTCTCGGCCCAGGCGGACAAGGTCGCCTATACCAAGAAGGGCATTTTGTATCGAGAGCTGCAGATTCTCGAACGCCGTTACAGCGACTTCGCCCGGGTGACGCTCATGGAATACCCGCGTAAGAGTTTCTACGAGGTGCTCAAGGGTGATGAGTACGCGCGCGTGGTTGCGGAGCGCATGGCGGGGCAGCGAATCGTGGTGTCGTTTGCGCGCAATGGGCTTGCCGAAGTGGCGCGCCAGCTGGCCGATCGACTTAACGATTCCTCGTGGGGCGTTCGCGCAACGTATGGCGGAAGGGCCGTGGATTCGCGGGCGCTGAACCTTGTCGTTGTGCCCAATGAGGTTGCTGAGGACGACGGCTATGCCTTACATGCTGGCGTGGTGGAACAGCACGTGACACCGGATGTGTGCGAGCCACTGTTTAAGGTGGCGCCAAAGCAAAAGGATCGCAATGCGCAAGAGGCGATCCTGGGCGCCATGCTCAAAGAACTGCTGGTAAAGCAGGATGTTGTCGACGAGCGGGTGACGGCGTTTGATCTTGATGCTTTGGATATTGAGTCGGTGACGGTGTGTGGCTTGGTCGATGTGCCGCATAAAACAAAGGACAAGATTGAGCTGGATTCGCGTATCGCTACGTTGGCGATTGGCGCGGATGGGGGCATGCGCTATGCCTCACATTCGGCAGAGGATGGTCCCGAGGACGAGATGGAGCTCGATCTGCTGACCGCGGACGGCAAACTCGATAAGGGCGCCTATGTCTTTGACGTGCATGCGAACGGGCAGTCTATGCTTGCGCGCGTGCGGGATACGGGACTGACGACGTTTTCCAATAACTTTATGGCCCTGGTGGGTGAGCATCAGCTCACAGGCAAAGCAGGGCGTAAGAAAGAGATTTTCGAGAGCTACAACTCGCCTTATTACGGCATTGGAACGTTCGAGCGTGCGGGCAAGACTTGCTATTTTGTGGGCGTCAACAACGGCACCCAGGAGGATATGGCGACTGCGATTCACGTGCGTTCGATTGAGGTACTCGACGGCGATGATTTGTCTGAGTTGTTGGTTCAGCTGGCCAACATAGGCCTTTCGCGCTATAAGGCTCCGTCCGTGTGGCCGATTCCGGTCAAGTATCTCAACGAGTGCGCTGCGCGTGAGGGCGCGGTAGAGGATGGCGGTGGCGACAAGTGATGGTGTTGCGCAATTATCGCTCCTAGAACTTTTTGAAATTACGCTTGCATTGTAAAAGGGGAGAACATATACTGCAGCCATAGCACATCAGATGGGGTCTCAAAAAGAGACCAAGCAAACGAGTTTTCAGTTTATGTTGAGAGGTACTTGAGCATGACCAGCAGAATTTTCCCCCTTTACAACGACAATACCGACCATATCGATCTCAATACCATCTACGGTTGCAGTATTGGTTCTAAGGCCGAGAACTACATGTTCGCTCAAGATGATCTAGAGCTTAGCTCCGAAGATTATGAGTACCTGAATGATATTGAGCGCGAGCGGGAGTATGAGCTCGGCATCCGCTGATGGATGTGGGCTTGTCTCCAACTCCTCCGATTTAATTACCCCGTTATCACCTCTTTTTAGCGGGGCATATTGGATCGATTATGTGTCAAACATCAGCTCATCGTGGGAAGGAATCGGCAATGAGCAAGAACGTGAACAAGAACATCAATGGCGGCGCTGCGGGTAAGGCGAAGGCCGCCGGGCGTATGGCGACAGTTGCTGCGGCAACGATCGCCATGACGGGCGGGTCGCTGCTGTCTCCGCTGACTGCGGTGGCGCAGGGTGCGAACGGTGCCGACGCTACTGCGAAGCCGGCTGCGGTGCTGTCTCCGTTGACGAGCACGGCTGCTGCTAGCGCTGGCGCGGGCACGGTGTCAGCGGTGCAGAAGGTCGCCAACCTGCAGGCTGCGGTCGATGCGGCTCGCGCTAAGGCCGCTGCTGCCAAGGCCGATTTGGATGCGGCCGCCGCTCCTTACGACGCCGCCGCTGCCAACCAGCAGCAGGCTCAGAGCGCCTACGATGCGGCCCGTGGCACAAGCGACGCTGCCGCTTCTGCAGCTTCGGCCGAGCTGGAGCAGCAGATGGGTGCCGCGCAGGACAAGGCCGATGCGGACGTGAAGGCGCTCGAGGACGCTCAAGCTGCACTCGATGCCGCAAAGAGGGATCTGACGGACAAGGGTGAAGCCCTGACCGCTGCCCAGAAGACCGCCGACGATGCCCAGGCTGCGCTCAAGTCCGCGCAGGCCGCTGCTGCCGATGCCACGCCCGAGGCTGTTGCCGCGGCTCAGGCCGCTGCCGAGCAGGCCGCGAGCGAGCTGGAGCAGGCAAAGCAGCAGGCCGCCGACGCGCAGGTCAGGCTTTCGAATGCCCAGGCTGGCGTTGATGCCGCCGCGGCCAAACAGCAGGACGCGCAAGGCAAGCTTTCGGCAGCTCAGCAGGCAAAGGATGCGGCCGATAAGGATGTGAATGCCGCTCAGGCGAGCTATGACGCCGCCAAGGCCGATCTCGACCGTGCCGAGCAGGGTGCCGCGGGCCCGGAGTACGAGGCTGCCAAGGCCAAGGTGGACGCCGCCGCTGCCGCGCTGGACGCCGCCAAGTCGGTCCAGGCGCAGCGCGAGGGCGAACTCGCTGCTGCCTCGCAGGAAGTGACCACTGCCGAGGGTGAGGTGCAGGCTGCTCAGCAGGCGCTCGCCGTCCAGCAGCAGGCTGCGGCTGACGCGCAGTCCAAGTTGGACGCTGCCACGGCTGCTGCGACCGCGGCAGACGCCGCCGTCGATCAGGCTAAGGCCGAGCATGCCAATGCGCTTGCGGCGCTGGCCGACGCTCAGGCCAAGCTCTCGGCCGCTAAGGACGAGAAGAACGCTGCCGACAAGGCGCTCGACCAGGCAAAGGCTCAAAAGCAGCAGGCCGATCAGGCTGTAGCTCAAGCGCAGGCCAAGCTCGACGCCGCTCAGGCTACGGCGAACGCCTCGGCGGAAAACTACCGCCAGGGCGCCATTGCGTTCTTTAAGAGCGTGGGTGCCGACGATGCGGCGGACCTGATTCTCAACTGCAAATATGCCAGCCTCACCAAGGTGGGCGAGGAGGTTGACGCGACGAGTCTGACCAACATGAAGCAAGCGATTGTGTGGCTCAAGGCGTGCAACAAGTATCGTGCGAGCGTTGGCCTGGGTGAGCTCAAGGTGACGTATGCCATGATGGCGACCGCGATTGCCGATGCGAATTTCTCCGATACCAAGACTGCGCACGCCATGCAGTTCAACGTGGGCGAAAACGTGGCGTGGAACTACGGAAGCGACCCGTTCATCCAGTGGGTCGATCAGGAGAAGGCCGTCTTTGACCGCGCTGCGGCTACGCTGGGAGCGACGGGCCTTACGGGAAAGGCTGCTTTTGATTTCTACGAGCAGCATGGCGACGAAATCGATCGCTACGTGGCTGCGCATGGCGGGAGCGTGCATACAGTCGGTCACTACATGAATGTGATCGATCCCGATTACACCGTAACGGGTATGGGGGTTTGCACGCGCGGGACGATGAACCGTTGGCTTACGCAGGCGCAGACGTTCTCTATGTCTGGAGGATGGTACACGAATGCCGCCAATCCGATGACGGTTGCCGAATACGAGGCTGCGCTTAATGCGTGGTGTGACTCGTTGGCAAATCCTGGGCAGGGCGTGGACGCGGCTCGTCAGGAGCTTTCTGCCGCTCAGGGCGCGGCTGCGCAGGCTGGCGGCAAGGTGAGCGCCGCGTCGCAGGCCGCCGCTGCAAGGCAGGCTCAAGTCGATGCTGCTGCCGCCGATGTTGACGCTGCTGCCGCTGGGGCCTCGGATGCCCAGGCTGCCGTGGGGGAGAAGCAGGCCGCGGCTGAGGCCGCTGCGCGTGCCGTGGCTGATGCCCGCGCCGACGTGGACGCTGCCAGCGCTGCGGTTACCGCGGCGCAGAGTGTCGTGACTGCCAAGTCTGATGAACTCGATGTCGCCAAGGGCAAGGCTGCCGCTGCCCGGCGTGCGCTGGATGCCGCTCGCGCCGGCGTTGGCGACAAGGAGAGCGCGCTTGCTGCCGCCCAGGACGAGCTGGCTGCGTACTCTGCCGACGTTGCCGCTGCTCAGCGTGCATTTGATGCGGCCTCGGCGGTGCTCGAGGGGGCGCGTGCCGTTCAGGCTGACGCGCAGGCTGCAGTGAATGCCGCGCAGGGTGCGGCAGGCCAGGCAGATGCCGACGTCGCTGCTGCCCAGGCCGAGCTTGTTGCCGCCCAGGCTGCTGCGAGCGGTGCCGGCACGGCTGTGACCGCGGCTCAGGCCGCATCCGTCGCGGCTGCTGCTCGTGCGGCTCAGCTACATGATGCCGCCGCGGCGCTTGCTCAGGCGACGGAGGACAAGGCCGCTGCCGATGCTGCTGTTGAGGCAGCGGCTTCGGCGAAGACCGATGCCGAGTCTGGCGTGACTGCGGCGGACGACGCCGTAACGGATGCGACCGCTGATCGCGATGCTTCTGCCGCCGCGGTTGCCCGCCTGCGCAGGATCAACCTTGCCGACGCCATCGCTAGCGGCCGTGCCAACGATGCGGATGAGGCGCTCAACGCTAAGATCGCTGCAGCCCACGATGCCGCCGAGCGCGCCGCAGCTGCCAAGATTGAGCTCGACGCTGCCGTTGCTGCGACGGATGCTGTGGCACCTGCCTACTTGGAGGCGCTTGCCAACTATACCGCCGCCAAGGCCGAGCTCGACCAGGCTATTGTCGAGCTCAACGCCGAGATCGCTCGCCAAGAGGCCGCCGAGCGCGGGAATGGCGAGCAGACTCAGCCTGCGACGCAGGTGGCGTACCAGGCCAAGCACATGACCTCGGCGTCCGAGGCCACCACGCAGCAGACGACGATGCCCGCCACGGGCGACGTGTCCAACCTGCTGGGCGAGACGTTCGTAATTGGAGGCACGGTCCTGGTTGCCGCCGGCGTCTTCCTGTCCGACAAGCGCCGCCAGCTGATCCGTTAGGGACGGAGGAAAGCGGATCATTTTCGGCGCGCGCCGCAAGGGCATGGGTCCTGCGGCGCGCGCCGCTTTTATCTTCAAGATTAATTAAGGAGGGACATATGCAAATTAGAGGAGAGGCCGCGATTGCCTGTGGGTTCATGGCGGGCTTGGCAACGGGGCTGCTGTTCGATGGATGTTTCGACAGCTACATCAATCGATTCTGCGATTCTGATTTTCCGAGAGGCTGGCCTCGGAAAACGGCACCGGCTCGTCAAAAGGCGGATGCGCCCATCAAGTCCCGCAGCGTGGCTGCTTCAAAAACCAAGGTGATCGTCATCAAGAACGGCAAGATTTATCACCGTTCTGGGGGATGCAAAAACCTTCCTCAAAATGCCATTAGAACAAGCGTGCCACTGGCGACCGCGCTCAAACGAGGAAAGACCCCCTGTTCAGTATGTTGCCCGCCAGCGGCTTAGACGATTCTTCGGGGGTGTTCTGCAAGGACATGGGTCCCTGCGGATACATGGGTTTAAAAACGTGTCCGCACGGCATGGGACACTTACCCTGCCGCCCTGCTCTGCCGCGGCGGCATGTACCCAAACAACGATCCTCTAAGGAGTTCGATACCAATGAGCGATAACACCAAGCATCTCGCAAAGAAGTGCGTCAAGGACGCGGGGCCGTGCCTCGCGTTGTGCCTTGCCGGCGCAGCGGTCGCGCTGCTGGCTGTTCTGGGGCCATTCGACGTGCTCCGAAGTGCCAGTTCTCTGCACGTTTGCATGGCCCTTGCCGGCGCCATGATGACCGGCGGCGTACTCGATCTGATTTTTTGGGTGCTCGACCCGTTTGGATGGAAGAACGAGGGGTAAGCCCTAAGGGATGGATACCCCGCAGCAACAGGAGGTCCCCGTGATCTGGTTTACCGGCGATACTCACTTTGGACACGAGAACATGCTACGGCTTAGCGATAGGCCTTGGTCGACTGTTGCGCAGATGAACGATGCCATGGTCGCCAACATTAACAGCAAGGTTGCTGCGGATGACGAGCTCTACATCTTGGGCGACTTCAGCTTTAAGATGACGGTCCAAGACGCCTATGAGCTGCGCAAAAGCATTTCATGTAAGCGCGTCCACCTACTGCCCGGCAACCACGACAAAGACTGGACGCAGCCTGCGGTTGCGGATGCTTTTATCGTCGAGCCGCCCATTTGCGTGCTCAAGATCGACCGCCAAAAAATCGTGCTGAGCCACTATCCTATGGCTGACTGGCAGGGCATGTCGCACGGCAGCTGGCATTTGCACGGGCATATCCACAGTTGCGGCGGCGCGTACAACAAGTTCAACCTCAGGCAGGGGCTGCTGCGCTATGACGTGGGCGTGGATGCTAACAGCTACGCCCCCGTGAGCCTGGAAGAGCTCAGGTCGCGGTTTGCACAGGTAGACGAGCCGGTGTGTTGCGTTAAATGGCCGTGGTGGGTCAACGCCACGGGTGACGAGCAGATTGAGCACGATCTCGAAACATATAAGAGGGAAGTGGTAATCCGATGACGGTCTATGTGACGGGCGATATTCACGGCGGCCTCGACATGCAAAAGCTGCGCGATTGGGAGCTTGGGGATAGCCTGACGAGCGACGACTATCTGATTGTCGCGGGCGACTTTGGCTTTCCCTGGGATTTCTCTGCCGAGGAGTGTGTCGATATCGCTTGGCTGGAGTCGCGTCCCTATACCGTGCTGTTCGTCGACGGCAACCACGAGCGTTTCGATCACTGGGCGGAGCGTCCCATGGAGTTGTGGCACGGTGGGCTGACGCAGCGCCTGTCGGATACCTCCCCCATACGGCGCCTGACGCGCGGCGAGGTTTTTGAGCTCGATGGCTCAACGATCTTTACCATGGGCGGCGCCACGAGCGTGGACAAGGAATACCGCATTCCCTATTCCAGCTGGTGGCCGCAGGAGCTGCCGGACGAGCGCAACTTTGAGGAGGCGCAGGCAAAGCTCGACAGCGTGGGCTGGAAGGTCGACTACGTGGTCACCCACACCTGCTCTACGCGCATGCTTTCGCCCACGCTTTATCCGGCACCCGGCTGGAATTACCCCGCCGTTGATCGGCTTACGGCATTTTTCGATGAGCTGGAAGATCGCTTGGATTATAAGCGCTGGTATTACGGGCATTTTCATCGGGATGCCAACCCGGCCGAGCGCCATACCGTGCTCTATGACTGCATCGTTCGCCTGGGCGACGAACTCCAGCCCTGGGATGTTGCGTAGGGGTGGGCATAGCGAGCGCTTCATACGATGCCTTGGGCAGTTACCCTATATTTCAGTAGTAATCTTTATTTGTAGGGTAACTTAAGGCATGCTGGGAGCCGGAGGAGATGTCGCCCGACAATCTAGAGTTTCAGCGCCATCCGGTTGGTGCCCGGTAGGGTGGCGAAGCCAAAATGTTCATAGAATGCTGCCGCCTCATCATCTACTGGATCGACAACCAATGCTCGCGCTCCTGCTAGGGCAGAAATTTTCAAGGCGTTCTCGATGGCATCTTTGAGCAGTGAAGCTCCAAGACCAAGCCCCTTGAACTTCTCATCGACCCCCATCATTCCAAGCAGCACTGTGGGGACTTGTGAGGGGGAGTTTCGCACGAACCATCCTCCATCAACATTTTCGCGAGCCACAGAGTGCGTGCACAACGTATAAAACCCAGCGACTGCGCCGTCGCAATACGATGCGTATATAACCGCTGACCCTCTTCTTCGCGCCGAGGCTGATCTGTTTTTAGCCCATCCGTCTACAAGAGTATTTCCGCAGTGGAAAGCCTCGATGCCTTGGCCAACGGGGAGTTGAACGGGCTTGGTAAATGTGCTCATTCCCAAACCGCTTTACGGTCAAGCAGCGCTTTTGCGGCTTGGGGCATGGGGGAATCGAGCATTTCGCAAAATGCATCGAAACCATCAGGAGAAAGATAGGTTGTTGACGCCTCGGCGATATCACGTGCGGAGCTCTCGTCAAGGTGAGCTGTGGCCCATTGGGTGAGAGTTTGGCCACGCAAGGCCGCGGCGCGCTCGTAAGTAAGGCGTTGACGTTCGGTCAACCTTAAATCCATACGGCGTTGTTTCTCGATCGTTGACATGGTAAAAACCTCCTTTGCATAATTGTACGGAATTATTCCGTACATAACAAGACGCAGAATTATGTCCTCGTTAAAGGGGGTCGAGGGGGCGGGGCGTATTTGGCTACTCGGCCGTTACAGTGATGTTCTCCCGGTGTGTGCGGATAACGTCCCAGCTAAAGTGCTCGACCAGCTGCTCGGCAGAGCGTGGCGTGGCGTCCGGCGCGATGCCCGTTTGCCCGGCGAGCCAGCCCAGCAGCGCCTCGGGCGTGCCAAAGCGGGCGCGGAGCTCGCCCAGGTCCAGGTCGCGGTCGCGCTTGGAAAGGCGGCGGCCATCCGGTGACATGAGCAGCGGAATATGTGCGTAGTGCGGCGTGGGAAGTCCCAGCAGATGCTGCAGGTAGATTTGGCGCGGCGTGGAGCCCAGCAGGTCGCATCCGCGCACGACCTCGGTGACGCCCATGGCAGCGTCGTCGACCACCACGGCTAGCTGATAGGCAAAAACGCCGTCGCTGCGGCGCACCAAAAAATCGCCGCACTCGGTGGCGAGTGCCTCGCATTGGGCCCCGTACGTGCGGTCCACGAATTCGATCACGTCGCCTGCGAGGTCGTCGATGTCGGGCACGCGTAGGCGCGTGGCCGGGGCGCGCAGGGCACTGCGGCGGGCGACCTCTTCGGCCGAAAGGCCTCGGCAGGCGCCGCGGTAGATGGGCGTGCCGTCGCTGGCGTGCGGCGCGCTGGCGGCGTGGAGCTCGGCGCGCGTGCAAAAGCAGGGATAGGTGAGGCCGGCGTCTTGCAGCTGGTGCAAGGCGCTCTCGTACAGGTCGAGGCGATCGTGCTGGTAGTAGGGGCCTTCGTCCCACTGAAGCCCTAGCCAGGCCAGATCGTCAATCAGCTGAGCGGCAAGCTCGGGGCGCTTGCAGCGATCGTCCAGGTCCTCGATGCGCAGCACGATGTTGCCGCCCTGGCTGCGGGCCGAAAGCCACGAGCACAGGCAACTGAACACGTTGCCCAGGTGCATGCGGCCCGAGGGCGACGGGGCAAAACGGCCCACGACAGGTGCGGGAACGGAGGCAGGCTGCGTCGTTGGCGCATCCGCGGCGGGCGTTGGTATGTTGCGTGTTTTGATATCCATGCGGACGAGTATAGCGCGGGGCACGGTAGGGAAGGCGTTTCCGTGGCTCGCAAGTTGGCGGCGCTGCGCATTGCGCACGGTGGGTCTGCGGCCCAACGTCTCGATCGCCGTACGCCGACTCGGCCTTATACACGACAGAAACCCCGGCAGCTCTTCGCAACTGCCGGGGTTTCCGCGGAAAAGGGGGACATGATCCTCGAGCGAACGGGAAAGGGGCAACCGTTTTCGCTCAACTGCTTTATGCCCCTCGACTGACGGCTCAATCAGCGCATGCCGCGCCCACACAAAGCCGCTACACCTGTGACGGAGCTGTGAAGTGGTATCTATTGCTGGCGCAGGACTCGGCCAAAGAGCGTCCCAAACGACAAATTTGTTGCAGTCCGTCGGTTCAACCCAATGATCCGTTTTCCTCCGTCCCCAATAGATCATTAGGAACGTCCCTAAGTGCCAGACTCGGGTGGGACTTTTGTCCCATTTGACGTTCCGTTGGCCCAGATATTCGTCATGCGTACCCGCAAACGTGGGACAATGGCGCTGTTGGTTTTACAGACAAAGGATGTGCCTATGAACACCCTCGCCGCCAAAGTCAGCCGGCAGCGCCGCCCGTTTGCGCGATTTGTTTCCATTTGCGCGCTCGTCGCGTGCGCACTGCTGCTGTTGCCCGCCGTTGCACGTGCCGACGGCTACTCCATGACCCAAACCTATATCGGCGCCACGGTTGAGGCCGACGGCTCGCTGACCGTTGTCGAGGGACGCCAGTTTGATTTCGATGACGACATCAACGGCGTGTTTTGGGAGATCAATACAGGCTCTAACCAGCAGGGCGGCGCGGCGGGCGTCAATGTGCTGAGCGTCGAGGAAGACGACACCGCGTTTAACAAGGTCGACAGCGCAAACAAAGGCGACAACGGCGTCTATACGGTTGAGCAGTCCGACGACGGTGTAAAGATCAAGGTGTTCAGCCCCCACGAGAGCGGCGATAGCGCGATCTATTACGTGAGTTACACCATGACCGGTGCGGTTATGAACTGGTCCGATACCGCCGAGCTCTACTGGAAGTTTGTGGGCGACGGCTGGTCTGCGGATTCCGATGATGTCGAGATGGAAGTGTACTTCGCAAATGCCGCCGCCGGGACGGCGGCCGTCAAGGGCGATAACTTCCGCGCATGGGGCCACGGCCCGCTGACGGGCGACGTATCGCTCGATGCGGATGAACCCATGGTCACCTATACCATTCCCTGCGTGCATCAGGGCGAATTCGCCGAGGCGCGCATCGCCTTCCCCAGCGATTGGGTGCCTTGGCTTTCCGCTTCGAGCGAGGAGCGCATGCCGACAATCCTGAGCGAGGAGAAGGCATGGGCCGACGAGGCTAACGCCCGCCGCGCTCACGCTCGCATGATTGCCAATGTACTTGCCGTACTAAGTGTTGTCGCGGCGGTGGCCTTTACCGGCACAATCGTTGTGCTCAAGCTGCGCCGCCGCAAGCCCAAGCCGCTTTTCCAGGACGAATATTTCCGCGATGTGCCTTCGGCCGACCATCCCGCTGTGCTTTCGGCCCTCATGAGCTGGAACGAGGTGCCCGATCAGGCATATATCGCCACGCTCATGAAGCTCACCGACGACCGTGTGATTAAGCTGGAGCAGGCGACCGTGACTAAGGCTAAGAAGGGTCTGTTGGGGCGTGAAAAAGAAGAGCAGACGTATCGCGTGACGGTGGGTGATGCGGGCTGGAAGTCGGCCAAGGGCATTGACCACATGGTGCTCAAGGTCTTCTTTGCCGGTGCTAAGCCCGACGAGAACGGCGATCGCTCGCGCACGTTCGACGAGCTGCAGCACTACGTCAAGCAGCATGCTACACCCATGGGCGACAAGCTCGAGGACTATCAGAACACCGTTAAGGGCAAGCTGGCCGATAGCGAGTACGTTGCCTCGGACGGCATTGTCGCAATGGTGTTTTGCCTGGTTCTTGGTATTCTGATCGCCTGTATTCCCGCGGGATCCATCTTCTTTACCGACGGCGCACAGGCGAACATTATCGCCGCGGTTATCTCGGTGCCGATTGTGCTGGTGGGTATTGGCGTGGGCCTTACGTTCCGCCGCTTTACGCCGGAGGGCGCCGAGGTGGCGGCTCGCTGCAAGGCGCTCAAGCATTGGCTTGAGGATTTCACGCGCCTAAAGGAAGCCGTTCCGGGCGATCTGGTACTGTGGAATAAACTTCTGGTGATGGGTGCGGCGCTGGGTGTTTCCAAGGAAGTCCTGCGTCAGCTTGCCGAGGCTGTTCCTCCCGAGGTGCGCGAGGCCGACGGTTTCTACGACAATTACCCCTGCTACTGGTGGTACTACCATCATTACGGCAACGAGTCGCCGATGGATTCGTTCGACGGCGTGTATCACGAGAGCATCCGTGAGCTGGCATCGAGCTCCGACAGCTCGAGCGGCGGCGGAGGCGGCGGCTTCTCGGGCGGCGGAGGCGGCGGCGTCGGCGGAGGCGGCGGCGGAACGTTCTAGCGGTCGTAAATTATGGGATGGGCTTTTCTCGACAGCCGTCGGGGGAAGCCCATCCCTTTTTATGCGCTACCTACGAAGACTGTCCCCAACGACTAGTCACTGGGGACGTTCCTAAATGACTAGGTATGGCTGCTGGGCCTAGGCTGTTAGGTCGAGTTCGTAGAGGAAGCTTTCGCGCGGCATGTCGTGGCGGCGCTCTTCGCGGTTGGCGCGGTGCGTGGCCGTGCGCTTAAAGCCGTGCAGCTCGTAGAACTTCCACGAGCAGTTGGAGTCGGTGTACAGGTGTGCCCTCGTCGCCCCGCGCGAGGACAGGTACGAGACCGCGGCATCGAGCAAAACCGAGCCAACGCCCAGTCCGTGGACATCGCGATCAACGGCAAGCAGCGTGACCTCGTTGTCGTGTGGCAACGGGCTGCTTTCGAGCAGGCGGTTGTTGGTTCGGATGGTTGCGCGCACAAACGATAGATACTCGGCGCAGGCATCGGGCTCCAGCTCGCGCATCTGCGATAGCAGCGCGCGTTCGGTATCCATCCAATGTTCCTTAACGGTGGCGCCGGAGCTCTGTCCCGCACGCGCGAGCGAAATGCCGCGCGCCTGACCGTCGATTACGGCAACCTGCGAAAATGTCGACGACGAAAGACAATAGGCGAGGTCGCACGCGGCCTCAAGGCGGTTGTACTCATCGTTATCCGAATTGTTATGCCAAAGCTGCTGCAGAATCAGCGCGATGGCGTCGAAGTCTTCGGTATCAAACGGTCGGTAGAGAACCCGCGAGACCATGGTGCCTCTTTCTTTTGCGGATGCATATCGAGCACAGTTCTACCACGCCATTGGCATCTAATTATGGTGCCCCTGTGTTCCATGAACTCACCGTGCCCAGTGGCGCTCCTGCAGCCCCCGCTCGCAAGCTTTTTCTGCACAGCCGTGCGTTGCGGGGTGCAACGTCGCGCTCGATGCGCTACATTGAATCAGTATTTTCAATGCCGCTGCGCGAGCGCTGCAGATCGACGTATCACCGACTCACAGAGCACGGCGGCGTACCAGACAGGAGGACTGCATGGGATCTGATGTGAAGATCGCACGCGCGTTGATCTCGGTTACCGATAAGACGGGCGTCGTCGATTTCGCACGGACGCTGGTCGATGACTTTGGCGTCGAGATCATCTCTACGGGCGGCACGGCTCGTGCCATCGAGGACGCGGGCGTTCCCGTAACCCCCATCGAGGAGTTCACGGGCTATCCCGAGATGATGGACGGCCGCGTTAAGACCCTGCACCCCAAGGTCCACGGCGCGCTGCTGGCCCGCCGCGATTCCGAGCAGCACATGCAAGAGGCCGCTCAGCACGGCATTAAGCTGATCGACCTGGTCGTCGTCAACCTGTACGAGTTCGAGAAGACCGTCGCCAACCCCGAGGTCACCTTCGCGGACGCCATCGAGCACATCGACATCGGCGGCCCCTCCATGCTGCGCTCTGCTGCCAAGAACGCCACGAGCGTTACCGTCATCTCCGATCCGGCCGACTATGATGCCGTCCTGGCCGAGATGCACGAGACCGGTGGCTGCACCACGCTTTCCACCCGTCGTCGCCTGCAGGTGAAGGTCTACCAGACCACCGCCGCCTACGACACGGCCATCTCCCGCTGGCTTGCCGCTCAGGCAAGCGACGTGGCGGACACCTCTGCCAAGCTCGAGATCTCGCTGGAGAAGGTCGACGACCTGCGCTATGGCGAGAATCCTCAGCAGAAGGCCACGGTCTATCGCTTTGCCGAGGGCTGCGAGAATACCGCGAGCTCGCAGTTCCCGCTCGTGGGCTCCGAGCAGATCCAGGGCAAGCCGCTCAGCTACAACAACTATCTGGATGCCGACGCCGCTTGGAACCTGGTCCGCGAGTTCGACGAGCCGGCCTGCGTGATCCTCAAGCATCAGAACCCCTGCGGCTCCGCCGTGGCCGAGGACATCACGGCCGCCTACGACCGCGCCTTCGCCTGCGATCCCAAGAGCGCCTTCGGCGGCATCATCGCCTGCAACCGCGAGGTTCCCTATGAGCTGGTTGAGCACTTTGCCGATCAGAACAAGCAGTTCGTCGAGGTTATCATCGCTCCGAGCTACACTGCCGAGGCGCTCGAGCGCATGGCCAAGCGCCCCAACCTGCGCGTGCTGGCCACCGGTGGCGTGGACCACGGCGCCCAGGTGGAGCTGCGCTCCGTCGACGGCGGCATGCTGGTGCAGGAGGTCGACCACGTGACCGAGGATCCTGCGACCTTTACGTTCCCCACCGACCGCAAGCCCACCGACGCCGAGATGGCCGAGCTCGAGTTTGCCTGGAAGGTCTGCAAGGGCGTCAAGTCCAACGCCATCCTGGTCTCCAAGGATAAGGCCGGCATTGGCATGGGCCCGGGTCAGCCTAACCGCGTTGACTCCGCACTGCTTGCCTGCGAGCGCGCCGAGGACTTCTGCGAGCGCGAGGGCGTGGAGAAGGGCGGCTTTGCCTGCGCAAGCGACGCATTCTTCCCGTTCCGCGACAATGTTGACGTGCTTGCCGCGCACGGCGTGACCTGCATCATCCAGCCCGGCGGCTCCAAGCGCGATGACGAGAGCATCCAGGCCTGCAACGAGCACGGCATTGCGATGGTGTTTACGGGGGCCCGTCACTTCCGTCACTAATATCGTTACGCGGTTTTACCAAACCGCGTAACTGCTCGACGCTGCGCCGGCCCCAAGCACCTCATCTCGCCGCTCAAACCGTCGCTCGCGTACAGAAGTACGCGTTGCTCCTCTTTCGCGGCGACCTGAGGCACTTGGGTCCGGCTCGCTGGCTTATGCTCCACCATCGGTATTGGCTCGCCCCGAACTAAAGCTATCTATTGCCGTCCGTGCCGGTTGGTGCGGGCGGCTTTTTTGGGTATAACGGTGCGGTGTATGTTTTTGAGAAAGGTTGGATATGGCCGTTGTGGATGATGCCGAGCTGTTTGGCAATGCCGAGGATCAGCGTGCGTACGAGGACTTTTGCGCCAATCAGGAGGCGGTCGAGAAGTTTACGCTCGACAAGCCCGCGCTTGTCTGCCGTTGGCGCATGTCCAACAAAAAGGTGCCCATGCTCAACCGCCACATTCGCGCGCTGTCCGAGCGCCTGGTGCAGGGCGAGCCGCTTACCCATAACATGCTCAGCTGGGCCAAACAGCACGTTGAGTGGTCGCTTGCCGAGGGCGATTACACTGCGCGCGACGGCGTGCTCATGCTGGTGATCGACATCAACGGCAACGCCGCCATGACGGTGGGGGAGTACGAGCCGCTCGCCGATACGTCGGCCAAGGCGCTGCGTGCCCGCTCCGCCGAGGCTCGCTCCGAGGCCGACGAGACCGGCGTGGCGCCCGAGCTGCTCGCCGCCGTCAACAACGGCGAGCTTGCCTTTGTGGCGCCGGCGGACGAGTTCCTGTGCGGCACGGCGACGCTCATCGAGCAACTGGCCCAGACCAAGGGCATCCCGGTCACGCGCGTAGACATTCCCGCGCAGCTTAAGGGCGCGCTGTTCCTGGTGAGCGACGAGCACGGCGTGGTCCCCGCAACCGAGGCCGACGCCGCCGAGGCCGACGCCGCGACGGTCGCCTTCTTCGCCGAAGGCTACGAAAAGCTCCGTGCCCGTCGCTAAACGATTTTTCTGGGACGGGGATTAAAGAATCATTTTGGTCCCCGCCACCGCTGCGAGTGCGAGGCGGACAAAACGCCCCCGCTCGCGAACAGTTCTGTCACCTGGCACCGCGCGAGGCGTGTACCTGCAACGCCGTGGGCATAATGGTGTGGAAAGTGCAAGTTACGCGAAATGGGAGGACACATGGCGCTGATTTATGTCGTTGAGGACGACGAGCCCATTCGTCGTGAGCTTATCGACATCCTTGCCCGCGCCGGGTTTGAAATTGAGGCCTGCGAATCGTTTGAGCATGTCTCGCGCGATATTCTCGCCGCCGCGCCCGACCTGGTGCTGCTCGACCTCACGCTTCCCGTCAAGGACGGCCAGCATATCTGCCATGAGGTCCGTCGCGAATCCGAGGTCCCCATCATCGTTCTCACGTCGCGCACGACCGAGATCGACGAGGTCATGGCCATGACGCTCGGCGCGGACGACTTTGTTCCCAAGCCCTACAGCGCGCGCGTGCTTGTGGCGCGCATCAACGCACTGCTGCGTCGCACCGCGGCGGCAGGCGAGCGCAGTACACTTGTCCACAAGGGGCTGGAGCTCGACCTCGCCCGCTCAATGGTCACCAACACGCAAACCGGCACCAGCACCGAGCTCACCAAAAACGAACTGCGTATCCTCTCACTGCTTCTGAGTCGCGCGGGCAAGATCGTTTCGCGCTCGGCCATCATGCAGGACCTGTGGGACTCCGACGCCTTCGTGGACGACAATACGCTCACCGTCAACATCAACCGCCTGCGCACCACGCTCGAAAAAATCGGCATCAAGGGGTATTTGACGACGCATCGCGGCCAAGGCTATTCGGTCTAGGGGCCGGCTATGTCGTTTGGCAAGTTCTTTAAAGACTCGCTGCTTCCCGTCGCCGTGTGGACGTGCGGCGTGCTGCTGAGCTGCTTTGTGCTGGCGGTCGCCGGTGCTTCGACATCTATTGTGGTCGTGGCGGTTGGTGTGTCCTTTATCTTTGGCATGCTGGGCGTCGTGATCGAGTATGCGCGCCGCCGCCGTTTTCTGCGCCAGCTGGAGCGTGCGGCAGAGGAGCTCGAGAGTCCCACATGGGTGCAGGAGATGGTGCAATGCCCGACCTATGCCGAGGGCGAGCTCGAGTACGAGGTCTTGCGCCGGGTGGGCAAAGCCGCTTGCGACGAGGTTGCCGAAGGCCGGCGTCAGACCGATGACTATCGTGACTATATCGAGAGCTGGGTCCACGAGGCCAAGCTGCCCCTGGCGGCGGCTCACCTGATTTTGGAAAACCTGGATGGCAGCGAAGACGACCTGTCGCGCGTGGATGACCTGGGCCGTGAGCTGGCTCGCGTGGAGCGCTATATCGACCAGGCGCTGTACTACGCGCGCTCGGAAGTCGTGGAGCGCGACTACCTGATTCGCCGTTGGGATCTCAAGACCTTGGTGACGGGCGCGATTAAGGCCAACGCGCGTGAGCTCATCGCGGCGCACGTGGCCCCGGTGTGCGAGAACCTCGACTTCGAGGTCTTTACCGACGAGAAGTGGCTCGAGTTTATTCTGGGCCAGCTTATTCAGAACAGTATTAAATATGCGCGCGAGGACGGCGCGAAGATCGTGTTTTCGGGCGCGTTGCTGGACGAGGGCCTGGCGAGCGAACGCATCGAGCTCACTGTCGCGGACAACGGCTGCGGCGTGAGCGCGGCCGACCTGCCGCGCGTGTTCGAGAAGGGCTTTACCGGCGACAACGGCCGCACCACCAAGCGCGCAACGGGCATCGGCCTCTACCTGGTGGCGCGCCTCTGCTCCAAGATGGGCATCGACGTCACCGCGGCATCCGAGCCCGGCAAAGGCTTTGTCGTCACGTTTGCCTTCTCGACCAACAAGTTTCAATACTTTGAGTAGTCGTCGCGGTGTAACGTCCCGGAGCGTCATTCACGTTAAGACAATTATCCCAAACGGAATAATTCCATCATGATGTGCTATGATTATCCCGTTTGGGATAATCATAGGGGATTAGCATGCAAGACTGGAATGAGCGAACGATTTTTGACCCAGCTGAACTCGGTGCATATTTGCGTGAGCGCCGGAAGAAGCTCGGTTATACCCAACGCGATGTGGCTGATTTCAACCAGTGCAGTTTGCGCTTTGTGAGCGAGCTTGAGCGTGGAAAGGCGGGTGCCAATCTTCGCCAAACCCTTCAAATCGCTAACAGCTTGGGGGTCGATTTGATCCTGAGGGAGAGGGGCGACGGCTCATGGCATTAAAGGTTTATCGTGAGTATCGGGGAACGTTTGAGCTGGTCGGAGAATTTGAGAGGGCCGACCCCGTAAACGAGACGTTTGCATATGATGAGGGATATCTTGAACGCGACGATGCTGCCGCACTCTCAGCTTCTCTTCCCTTGCGACATGAGCCATATGCCAGCAATGAGTTTTCGGCCTTCTTTTCGGGCATGCTTCCCGAGGGCCCGGTTCGGCATGAGCTGTCGATGCGTTTTCAAATCCCCCAGTCAGACTATTTATCGATGCTCGAGCGTTTGGGCGATGAGTGCGTTGGTGCCTTGAGGTTTCTCGGCGATGAGAAATCGAGCTACGATCCGGGCTATCGTCCTCTGCAAGACGAGGATTTTGAGGCACTTTCCAAGGCGGAAGTGTTTGAGATTGCAAATGATATGCAGGATTCGAGGCTGTCGTTGGCGGGCGCTCAGTCTAAAACCGGTTGGTTTTTACCGCGCGGTAAAGATGCAAAAAAGGCCGGGTCGGGGGATTGGATGCTGCCGCTCGGCTCTGCCCCCTCGACTCACATAGTCAAGATTGCTTCAACTAAACATCCGGATTTGCCGTTCAACGAATTAATTTGCATGACGGCAGCGTCTGCTGCTGGGCTTGAAATTGCCCGTTCAGAAGCTTCGGATACGATTCCTGGTGCGTTCTTTTCCGAGCGTTATGACAGAATCTGGAGCAATGAGCCGCCGTCGATGAGCGGATTCGATGTGCCTCTGAGGCTGCATCAGGAGGATTTTTGCCAAGCGGTTGGCTGGCCTTCGTATATGAAATACGAGACACGTCCCGATAGCTGCTATATGGCTCTTTGCGGCCGATTGATAAGAGAGCAATCGTCTAACGTAATTGCTGATACTCAAATGTTCGCTCGTCAGGTAATGGTCGATTATGCGTTGGGGAATTGCGACTCGCATCTCAAGAACCATTCGTTTCTTTATAGTCCGAGTTGGCGGGAAAAGAGGTTGGCCCCTGCATACGATATTGTTTGCACGACGATAATGGGATACGACCATAATCTTGGGATTGATATTGGGGATCACCGGGTGATCGATGGGGTGACTCCTGAAGATTTCGAATTCATGTCTCAAGATTTGCATCTGCCACTCAAGATGATCAAGAACATCGCGGCGGAAGTGGCTGAAGAGGTGTCTGCCCAGCTTGCAGAACTTGCCTCTGCAACCGGAGATTTGGGTCGGGTCGCTCTGAAAATTCAGACGGATTCCGTTGAGAGAATGAGGGTTCTGGAGCAATTCTCAGCCTAAAGCAAAGCGGGGCCACCGTAATGGTGGTCCCGCTCTTGGAAGACTTGGGCACGTGGGCTTGCGCTCCGCGATGCGTTAGGCGTACGTTTGCTACTTCACGACCAAGATGTCGCAGTCGGTGTTGCGCAGCAGGAACGTCGAAATTGAACCCAGGAGTGCATACTTGATCGAGGACAGGCCACGAGCGCCGCAGAGCACCAGGTCGGGCTTGACCACGTCGAGCATCTCGTCTTTGAGCGTCTCGCGAATGCGGCCGGCGCGAATCATGACCTCGACCTCGGGAATGTCGGGATTGGCCTTGGCCTCTTCGAGCTGCTTGGCGATGGAGTTCTTAAATGCCTCCTCTAGGCCGTTGACCAGATCGACCGGATAGGAACCGGCGCTCTCGAGTGCCGTGGAATCGATAACGTGGCCGATAATCAGCTTGGCGCCGTTGTTCGCGGCGACCTTGATGGCGCGTGCGAGCACAAAATCCTGCTGCTCAGTACCGTCGAGTGAAACAAATACCTTGGTGTAGCCCTCGTTCATGGTTTCCTCCTTGGTCTATCGCACGGGCGTGGGGCTCGTGCATCGGGCGGGCGCGGATGCGTGGCCGCCGGACACTTTATCTTGTTGCAGTTATACCCAAGGATTTGGGTTTGACCGCTCGCAATTCTGTGAACGGGCGAGTTTTTTGGTAAGGGTGGGCGCGGTCGCGGCCGAACGGTTGATAATGGGACATCGCCCGCAACCGTCCGCAGAACAATATCGGCGGGTGTCTAACGAGGGGGTCCCTTTGGATATCATTGAGCTTCTAAAATCTGCCTTCATGGGCCTGGTCGAGGGCATCACCGAATGGCTGCCTGTTTCGTCGACCGGTCACATGATCTTGGTGGACGAGTTCGTCAAGATGAACGTGAGCGAGACGTTCTGGAATATGTTCCTGGTCGTGATTCAGCTTGGCGCCATTTTGGCCGTCTGCGTCCTGTTCTTTTACGACCTCAACCCGTTTTCTCCCAGCAAAGGCAAGGAGGGTCGTCGCGACACCTGGGTGCTGTGGGGCAAGATTGTGCTCGGCTGCATTCCCGCCGCGGCGATCGGTCTGCCGCTTAACGACTGGATGGAGGAGCATTTCTACAATGCTCCCGTCGTGGCGCTGGCGCTCATTGTGTACGGCGTGCTGTTTATCGTGATCGAGAACTGGCGCGCGAACAAGCGCGACCAGGCCGCTCTTGCCGGTTCGTTTGGTTCGCGTGCCGTGGTGGCGGGCGGACGCCCCGCTGGTGCGCATTTTGCCACTCCCGCTGCGGCTGCCGCTTCAGACGATGACGATAACCTGGACTTTGGCTCCATCACTACGCTCGAGGATCTGAGCTGGAAGACCGCGCTGGGTATCGGTTGCTTCCAGGTGCTTTCGCTGATTCCGGGCACATCGCGCTCCGGCTCCACGATCATCGGCGGCCTGCTGCTGGGCTGCACGCGCTCGGTGGCGTCTAAGTTCACGTTCTTCCTGGCTATTCCCGTTATGTTTGGCGCGAGCGCGCTCAAGCTGGTCAAGTACTTTATTAAGGGCGGCACGTTCGGCACCAACGAAATCGCCATCCTGGGCGTGGGCTGCGTCGTCGCCTTTGTGGTGTCGCTCATTGCCATCAAGTGGCTTATGGGCTTCGTGCGCCGTCACGACTTTAAGTGCTTCGGCGTCTACCGCATCATCCTGGGCATCGTGGTGCTCGCGTACTTCTTTGTCCTGGAGCCTATGCTCGGCCTGTAACTTGGTCGACGCTGCGCGGCGGCCGGGGCGACAACTTGTCATTCAAAGGGGGCGGCATGACCAGAAGGTCTATGCCGCCCCTTTTCATGCCAATTTGTTCGCCCTGGCCACCGCTCGCTGCTGCTGCCATGACATCGGCGGTTTCGTGATTGTCAATTGATTGGTGCAGACCAACCTGACCCCATTGCGCCAAATTCGCTGGGGCGGCCTGACGGTGACGCACGGAGTCGTGGTGTGATTTGCGTCGGTGTCCGCGCGGCTCGGTATACTGGTACGGCTCAAACTATGGCGCCGCCCGCAGGCGCGCCGTCCGTCAGATGAGGAGTCGCCCATGACCCAGCCCTTGCCCTGGGAAAAGAACGCCGCGGTATCCGTGCCGCCCGCGCCGGAACCCGTGCCGCTCGATGCATACACCGCTCCTGCTGCGCCGGAGCCCGAGCTCGTCCCGCTCGACATTTACGACGCTCCCGCGCCGGCGCCCAAGCCCGCCAAGCCGCTCGTCGACATTGACAGCCTTAATCCCGCCCAGCGCGAGGCTGTCCTGTCCACCGAGGGCCCGTTGCTGGTGCTCGCCGGCGCCGGCTCGGGCAAGACCCGCGTCTTGACCTTCCGCATCGCACATATGCTCGGCGACCTGGGTGTTAAACCTTGGCAGGTTCTTGCCATCACGTTTACCAACAAGGCCGCGGCAGAGATGCGCGAGCGTCTGGCGGCACTCATTCCCAGCGGCACCCGTGGCATGTGGGTGTGCACCTTCCATGCCATGTGCGTGCGCATGCTGCGCGAGGACGCCGACCTGTTGGGCTACACCGGTCAGTTCACCATCTACGATGACGATGACTCAAAGCGCATGGTGCGCGACATTATGCAGGCGCTCGGCATCGAGCAAAAGCAGTTCCCCATCAACATGATCCGCAGCAAGATTAGCTCGGCCAAAAACGCCATGATCGGCCCCGAGGACATGCTCAAATCCGCCGACAGCCCCAATGACAAAAAGGCCGCGCAAGTCTACCTGGAGCTGGAGCGCCGCCTGCGCGCCGCCAACGCGATGGACTTCGACGACCTGCTCGTGCGCACGCTCGAGCTGCTGCGCACCCGCCCCGAGGTGCTCGACAAGTATCAGGAGCGCTTCCGCTACATTAGCGTCGACGAGTATCAGGACACCAACCACGTCCAGTACGAGATCGCCAACCTGCTGGCCGCCAAGTACCAAAACCTCATGGTCGTGGGCGACGACGATCAGTCCATTTATAGCTGGCGTGGCGCCGACATCACCAATATCCTGGACTTTGAGAAGGACTTTAAAGACTGCAAGACCGTCAAGCTGGAGCAGAACTACCGCTCTACGGGTCATATCCTGAACGCCGCCAACGCCGTGGTACGTCACAACTCGCAGCGCAAGGACAAGCGCCTGTTTACGGCCGAGGGCGACGGCGAGAAGATCCAGGCCTTCCAGGCAAGCGATGAGCGCGACGAGGGTCGCTGGATTGCCGGCGAGATCGAAAAGCTGCATGCCAAGGGCACGAGTTACGACGACATCGCCGTGTTCTACCGCACCAACGCCCAGTCGCGTATTCTCGAAGATATGTTTCTGCGCGCGGGCGTGCCCTACAAGATCGTGGGCGGCACGCGATTCTTCGACCGTGCCGAGATCCGCGACGTCATGGCCTACCTTAAGATGATCGTGAACCCGGCCGACGAGATGAGCGTCAAGCGCGTCATCAACACGCCGCGCCGCGGCATCGGCTCCACCTCGATCCAAAAGATCGAGCAGCTGGCGCGCGACAACCGTTGCTCGTTCTTCCAGGCTTGCGAGATCGCGTGCGCCGAGACGGGCATGTTTAGTGCCAAGGTGCGCAACGGCCTGTCGAGCTTTGTGTCGCTGGTGCGCGAGGGCCGCCGCATGGACGGCGAGCTCAAGGACGTTGTCGAGATGATCGTCGATAAGACGGGCTTGCTGCAGGCGTTTCGCGCCGAGGGCACCATGGAGTCCGAGAGCCGCGCCGAGAACATTCAGGAATTCCTGGGCGTCGCCGCCGAATTTGAGGAGACGCACGAGGATATCGAGGGTACGCTCGAGAGCTTGGAAGAGCTGCGCGCAGCCGGCGTTGCCGACGTGCCTGCCGAGCCTGAGTCCGAGCCCGTTGTGGTGAGCGCGCCTGCGCCCGAACCGGGGCCATCTGCCCCGGCATCCTCGTTTGAGGCGCTCGTCGGCGCGCGCGATGCCGCAGGTTCCAATCCGCTCGATAGCCTAGCCGCCCCGGCGCTCTCGCCGCAGGACGCCCTGGCCGCCGCCATCGCGGGCAACGCGTATGCCGCGCCGACGGAGATGCCGGCGGGTGCCGTGCATGCCGACGAGATTGAGCGCACCTACGGTCCGCTCACCTGTAAGGCGCTGCCGGCACTCATGGAGTGGCTGGCCCTGCGCTCCGACTTGGATTCCCTGGCCGGCGAGACGCATGCCATTACCATGATGACCATCCACTCCGCCAAGGGCCTGGAGTTCCCGGCGGTGTTCGTAGCCGGCATGGAGGAGGGCATCTTCCCGCACGTGCACGACTTTGGCGGCAGCGATGACCCGGGCAAGCTCGAGGAAGAGCGTCGCCTGGCCTACGTCGCCATCACGCGTGCCCGTAAGCGCCTATTCCTGACCTATGCGGCCACGCGTCGCACCTACGGCTCGACCTCTGCCAACCCGCGCTCGCGCTTCCTCAATGAGATTCCGTTTGAGGATATCGAGTTTAGCGGTATCGGTTCTGCCGGTTTTGAGGGCACGGGCTGGGAGAAGCGCGGCGACCGTCACGGCACCTTTGGCTCGGGCATGGGTTCGGATATGTATGGCGGCAAGGTGTTCGGTTCGCATACGCGCTCGACCGGCGGTTCCGGTTCGCGCGGCGGATCGAGCTTTGACGATTTCTTTGGCGGCAGCAGCTACGGGACCGAGCGCCATCGTGGGGTCTCGCCCGACGCCGGCCGTGTTGCCTCGACCTTTGGTTCGGGTGCGCCGCGAGCCAAAAAGCCGTCGTCCAAGGTGTCTCCGACGGTGGAGCGCAAGGTCGATCGCGCCAGCGCATCGCAGGACTTTGCCGCGGGCGATACCGTGAGCCACAAGACCTTTGGCACGGGTACCGTGATCTCGGTCGCCGGAGACATGATCGAGGTCCAGTTCGAAAAGACCGGCCAGACCAAAAAGCTGATGAAGGGCTTTGCGCCGATCGTCAAGCTGTCGTGATCCTGGCGGACCTGGGCGGGCGTATAGGGCAACATCGCCTGCTCGGGCAGTCCTGCGCAAGACGGAGAGCACATTAAGTGCTCTCCTTTGCGTGCGGAACTCGCGATCGATGTTGCCCCGTACGCCCGCCCAGGTCCTTAGATAACGTTGTTTGCGAACGTCGCTCTGCTCGTTCGCTTTTTGATCTGGAGAGCCGGGTGGGCTGATAGAAAAATAGATGTGAGTAGGGGCTCTCCCGTACATGGACGGGAGAGCCCCCTTGTTGCGTTTTGGATTGTTTCTTATGACTTAAGGGATTGAGCGTTTTATACGATTCAGTATAATTTCAGATAGACGCTAAAATATAACCGAAATGAAAACGGTGATTGTACATGCTGATAAACTGCCTCCCAAAAAGACTCTTCTCTTTAGAGCTCGCCATCGACCCGGAGCCAGTTGAGATGCAGATTCCTCGCATGTATCTTGAGCGGTATTCGCTTCACTTGGCAAGGCTCGGCATGTCTGAGCAGGGCCGTTTTATTGTTGCGGAACCAAAAGAACCGCCCAGTGTCATTTCGGCGCGAAATCTCGTCAGTGCAGTGCGCAAGTTAGATGCTCGCCCGGTGGTAATTTGCTGGGATGCTATGGATTTAGGTTTTATGCGCGCGCTTTCTTCGGAGGGAATCGCATATATCCGAGATGAGCGAAATGCGTTCCTGCCGTTTATCGGAGCCGTTATTTCCGAGGAAGTGCTGGGTGCTTCTCCCGCTGCTCCGCTTTCGCCCCAATCTCAACGAATTGTCCTAAATCTCATCGCGGGACGATGGGTTGACTGCTCCGCCGGCGACCTAGCGCGTCTGTGT
>CATZIU010000022.1:0-42202 GCA_958420165.1 uncultured Collinsella sp. | reverse complement strand
CGAGCCGTACGCTTGAACTGAAGAAGGGGGAGGCCTCGCGGCCTCCCCCTTTTTTCGTTTGATAGAGAGCTGTAATACAAGAACTCGCCTTCGTTTAGCTTGTCTTACTGTTTGGCTGTATTTTGAGTCCTTCTTTTGTATTTGCGCGATAATAACTCCCATTGGCGTTAGGGAGGACTTGATGTTTACCGTTTTTGTCTTGGGCAATATTGCTTCGGGTAAGTCGACCGCCTGTCGCTATCTTGAGTCTCGCGGCGCCATGCTCATTGATTTGGATGATCTCGCAAAATCGTTATATGTTCCGGGTTCTGATCTCGTTGGCGCACTCGCTGAGGAATTTGGCTGGGACATTCTTGACGAGGAGGGCGGCGTTCGTCGCAGCGTTTTAGCCTCTCGAGCTTTTGTTTCTCCTGATTCCGTCGCTCGGCTCAACGGTATTGTCCATCCGGTCCTTATCGATCAGTTGTCGCTGAGGATTCTTGATCCGGTTTGCTGCACGGTTTCGTCCCCCCGTTATCCCTTTGCGGTTGTCGAGGTTTCTGCCCCGACTGGTTTTGAGGATGCTTTTGGCCTGGCTGATGAAATTCTGGTTATCAGCGCTCCTTTAGCAGTTCGTCGCGAGCGTGCCATTCATCGTGGTATGGGGTCCTCTGATTTTGATGCTCGCTCTGCATGCCAACCTGATGAGGCTTCGCTTTGCAATCTCGCTACGACGGTAATCGATAATGCGGCAGGCGATAATTCGCTCTATGAACAACTGGACGCATGGCTTGCGCGCCATGGCTTCGGGGATGTAGCGGATAAGGAGGATGCCGATGCCTAAGACACGTTTCTTTGCGTGGTATCGCGTGGCGCCACTTGCCGTTGTGTTCGTCTTCGGCCTTATTTCGCTCGTCTACTCGTATGCTCCTGCCGCCTTCTTTAAGCCTTTGTATCCGATTGACTACGAGGCGTATGTAAAGCAATCGAGCATTTCGCACAATCTTGATCCGTATCTGGTGTGTGCTGTTATAAAGTCTGAATCGAATTGGGATCCCGAGGCTGAGTCGACTCAAGGCGCTCGGGGATTGATGCAGCTGATGCCTGAGACTGCCCAGGATATGATTGCCTTGGGTCTTGTCGATGGTAGTGAGTATTCAGCCGACAACCTTAACGATCCCGCTACGAACATCGAGTTTGGCTGTGCGTATTTTTCGTATCTTCTAACGTATTTTAACGGGTCGACGGACAGCGCTATTGCTGCATATAACGCCGGCATGGGTAATGTGGACGGTTGGGCGCAGCAGGACACATCGCTTCACAACGCGATCACCTTTCCCGAGACGCAGGCTTATCTGATTCGCGTCAATAATGCCTGGGTTCGCTATAAGACTCTCTATCCTGATCGGTTCGTATAGGACTAAGCCCACCGCCTGCATATACTGCAGATGTATGAGTTAGGAGTATCCATGGCGGAATTTGAAGTAGAACGCGTTGGCGGTGAACTTAAGCGCTTTGGCGTTGAGGGCGCTGAGGTGCCGTTTGAAGTCGTTTCTCCCTATGAGCCTGCCGGTTCCCAGCCCAAGGCCATTGAGTCGCTTGTGCAGGGTGTGAGGGACGGAGACCGCTATCAGGTTTTGCTGGGTGTGACTGGTTCGGGCAAGACCTTCACGATGGCAAAGACTATTGAGGCCCTGGGAAAGCCGACGCTGGTCATGGCTCCGAATAAAACGCTCGCCGCTCAGCTTGCAAGCGAGCTCAAAGAGTTCTTTCCCAATAATGCTGTGGTCTACTTCGTCTCGTATTACGACTACTATCAGCCCGAGGCGTATGTGCCGCAAAGCGATACCTATATCGAGAAGGATTCTTCGATCAACGAAGAAGTCGAGATGCTGCGCCATCAGGCGACCGCGTCACTGCTCTCTCGACGCGATGTAATCGTTGTCGCATCGGTCTCGTGTATCTATGGCATTGGCTCTCCTGAGGACTATGCGGGTCTGGCTCCAAACGTCGACAAGAAGGTGCCGCTCGAGCGCGATGACTTTATCCATGCACTTATCGACATTCAATATGACCGCAATGACTATGACCTGGCACGCGGTACGTTTCGCGTGCGTGGCGATGTCGTCGACGTGTATCCGCCCTATGCCGAGCATCCGTTGCGGTTTGAGTTCTTTGGCGATGAGGTCGAGCTTATCGCCGAAATCGATGAGGTCACCGGCGAGATGCTTCGTGAGTACGAGGCTATTCCTGTGTGGCCGGCATCGCACTACGTTACCGAGAAACCCAAGGTCAAGGCGGCTCTGAAATCGATTAGCGAAGAGTGCGAGAAGCGTGTGACAGAGCTCAAGGCGACCGACAAGTTGCTCGAGGCGCAGCGTCTGCAGCAGCGCACCGATTACGATCTTGAGATGCTCGAGACCATGGGATTTTGTAACGGCATCGAGAACTATTCGCGCCATTTGGATGGCCGCAAGCCGGGCGAGCCGCCCTTTACTTTGATTGATTACTTTCCCAAGGATATGCTCTGCATCATCGACGAGAGCCATGTGACGGTGCCGCAGATCCGCGGTATGCATGAGGGCGATCGTTCGCGTAAGGTGACCTTGGTGGAGCACGGCTTTCGCCTGCCCTCGGCACTCGATAACCGCCCGCTCCGATTTGATGAGTTTGAGGCGAGGATCCCCCAGTTCATCTATGTTTCGGCAACGCCAGGTGATTATGAGCTGCGTGTGAGTCAAAACGATGTGGAGCAGATCATTCGACCGACCGGTCTACTCGACCCCAAAATTGACGTGCGTCCAGTTCGCGGTCAGATCGATGATCTCGAGGATGAGATTCGCGAACGTGTGGCCCGCAAGGAACGCGTCTTGGTGACCACGCTGACCAAGCGCATGGCGGAGGACCTTACCGACCACCTGCTCGACGCTGGCATTAAGGTCAATTACATGCACTCCGATACGGCGACGATGGACCGTGTCGAGATCCTGCGAACGCTGCGCGAGGGAAAGATCGATGTTTTGGTTGGCATCAACCTGCTCCGCGAGGGTCTAGACCTTCCTGAGGTCTCGCTGGTGGCAATTCTCGACGCTGACAAGGAAGGCTTCTTGCGCAATCGCCGTTCGTTGATTCAGACGATTGGCCGTGCGGCCCGTAATGCCGACGGCGAGGTCATCATGTATGCAGACGTTGTGACCGATTCGATGAAAGAAGCCATCGAGGAGACGCAGCGCCGTCGCGAGATTCAGATGGCATATAACGAAGAGCATGGCATTGTGCCCAAGACGGTCCGCAAGGCCATTAACGACATTTCGAGCTTTATTGCCGAGGCCGAAAAGACTGTGGGTTCCAAGGGGCGCTCGAAGGGCGACTCCCTTGGCCATGGCGCATTCTATACGCCCGATGAGTCGGGCGAGGGCGGCGTGCCGGAAACGGTGGCACCCGAGCAGACACTTGCGGAGCAGTTGGAAGAACTGCCGCATGACGAGCTTGTGCGGATCGTCGAAACCATGGAAGAGGATATGCGCAACGCTTCTGCCGCCATGGACTTTGAGGAGGCGGCGCGCCTGCGCGATGCTGTCGTTCAGATTCGGGCGATGCTCGAGGGTGCGTCTGAGGACGAGACGATCGAGCGCTTACGTTCGCAGGCCCGCAAGGGTTCCACGTTCGCATCGGGCAGAAAACGCCAGGGTGCACGGTTTAAGAAATAGCGAACAGGCCCCGAGTTCCCTGTGGAGCTCGGGGCCTGTGTCTTTTGCGTGCTGGAATTCGTGCGCTAGAGGTCTGCGATCAGGGCTTCGGCGCAACGGATGCCATCGGTAGCTGCGCTCATGATTCCTCCGGCATATCCGGCCCCCTCGCCGCAAGGGTAGAGCCCCGGGGTCGATACAGCGTGGCATTGACGGTCTCGAGTAACGGTGACCGGAGAGCTCGAGCGTGTCTCAACACCGGTGAGGACGGCATCGGGATGGTCGTAGCCACGCAGTTTTTTGCCGAGTAAGGGAATTCCCAGACGAAGCGACTCGATGATATGTTGCGGCAATGACTCATCGATTGCTGTCCAAGTCACGCCGAGCGGATAGGTGGGCTTTACCTTGCCGCATGTCGTGCTGGCGCGTTCTGCAAGGAAATCGCCGACGAGCTGTGCCGGTGCGTTCCAGTTGGAGCCGCCAAGGCGATAGGCAGCCCGCTCGCAAATGCGCTGGAGTTCTACGCCTGCAAGAGGATCGTCGCTGGGGAGATCGTCGGGCGTGACGTTAACGAGGAGAGCGGCGTTTGCGTTGCGGCCGGCGCGGGCGTTGAGACTGGCGCCGTTGACGCACAGATGGCCGGGCTCTGAAGAGGCTGCGACAACCTGTCCGCCAGGACACATGCAGAATGAGAATACGCTGCGGCCGTTGGGAAGATGGGTAACGAGCTTATAGGGGGCTGCTCCGAGCGCGGGATGACCCGCCGCGGGGCCATATTGCGCCCGATCGATATCACACTGCGGGTGTTCGATGCGAACGCCCATGGCAAACGTCTTTTGAGCGAGGGCGACATCATGGGTTTTGAGAACCTCGAATACGTCGCGGGCAGAATGACCGCAAGCAAGGATGAGATGCTTTGTGTTGATTGACTCGCTTGCCGCGTCGTGGGACGACTGGATGTCGATACCGACAATGGCGCCAGATGCGTCAGTGTGAATGTCAACGAGTTTCGTTCGATAGCGAACGGTTCCTCCGAGCTGTTCAATGCGCTGGGAGATGCTGGTAACGACGGCGGGGAGGATGTCGGAGCCAATATGCGGTTTTGCATCCCATAGAATATCGCGGGGAGCGCCCGCTTCGACGAAGGTCTCGAGGATAAGGCGATGGGCGGGATTTTTGGTTCCCGTATTGAGCTTGCCGTCCGAGAAGGTCCCCGCGCCGCCCAGACCAAACTGGATATTGCTCTCGGGGTCGAGGATGCGCTCCTTTAGAAAGAGGTCGATCGCATGTGAGCGGCGAAATGCCGGGTCGCCGCGCTCGATGAGCAGGGGTTTAAGGCCCGCTTCGGCAAGGGTCAGGGCGGCGAAGAGACCGGCGCAACCGGCGCCGACAACGACGGGACGCCCCTTGGGTGCATTTGGGACGGGGTTGGGGAATGAAGGAGCCTCGCCGTCAACCATGCGGATGCGCGAGCGGTTGCGCTCGGCGACGCGGTCGACCACTTCCTGTTCGAGTCGGGAGCTTGTCAGCTCAACTCGAAAGCTCAAAATAAAATGAACATCTCGCTTTTTACGGGCGTCGATTGACTTGCGATGGAGCTCAATGGCTTTAATCTGGGAATCCTCGCATCGCAGGGCTCGTTTGACGGCGCGTCTGCCAATAGCAAGGCAGGCGTTTTCGTCGCCGGCCTCATCGAGCGTCGCGTTGACTTGGGTGATTTCGATCATCGAGGTCTCCTTAGAGGCAAGAAAGAGGCCGTCCGGTATCCCAGACGGCCCGAATGCGTTTTTGATTATAGACTGCGCGGCTACAGGCTGCTTGCAGCGCGAATACCCGAGATCCAGGCCCACGCAAGGTTAAAGCCTCCGCAATCGGCGTCGATGTCGAGCGCTTCTCCGCAGACGTAAAGCGGGGCGCCTGTGGTGCTGTTCACGTAAAGATTGGGTGTCGAGACGCACTCGATAGATATGCCGCCACGCGTGACCTGTGCTGAGCGCTCCTCTGCCGTCCCTTCGACGGACAGTTTAAAGTGCTTGAGGATTGAGACCAGGTGGATGACATCGCGCGAGCCGGGATGGCACCGCTCGAATGCCGTACAGACGACGTGTGAGAGCTGCGGGGCGAGCATGCCGTCAAGCCAGTGGGAGTTTCGGGGCGAAAAATCGCCGAGCACGTTGACACGCTGCTCGAGCGTATCGAGCAGCTCATCTTTGGAGAAATCTGGAAAGAAGTCGATCAGAACAGTGTCGCCCTGGTTGATACGGCGAGAGAGATTGAAGGCGGCGACGCCTGAGATGCCGAAGGCACGGAACAGCACTTCGCCATCTTCTCGCCAGAGCTCTTCGTGGCTGCGCGAGAGCGTTAAGCGGGCTCGGACGCGCAGACCATCCAGAGTTCCGAGTGCCGTCCGGTCGCCGACGGCTGATGCCGATACGGGGCACAGGACGGGGCGCAGGGGCGTCAAGGGAAGGCTAAACACCTCGGCGATGCCGGTGGGGTTGCCGCCCGTAGCGATAACCACGGCCCTTGCCTGCAGGGCATCGCTCGTGCGAGGAGTATCGGCTAACGCCTTTCGAAGCGAACGGAGCTCCGTCTTTCGGTCGCCGTGCTTTTTGGGTTTGAGTACATGAGCGGGACGGTCGATCTGAAGCGTCCAGCCTTCGGAAGCCTTATGAGCCGCAATGACGTTAGTTCCGCAGAGTAGGGTGATGCCCAAACGCTCGCATGCATTGAGGAGTGCATCGCGAACCGACTCGGCGCGAAGGGAGCGCGGGTATAGGCGGCCTTCCTCACGGATCGTCATGATGCCCAGCGAGGAGAAAAAACTCTCGAGATCTTGCTCGGGTTGGGGGCCCATGATGGATTCGACAAAGGCGGGGCGGTTATATCGCCGAATGTCGATGGATTCGTTTGAGAGGTTGCAGCGGCCGTTTCCGGTTGCGAGCAGCTTGAGACCGCAGGCGACGTCGCGCTCGACGACGCAGACCCTTTTGTCGACACGCGCCGCCGTAATGGCGGCGGCGAGGCCCGAGGCCCCGCCGCCGATCACCAAGACGTCATAGAAGGCGCTTGCGTTCACTTAGGCCTCGTCTGTCTTGTGCGGGGCGATGGCCTCAACGGCGGAGACGGCCTTGGGCAGCATGTCATCGGGCAGTGCGGTCTCGACTTCACCCTTATCGCAGGCCTCGGCGAGTGACGGATTGATGGGAAGCTGACCCAAGATGTCGAGGTTGTAGCGCTCGGCGACTTCGGGGAGCTTGCTCTTACCAAAGACCTCGATCTTCTTGCCGCAGTCGGGGCACTCGATATAGCTCATGTTCTCGACAATGCCCAGAATAGGGACGTTCATCTTCTCGGCCATGTTGACTGCCTTGGCGACGATCATCGAGACCAAGTCTTGCGGGCTCGTGACGATGACGATGCCATCGACGGGCAGCGATTGGAAAACGGTGAGCGCGACGTCACCCGTTCCCGGAGGCATATCGACCAGCAGGTAGTCGATGGGGCCCCACGAGGTCTCGCTCCAGAATTGCCTGATGGCGCCCGCGATAACCGGGCCACGCCAAAGGACGGGATCGGTTTCGTTTTGGAGCAACAGGTTGGAGCTCATGACCTTGACGCCGTGCTCGGAGATCTCGGGCAGCATGAGGTTGCCGAGGGCATGGACATGGCGTCCGCTCATGCCGAACATTTTGGGGATGGAGGGGCCGGTGATGTCGGCGTCGAGAATGCCAACCTTGTTGCCGCGGCGGGCGAGCTCGGTTGCGATGGCGCCCGTCACAAACGACTTGCCGACGCCTCCCTTGCCGGAAAGCACAGCGATAACGCGCTTGACCTCCGACAGCGTATTCTCTTCAAATTGCGACGGCGTTGATTGTCCGCCGGCTGCTTGTGCGTGCTCGCAACCCATGTATGACTCCTTTGTATATGTTGGGGCCGGGGCCCCGCGATGTGACACGAGCGTCATTGTACCCTCGTTTGCGAGCGGGAGTCATTTGCGATGCATTTGGGCCGAGCGTGCTTGCAATACGATGGGTCCAAGCGAATGGGCGGGCTTACTGAACTTTGCTGGCGAACTCGAGGTATTGCATGCGCTGCAGCTTGTCGATCGTCGAGGCGTATGGGCTGTCTTCAGATTCCAAGTCGTAGCGCAGCCCGTCGGCACCAAGATAGCCGGCGACATTGATGGTGGGCACATCTGACCTTGTTGCAAGCAGGGCCTTTTGATAGTCAGTGAGCGGGGCGCCGATCTTATTAAGGGTAATAGCTGCAATCTCGTTTGCCCCGACGGTGTCGTAGACGTTGAGCTCGGTATTGCCGGCGATTTCATAGTTAGCCCAGACGAAATAGGTCGACTGATAGATACGGAAAGCGTGGCTTGCCGTATCTTCCTGAGGGTACAGCTCGTCGTTGAGAGTCGTTGCGGCGCTCGGCTGATGGTCGCCAAAAAAGACAAGAACAACCGGTCTGCCGATATTGCGGAGCTCGTTGATAAAGTACTCGAGGTCCCGGTCGGATGCATTGATGCAGGTGAGATAGGTATTGAGCGCGCTATTGGCGCCCTCGCTGGCTCCCTCGACCCAATAGTTTGTCAGCTCTTCGGCGGGAACGGTGCCATAGTCGTAGCCGCCGTGATTTTGCATCGTGACGTCAAAGATGAACTGCGGGGCTTCGTCGGTTCTGAGCAGGTCGAGTATCTTGTCGTAGGTGGCGTAGTCGCATACGCCGGCATGGTAATAGGGCGCACCTTCGAAATCGCCGATTGAAAGAAAGTCTCCAAAACCCAGCTGCTGATAGATTTTATCTCGATGGTAGTTGACGGGGTTTTGCGGGTGCATAGCGGTAGTGGTATACCCAAGCTCTTTAAGGTCCTTTGCCAGGCTGTTGACGCCATTCATCTGATACAGCTGATAGGGGATTTTGCCTAATCCGACAAAGGCCGTTGTCGCTCCGGTCAAAAATTCGAATTCGGAGTTCGCCGTTCCGCCACCGGTGACCGAAGCGAGCATGGTGCCGCGAACAAGTGTGTCGGGAAGCGAGTTGTAGAATGCGGGACCGGTGTACCCGGCCGCCTGGAGCTGCTCAAAGCACGAAAGGTCGCTAAAACTCTCGTTCATGACGGCAACAATCGTCGGCTTGATTTCATTGAACTGGGCAACGGCCGCCGCGCGCTGCTCGCTCGAGCCATACGTGCTGTCGTAGGCGGCGGCGAGCTCCTGCTCGATGCTCTGCGCCTCATCGGGCGTATAGTCTTCGGGCTTTTCAATGGGCAACTCGTTGACCATTTCGGTGAACGAAGTGATAAAACCCTGAGACGCATACGTGGTGATGGGCTGCCAACGGTCAAATCCAAAATCCAGCGACTGCTCCAAGTCGATGTTGGAAAAGCCCAAGAGCCCCACAACGGTCACTAGCAGAAAAGCGCAGAGGTTAGCGGCGATTGCGGGGAAGACATGGGCGGGCGTACGGAGCTTTCGCGGTCGGATAAGCGAAAGAAGCCCCAGGGAAATCTCCAGCAGGGCGAGTGAGGTTACGATTCCTGCAGTGAAGGTGAACTCATATCCCTCACTTACTTCCATTGCGGTGCCCAATGCCAAAATGTCGCTCGGCAGGATGGCCTCGCCTTTAAACGTTATGACGAAGTGCTCGGCAATGCCAAGGGTACAACAGACGACGGGCACGAGGGCCATGACTCCTCCATGACGCTGTCCCAGCAAATAAAGGGAGAGCAGAACCGTCGCGAGCAGCCCAACGGAAAACCCGAATGAGTTGGCGGGAATGCGATAGAACGTTTCGTTGCAGGCAATTTCGAGTGAAACGAACGAGAGCGCTGAAACAGCGGCGACGACAAGGATGTCGCGGCAAATACAGGCAACCGTTCCCGTCGCAAGATCGGTTTGGTCGATAAGTCCCGAAACCAAGGGCTCGACAAGAAGTATGACGGCGGCAGCACCGAGCGCCGAATAAGAAAGGACCCATAGGGAACGGTCCTCATTTACGAGCAATTGATTCGTAATCCATGCAGCTACCATGCCGAGCGGGATGAGGAGCATCGCGCACCAAAAGACGCGGGCAATGGGCGGTTTTTCGTTGTGTTTGATTGAAAAATACACGCGCACGACGACGGCGGCCACGATAAGGACGGCGATGAATATGGGCAGATTGGCCATGCCACTCGAAGTGATTTCAAGGGGGATATCTTCGGTCATGGACGTTCCTCTGTTACAGCAAATTAAGTTCAGTTTTAGATTACTCTAACCTTTCCACGGCATTTCGAGAAACAAAGCACCCGACACGCAAAGCAAAAGGTCTGCGAATCTTGTATTACGAACATCTGTGCGCGTTGAGTGCGTTAAACTCATCGACAGTGTGATTTGAGGTTATAGGAGGCAAGGAGCTTCCATGTCTGATTCTTCTATCGTTATCCGTGGTGCGCGCGAACACAACCTGCGCAATATCGATGTTTCCATCCCGCGCGACGAGCTCGTGGTCATTACCGGTCTTTCGGGCTCGGGCAAGAGCTCGCTGGCGTTTGACACGATCTATGCCGAGGGTCAGCGTCGCTACGTGGAGAGCCTGTCGAGTTATGCGCGCCAGTTTTTAGGCCAGATGGACAAGCCCGATCTAGACTCGATCGACGGCCTTTCGCCGGCCGTCTCGATCGATCAGAAGACGACGTCCAAGAATCCGCGCTCGACGGTGGGTACTGTAACTGAGATTTATGACTACCTTCGCTTGCTTTTTGCACGCGTGGGCACGCCGCACTGTCCCGAGTGCGGTCGCGTTATCGAGCGCCAGACCACCGACCAGGTCGCCGATAAGGTCCTGGCAGCGGGAGAGGGTCGTCGTGCGTTTGTGCTGGCACCGGTGGTGCGCGGGCGCAAAGGCGAGTACGCAAAATTGTTCGAGGATCTTCGGGCTGAGGGCTTTAGCCGCGTGCGTGTCGACGGCGAAGTACGCTCGCTCGACGACCCCATCGATCTGGACAAAAAGTTCAAGCACGATATCGAGGTCGTAGTCGACCGCATCGTGATTCGGGAAAACTCTCTGGGCCGTATCGCCGAGTCGGTTGAACAGGCGACTGCCTTGGCGCACGGTAACGTGAACGTGTACATGCTGCCCGAGCGCGACGCTCCCGAGGGAACCGAGGGCGAGCTGCTGGAGTATTCGCTGGCACTGGCGTGCCCGGAGCACGGGCATTCCATCGACGACCTGCAGCCGCGCGATTTCTCGTTCAACGCGCCCTATGGTGCATGTCCCGAGTGCGATGGCCTGGGCTTTAAAAAGACAGTCGATGCCGAGGCGCTGATTGAAGACCCCTCAAAGTCGATTGCCGACGGAGTCTTTGGCAGCCTGTTCGGCAATTCCAACTATTATCCGCAGATTTTTGCTGCGGTCTGCAAACACTTTAAGGTGAGTGCCGATACGCCATGGGAGGACCTGCCCCCGCGGGTGCGTCGTGCGTTTTTGGATGGCATGGGCGACAAGAAGATTTCGGTGGACTATCAAAAGCTCGACGGTCGTCGCAGCCAGTGGGACACCAAGTTTTCGGGCGTGCGCAATATCCTGTACGAGCGCTATACCGAGACGACCAACGAGAACACTAAGGCGCGCCTGGAGAAGTACATTCGCGAGGAGCCGTGTTCGAGCTGCCATGGTGCTCGCCTGCGCCCCGAGATGCTCGCCGTCACCGTGGGCGGCAAGTCCATTTATGAGGTTTGCTGCCTGTCGTGCCGCGAGTCGCTCGAGTTTTTTGAGGACCTTGAGCTCACCGAGCGTCAACAATTCATCGGCGGTCGTATCGTCAAGGAAATCCTGGAACGCTTGCGTTTTCTGGTTGATGTCGGCCTTGATTATCTGACGCTCGATCGTGCTTCGGCGACGCTTTCCGGCGGTGAGGCGCAGCGCATTCGCCTGGCTACGCAGATCGGTGCGGGCCTCATGGGCGTTCTCTATATTCTGGACGAGCCTTCGATTGGTCTTCACCAGCGCGACAACGAGCGGCTGATTAAGACACTCGAGCGCCTGCGCGATATCGGCAACACCGTTATCGTCGTTGAACACGATGAGGACACGATTCGCGCTGCCGACTATGTGATCGATATGGGGCCAGGCGCGGGCGTCAACGGCGGGCACGTGGTCGCCGCGGGAACGCCCGCTGACATCATGGCGTGCCCCGAATCAATGACGGGTGCCTATCTGACCGGCAAGCGAATGATTCGAGTTCCCAATGAACGCCGCAACCCCGGACGTGGCTGTCTTAAGATTACGGGAGCATGTGCCAACAACCTCAAAAACGTTACCGCCAAGATTGAGTTTGGCACGCTTACCGTCGTAACCGGCGTATCGGGATCGGGAAAGAGTTCCTTGGTCACCGATACGATTGCGCCCGCGCTTACGAATGCCATCCATCGTTCGACGCGTCCCGTGGGTCCGTACAAGAAGATTGAGGGCATTGAGTGCATCGATAAGGTAATCGATATCGACCAGTCACCGATCGGTCGCACGCCGCGTTCGAACCCTGCGACCTATATTGGCCTTTGGGATGATCTGCGTGCGCTATTTGCAAGCACGCCGGAGTCGAAGGCGCGCGGCTACTCGCCGGGACGTTTCTCCTTTAACGTAAGCGGAGGTCGCTGCGAGGCGTGCAAGGGCGATGGCCAGATTAAGATCGAGATGCACTTCCTTCCCGATATCTATGTCCCCTGTGAGGTATGTGGCGGCAAGCGTTATAACCGCGAGACACTCGAGGTTACCTACCGCGGCAAGACAATCTCGGACGTGCTCGACATGAGCGTGGCCGAGGCGCTGGCTTTCTTTGGGAATATTCCGCAGATCAAGCGAAAGCTTCAAACCCTGTATGACGTCGGCCTAGGTTATGTGAGCTTGGGCCAGCCCGCCACGACGCTCTCGGGTGGTGAGGCGCAGCGCGTAAAGCTCGCCAAGGAGCTTCATCGTCGTCAGACGGGTAAGACGTTCTATATTTTGGACGAGCCTACGACCGGTCTTCATTTTGAGGACGTTCGCCAATTGCTAGATGTGCTTCAGCGTTTAGTCGATGCGGGCAATACGGTGCTGGTGATCGAGCACAACCTCGATGTCATCAAGGTTGCCGATCGCCTGATCGATATGGGTCCCGAGGGTGGCAACGGTGGCGGAACCGTCGTGGTCTCAGGCACGCCGGAGCAAGTCGCGGCATGTTCGCAGAGCTACACGGGCAAGTTCTTGGCGCCGTTGCTCAAGCGTGACCGTGAGCGTCAGGCGCAGCTCGACGCACAGTAAAGAGACGTTGTAGTACCGACGCGCCATCGATTCCTTCTGATTCGGTGGCGCTTCTGTGTGTCGAGATGGCATATGCGGCGGAATTGGCCCTATACTTAATCCTTGCGTCGCTCTGCGAGGGAAAGGATGTGCCATGGCAAAGGCTGTTAAGACGTCAAAAACCAATGCGATGCGCGAGCTGGAAAGCGCCGGCATCTCCTATGTTCTCCATACGTACGAAGACGACGGCGACGAATCGTCGGGGCTGGGCGTCGCGATTTCCGAGCAGCTTGGCGAGGAGCCCGGTCAAGGATTTAAGACCCTGGTCTGCACGACGCCGTCCAACGACCATGTCGTGTGCTGCATTCCCGTTGCCGACGAGCTCGACCTCAAGGCCGCCGCGCGCGCCGCAGGCGAAAAGTCGCTGACCATGATGCATGTCAAAGATTTGCTTGCCGCGACGGGGTATGTCCGCGGCGGTTGCAGTCCGGTCGGTATGAAAAAACGATTCCGGACGCTGATTGATGAGACATGTATCCTTTGGGATACCATTTTTATCTCGGGTGGCAAGCGCGGCTATCAGCTTGAGCTTGCTCCCGATGACTTAGTTGCATTTTGCGGGGCGACGGTTGCCCCGATCACGAGAGAGGACTGAGCGATGCCGCAGGAAGAATCAAAGCGCGGAGCTCACTTTGCAAAAGGGTCGGCTCCTCAGACGCCCGCGCCCGAGGCCGCTTCGTTCGATAACGAGATTCGAAACGCCTGGTCCGCTGCCGCTGACCCGGGCGAGACGGCCGTGTACTTGCGTGCCGCCGGTGCCGGCACGGCACTTCCCCGTACGGTTCTTTCTTCGGCTCGTCCCGATGAGACGGCTGTCTTTTTGGCCGCCGCTCAATCGAGCGCCAGCGTGATGCCGATCGCCTCCGAGGCTCCTCGTGCGCCGCGTCCCGATGAGACAGCGGTGTTTTTGATGGCAGCCCAGGGAAAGAGCACACCGCAGAGCGCTCCTGCCGCTCGTTCCGCCAAGCCCACGGCTCATGATGATGGCGAACCGCTTCTTTCGGATGACGAATGGTCGCCGCTTGGTTCGACCGATCCCGTCGAGGGCGTGGCCATCGACGGTGATGACGACTGGGACCCTCTGTCGTTTTCTGCCCGAACCGTCGCCGCCAATGAAGTTGACACGGTGTTTGGCGACCATGCCATATTCGATGATGATGCCGTATCCGGTAACAACATGCCGAACAGCGATGACGCCGCACCTGCTGATGACGCCGTTTTGGTTGACGATCCCTTTGCGATGACCGGCTCCTTTGCCGTCGTGGACGATTTGCCGCCACAAGATGAGGTTTATGAGGACTCTCAGGACGACGTAGACGATATGGGTTCGTCGGACTACTCCACGGTTGGTCGTTCTGCTGGCCTTATGACCGTGCTGACCATCGTGTCGCGTGTCACCGGGTTTATCCGCACGTGGGCCATGGCGGCCGCCATCGGTATGTCGCTGCTCTCGTCCTCCTATCAGGTTGCCAACAACCTGCCCAACATGCTCTACGAGCTCGTGATGGGCGGCATGCTCGTTACGGCGTTTTTGCCGGTGTATATGGGTGTGAGGCGCGAGCAGGGTCGCGAGGCATCGAACGAGTATGTCGGCAACCTGCTTGGTATTCTGCTTCTGCTGCTGGGCGGTATCTCGCTGCTGGGCACCGTGTTTGCTCCCGGCTTTATTTGGACGCAGTCGTTCCTTTCGGGCGATGGCGGCAGCATGGATACCGCTGCGTTCATGTTCCGCTTCTTTGCTATTCAAATTCTGTTTTATGGCTTGGGCTCGGTGTTCTCGGGCGTTCTCAACGCACACCGCGACTATTTCTGGTCGACGTTTGCCCCGGTTCTCAACAATGTCATCGTCATCGCCAGCTTTATGGGCTTTGCTCCCGTGTCTGCACAATTTGGCGAGCAGGCCGGTATTATCTTGATCGCAGTTGGTACGACCCTCGGCGTCTTTGTCCAGATGGCCTGCCAGATTCCCGCGCTTGGCAAGCATGGCGTGCATCCTCATATCCATATCGACTTTAAGGATCCTGCGCTGCGACAGACGATCGCGCTTGGTATCCCGACGCTGCTCGCCACGGTGTGCATGTTTGTCTCGACCTCCATTACCAATGCCGCCGCGCTGGTGGTGCAGCCCGAGACCGGCCCTTCCGTCATCGCATATGCGCGCCTGTGGTACACATTGCCCTATGCGCTGATCGCCGCCTCGCTTTCGACGGCACTCTATACCGAACTCTCTCACGATGCGCAGGAGAAGGATTACGACAGCGTCCGCACGGGCATTTCGCGCGGTGTCGCCCAGATGTTCTTCTTCCTGATTCCGTTTGCGATGTATCTGATCGTCTTCGCCCGTCCGCTCAACATGATCTACTGCGCCGGCAAGTTCGATGAATCCGGTGTGGCGCTGGTGTCGGAGTTCCTTATCTATCTGGCACTTTCCCTGCCGCTCTACGGCGTGGTCGTGCTGATGCAGAAGAGCTTCTCGGCCCTGCTCGATATGAAACCTTATAGCCGCTATTGCCTGTACTCCGCTATCGGCCAGGCCGGTTCGGTGCTGCTGTTTGGCGTGGTGCTGGGCTACGGTATGCCGGCAATTGCGCTTTCGTACGTCGTTGACTACGTGGTCTTGGTCGGATGCTCACTGTGGTGGCTGCGCCGTCGTCTGCATGGCCTTCAGGTCAAGTCTATCCTGCATGGCGGTTTCTTCGGCCTACTGTTCGGTGGCTTGGGCGCTGCCGCGGGCGCCGGCGTCATGTGGGCACTTGAGCACTTTGTCGGAGCGCTTGGCAGCTCGATCCTCATTACCCTGGGCTACGTTTGTGTTGCAGGCGTCGTCTCGCTCGCTGTAACTTTTGGTCTTGCCTTCGTCTTTAAGATGCCCGAGGTCTCGGCGCTGCTTCGTCGCAAGTAGGTGCGCGTGGCAGGTCACGACAACATTCCAACACTTGCCGAGCAGGTTTCGCGCGTTCCCACGCAACCCGGCTGCTACCTTTGGAAAGATGCCAAGGGTGATGTCATCTATGTGGGCAAGGCAAAAAACCTGCGTGCCCGTATGCGTCAATACGTGACGCTGCAGGACGAGCGTCAAAAGATCCCGCTCATGATGCAGCTGGTGGCGAGCTTCGACTATATCGTGGTGGAGACCGAGCACGAGGCATTGGTGCTCGAGCGCAATCTGATTGGCCAGTACCATCCGTACTTTAACGTCGATCTCAAAGACGATAAAAGCTATCCCTTTATCGCCATTACCAAGAGCGACTTGTTTCCGGCTATTAAATACACGCGAGAGCGTCATAAACCGGGAACGCGCTATTTTGGCCCCTATACCGATAGCCGTGCGGCGCGTGAGACCATCGATACGCTACGCAAGGTTATTCCTATTTGCTCGGCATCCTGTGCGGAATGGCGCCGCTGCCGCCGCATCGTCGAATCTCATAAGGGCGAAGAAGACATCGTCAATATGATTTGCGCGCAAAACGGGCGTCCCTGCTTTGACTACCATGTCGGGCGCGGGCCGGGCGCATGCATCGGCGCGATTTCCCCTGCCGACTATGCCAAGAACGTCAAACGTGTCGAACGTTTCTTGTCGGGCCATCGCAAGGATGTCGTTGACGAGCTTACGTCCGAGATGACGGAGGCAGCCGAGACGCTCGATTTTGAGCGTGCGGCGCGCGTCAAGCGTCGCCTGGAAGTCATTAGGGGCCTGGACGATCGCCAACAGGTCGTTTTTCCATCGAGCGTCGATATCGACGTCATCGGCTTCTATCGCGAAGAGACTATCTCTGCCGCCTGTGTCTTTGTCGTTCGCGAGGGCCGAACGGTTCGAACTTGTGAGTTCATCCTCGATAAAGGCCTGGATGTCGACGAGGAAGAGCTTCAATCGGGCTTTCTTAAGCGCTATTACGACGAGACGGCTGATATTCCAGCCGAGATCAATCTCTCTGTCGAGCTTGAGGACGCCGAAGCGTTGGGGGAGTGGCTTGCGGGCAAGCGCGAACGCTCTTGCCATCTCCATAGGCCGCAGCGCGGCGAAAAGCACCGCCTGCTCGATATGGCTTCCAAAAATGCGCGCCATGCCCTCATGCGCTACATGATGCGCACGGGGTATGCTGACGATCGCACTAATCAGGCGCTCCTGGAGCTCGAAAGCGCGCTGGCGCTGCCTGCGCCGCCGTTGCGCATCGAGTGCTTCGATATCTCGACGTTGCACGGCACCTTTACCGTCGCTTCGATGGTGGTATTTACCAACGGCCGTGCCGACAAGGGCCAGTATCGTCGCTTTAAAATTCAGGCCGAATTGGACGAGGCGAACGACTTCGTATCGATGTCCGAGGTTCTGGGGCGTCGCTATGCTCCCGAGCGCATGGCGGACGAGCGCTTTGGCTCGCGCCCCGATTTGCTCGTTGTCGATGGCGGCAAACCGCAATTGACCGCTGCAATTAAGCAACTTGAGGCGCTTGGCCTCGATATACCAGTTTGTGGCTTGGCAAAGGCCGATGAGGAAGTTTTCGTGCCGTGGGACGAGACCCCCGTCGTGCTGCCGACCGGCTCCGCTTCGCTTTATCTGATCAAGCAGGTTCGCGATGAATCCCACCGATTTGCGATTACGTTCCATCGCGAGTTGCGCGATAAGGCTATGACGGTTTCGGTGCTTGACGACGTTCCGGGCGTGGGACCCACCAGAAAACGTGCCATTATGCGCCATTTTGGCTCGATGAAGCGTTTGCGCGCGGCAAGCGAGCAGGAGATTGCGGAAGTTCGAGGCGTTCCGGCCGATGTCGCCAAAGCGGTCCACGAGGCACTTGTTGCATGGAATGCCGAGCGCGCCCAGGCATCGGCCAGCCGTTCCGAAAACTAAACGCGCTTCTAAACAACTGATATACATGATTGGCTGATTTTCAATCATTTATTTCGCGGCGATTACCTGCTGATTTCGGGTTTTATTAACGCTAAAACGTTTGACTAGCCATGGTGAATAACCCTGCTATCCTGCGGGTTGACGAAGACTGATATCTCGCCTCGTCGATACATACTGTCTGTCGAATCGTTTGTCAATGAATTCGGTGAACGGTAGTAAATACCGTTCAAGCGTATGTATGTATCGGTCGCCGAGCGCGGCACCCAAGTTGGGTTTGTCGGTAGGTAAGGTATATATCGTCCGCAAGTTGCGCGGGGGCAAGTCTAGGTGCTCCCGGGTAAGATTCTCTATTGATAGGAGAAGACATGGCCATCATCAACAAGGGTATGTCCAGGCGTTCGTTCCTCGGCCTCACCGGCAGCGTCGCTGCTGTCGCAGGGCTTGGTCTCACCGGCTGCGGTGGCAGCTCTAGCGACGAGGGTTCCGCTTCCGGTTCCACCGATTCCGCCAACCGTGGCGGCGGCGTGATCACCGCTGGTTCCGCTTACGCTCCGTCCAGCTTCGACCCCGCCAGCACCGGCTCCGCTGTGGGCCTGGGTGCTAACTGGCACGTCGTCGAGGGCCTCTACGGCATCGATTACCACGACTACAGCACCTTCAACGAGCTCGCCACCGACGACCCCAAGTCTGTGGACGACACCACTTTCGAGGTTACCATCCGCAAGGGCGCCAAGTTCTCCGATGGCACCGAGGTCACCGCTGACGATGTCGTTGCCTCCTACACCGCTTGCGCCGCTTCCGCTACCTATGCTCCGTTCTTCCAGCCCTTCGAGTCCATCGAGGCTAAGGACGCCAGCACCGTGACGGTCAAGACCAAGGTCCCCAACTTCTCTCTGCTCAAGGATCGTCTTGCCATCATCCGCGTTACCCCGGCCACCCAGACCGAGGAGGATCGCGCCAAGCAGCCGATCGGCTCCGGCCCCTGGATGTACGACTCTATCTCCGATACCGAGATCACCCTGGTTCCCAACCCCGAGTACAACGGTGAGTATGCTGCCGAGGATAAGAAGATCCAGTACAGCATCCTGACCGACCCCACCGCTCGCGTTACCGCTCAGCAGGAGGGCTCCACGCTCGTTATGGAGCTCGTTACCGCTGACGCCGTCGACCAGCTCGAGAGCGCCGGCTGCAAGATCGATAACGTTCAGGGTTTCGGCACCCGCTTCATCATGTTCAACGTCGCCAAGGAGCCTTGGAACAACGTCAAGGTCCGTCAGGCTGTCATGTATGCGCTCGACACCGAGAAGATGGTCAGCAACACCTTCGCCGGTCTTGCCACCGCTGCCAGCTGCTACCTGCCCAAGAGCTTCACCAATTATCATGAGGCTTCCACGGTGTACAAGACCGACGCCAAGAAGGCTAAGAAGCTCATCGAGGAGTCCGGCATCACCCCGGGTGCCATCACCCTGCGCACCACCGACAACGAGCAGATCAAGGGCATGGCCGCCCAGGTCAAGAACGACCTCGACGCTCTCGGCTTCGATGTGACTATCCAGACCGATACCTCGCCGGCCACCTACGCTGCCATCGACGGCGGCGAGGCCTACGATATCCTCCTTGCCCCTGGCGATCCTTCCTGCTTCGGCGCCGACCCCGATCTGCTGCTCAACTGGTGGTACGGCGACAACGTCTGGATGCAGACCCGTTGCCCGTGGAAGGAGTCCGCTGAGTGGCAGAAGCTCCACGGTCTCATGGACGAGGCTCTTGCCGCCGAGGGCGACGAGCAGCAGAAGAAGTGGAATGAGTGCTTCGACATCATTGCCGACAACGCCGTTCTGTACCCCGTTGTCCACGTCAAGACCGTCTCCGCTTCCTGGGACGATCCGTCCACTGCGCCCAACGGCGAGGCCCTCGATGGCTTCAAGGGCATTGGCACGACGAGCATGTCCTTCAGGGGCGTTGCGACCGTCAAGGCGTAAGACTCGCTTGAGTCTGTATGCAGGATGTCGGCCGTTGGGACCGTATCCTCATAGTTGAAACAAAGACCCGGGCGGCAACGATGTCGCTCGGGTCTTGTAATGAGTATCCGTACTCATATACCAGTTGGTCCTACCGACAAAAGAAAGGGGAGAGAACGTGAACAACTTGCTACGTTTGATTGGAAGGCGTCTTGTGGCGCTGCCGATCATGGCATTGGGCGTCACCGTCCTGGTGTTCTTCCTTATGTCGTTCTCCAAGACCGACCCCGCCTACACGGCGTTGGGTGACGGTGCCTCGCCCGAGGCGGTTGCCGAGTACCATGAGAAGTATGGTCTGGACGACCCCTGGCCCGTGCGCTACGTTCGCTATATGGGCGATTTGATTCATGGTGACATGGGTACCTATGGTGCTGCTCGCAACTCCGTTGCCAAGCGCATCTCCACGGCCCTGCCCGTCACGATGCAGCTGACCTTCATCGGTCTTGCCATCGGTGCGGTCGTTTCGTTTTTGCTCGGCGTCATCGCGGCACTGTATCGCGACAAATGGCCGGACCAAGTGATCCGCGTCTTTTCCATCGCCGGCTTGGCAACCCCGTCGTTCTGGCTTGCCGTCCTGTTGATCCTGCTGTTCTCTTCCTACCTTAAGGTGCTCCCGGCATCGGGTGCTCTGCCTCACTTCACCACGAATCCGGTTGGCTATCTGGGACGTATGATCATGCCCGCTATCGCCTTGGCATTTCCGCTGACGGGCCAGATGACTCGTATCGTGCGTACCGCCATGGTCGAGGAGCTCGACAAGGACTATGTCCGTATGGCTCGTGGCGCCGGCGTTCCCGAGAAGGTCGTCGTCGGCATCAACGTTCTTCGCAATGCGCTGATCACCCCGGTCACCACCCTCGGTCTTAAGATCGGTTACCTCATGGGCGGCGCCGTCGTCATCGAGGTTATCTTCAACCTCCCCGGCATGGGCACCGCGATTCTGCAGGGCGTTCAGGGCAACGAGGCGAACCTGGTTCAGGGCGTCGTTATCGTCGTTGCTCTTGCCTTCATCATCATCAACATCGTGGTTGACATGCTCTACCTGCTCATCAACCCGCGCATCAGGACGGTGTAGATTATGGTAAAGATTCGAGAGAAGCAAACCGAGCAGCTCGAGAAGGCTGCCTCCAAGGGGCTCAAGCTCGGTGGCTGGAAGAAGATGACGCTGTCTTCTAAGATTGCCGCCGTCGTTCTGGCGCTGGTCGCCCTGACTGCGATTCTTGCTCCCCTGCTTGCCCCCTATAGCCCGGTTGAGATCTTTACGGCTCGCCAGGCTCCCGGCAACGGGTTTATCTTCGGTACCGACGACAAGGGCCGCGACATCCTTTCACGCATGCTCTACGGCGGACGTTACTCGCTGATCATCGGCTTTGGTGCTACCGCCATGGCTTTGGTCTGTGGTTCCGTTGTCGGCGCTCTTGCAGCGGTTTCGCGCAAGTCTATCTCTGAGGCGATCATGCGTATCCTGGACATCATCATGTCCATCCCGGGCATCGCCCTCGCTGCCGTCTTCGTTTCCATCCTGGGCAATTCTGTGCCGTCGATCATCTTTGCGATCGGCTTTATGTACACCCCGCAGATCGCCCGTATCGTGCGCGCTAACATCGTGTCCGAGTACGGTGAGGACTATGTCCGCGCGGTCATCGTGTCCGGCGCCAAGGCTCCGTGGATTCTGATCAAGCATGTTCTGCGCAACTGCATCGCTCCGATTATGGTCTTCACCGTTACCCTGGTCGCCGACGCCATCATCTTCGAGGCCTCGCTGACCTTCATCGGCGCCGGCATCCAGGAGCCCACCGCTACCTGGGGCAACATCCTCGCCGACGCCCGCGGCGGCGTGCTCGCTGGCCGTTGGTGGCAGGCGCTGTTCCCGGGCTTGGCCATTATGATCACCTGCCTGGCGCTCAACATCCTCTCCGAGGGTATTACCGACGCCATGGCCGCTGCTCCCTCCGCCGCCCTGGATCCGACCGATTCCTCCAAGCGTCGCGAGGCCGATCTGCTGGTCTCCGACCCCGTTCGTGCCTACAAGGAGCAGGCTCAGTCCCTCTCCGCTCGCCTTGGCGCCCTGCGCGATGTCGAGCTCAAGCGTAACGACCGCCATGTGCCCGACGAGTCTGTCGAGCCGATTCTCTCGGTCCGTGACTTCTGCATCCAGTTTGAGCATCACGGTGATATCAACGTCGTCGACCATGTCAACTTTGACGTCCGTCCTGGTCAGACCATGGGCCTGGTGGGCGAGTCCGGTTGCGGTAAGTCCATCACCACGCTGGCCATCATGGGCCTGACCGATGAGGACGAGCACCTTTCCGGCGAGGTCCTCTGGGAGGGTCGTGACCTGCTCAAGATGAGCAAGAAGGAGTGGTTCGGCCTGCGCGGTACCGATATCGCCATGGTCTATCAGGACGCCCTGTCCTCGCTCAACCCCTCTATGCTCATCTCTGCCCAGATGAAGCAGCTCACCAAGCGCGGCGGCACCCGCAGCGCCGAGGAGCTCCTGGAGCTCGTGGGCCTCGATCCCAAGCGTACGCTCGAGAGCTATCCGCATGAGCTTTCCGGTGGTCAGCGTCAGCGCGTTCTGATCGCTATGGCCCTTACCCGCGACCCCAAGCTGGTCATCTGCGACGAGCCCACGACCGCTCTGGACGTTACCGTCCAGAAGCAGGTCATCAAGCTGCTCAACGACCTTCAGGCCAAGCTCGGCTTTGCCATGATCTTCGTTTCACACGACCTGGCGCTGGTCGCCGAGGTCGCCCACAACATTACGGTTATGTACGCCGGCCAGGTTATCGAGCAGGCGCCCACCAAGGAGCTGCTCACCAACCCGATTCACGAGTACACCCGCGGCCTTCTGGGCTCCGTCCTGTCCATCGAGAGCGGTTCGGGCCGCCTGCACCAGGTGCCCGGCGCCGTTCCGAGCCCGCGCGATTTCCCCAAGGGCGATCGCTTCGCGCCCCGCTCGAGCCATCCGCGCATTGGCCTGGACACCCGTCCGGTCTTCAAGCGCGTGCCCGGCACCGAGCACTTCTATTCCGAGCTCCCCGATGAGGTGCTCAAGGCAAATGGTTTGACCCCTCACGCGGAGGTGATGTAGATGAGCGAGACCGCAGTCAACGGCGTCGAGCCGATCATCTTCCTTGATGACGTCCACGTCACCTTTAGGACCCGTACCGGCTCGATTCTGCACCCCAACCTGGTTCACGCCGTCCAGGGTGTAACGATTAAGCTCATGCCCGGACAGACCATCGGCATCGTCGGCGAGTCCGGTTGCGGAAAGTCCACCACCGCCAACGTCATGTGCGGCCTGCAGGCCCCCACGAGCGGCAAGGTCTACTTTAAGGGTAAGGACGTTACCAAACGTACCGCCGAGGACCGTCGCCACATGGGTCGCGTCATCTCGGTCGTGTTCCAGAACCCGGCCACGGCGCTCAACCCCCGCATGGTCGTTCGCGAGCAACTGCTCGACCCCATGCGCGTCCACAACCTGGGCACCGAGGCCGAGCAGGAGAAGCGCGTCAAGGAGCTCTTGGAGCTCACCGGTCTGCCCAGCTCCGCCGCCGAGGTTCTTCCCGGCCAGCTTTCGGGCGGCCAGCGCCAGCGCGTCGCAATTGCCCGTGCCCTGTCGCTGAACCCCGATGCCATCATCGCCGACGAGCCCACCTCGGCTCTGGACGTTTCGGTCCGCGCGCAGATTCTGAACCTGCTGACCGACCTTAAGAAGGAGCTCGGCCTGGCCATGGTGTTCATCAGCCATGACATCCAGACGGTCCGCTATATCTCTGACGACATCATCGTTATGAATGGCGGCAAGATCGTCGAGCAGGGCGAGGCCAAGCAGGTCTTCCAGCACCCTCAGGACCCCTACACCAAGATGCTGCTCGGCGCTGCGCCGTCGCTGCTGCATCCCAAGCTCGGCGAGTAGCCTCGCTTTCCCTCCCGTGCGCCCGGTTCCCTTGCCGGGCGCACCTCCGTTGCGATTTCGAAAGGCTGGGTTCACGAGCCATGCCAAGTGCTCAGGAGCTACAACAGCAATTTGGTGAATATCGAGGCGCTATGCCCCGTCCATCGGATTTCGATCTCTTTTGGAAGGACCGCATGGCCGAGGCCGAGGCCGTCGAGCTCGACTACGCGATCGAGGCGGCTTCGGTTGCGGATTCCGCGATCTGTCGGTTTTTCGATCTCTGGTATACCGGCATGTGTGGTGCACGCCTGCATGCCAAGTACCTCAAGCCGGTCTCGGAGGAGCCCGTGCCGCTGGTGCTTCAGTTCCATGGATATCCGGGTGCGAGCCGCAGCTGGTTTGAGCAGGCGTCGTTTGCGGGCATGGGCATGGCGCTCATTGCTCTCGATTGTCCCGGCCAAGGAGGCCCCTCCGAGGACATTGGTGGATTTGAGGGCACGACGGTCGCGGGCCATATCGTTGCCGGTATCGACGGCGACCCGGCCAACCTCTATTATGTCCGCCTACATCAGGATATCCGCATTCTGTGCCGCATCGTTCGCGAGCTCGGGGGCATCGATCTTACCCGCGTGTATGTGAACGGCGCATCGCAGGGTGGCGGTTTGGGTATTGCGACCTGCGCGCTTAACAGCGAGCTTATCAATCGCGCGGCCATCCTCTATCCCTTCTTATCGGACTTCCGCCTGGTTTGGGATCTGGACGCCGACGATATTGCCTACGAGGGTCTGCGCTATTGGTCGCGTTGGTTTGACGAGGACTCGACTCGTATCGAGGAAGCCTATGCCAAACTGGCGTACTTCGATTCCAAGAACTTTGCCCCCATGGTCAAATGTCCCGTTCTGTTTGGCACGGGCACAGCCGATATCGTCTGTCCGCCGGCGACGCAGTTTGCGGTCTACAACAACCTGACCTGTGAAAAGCGTCATGAGTTCTTTGAAGGTTTTGGCCACGAGGAGATTCAGGACTTTGATGATCTGATCATTTCGTTTTTCTGCGAGGGAGGGGAGGCTCATGTCTAAGTGCGAGAGCAATGTTGACGAGCTGATAGTCCCCGGGCTCGTGGGAATTCCTGGAACGGTTTCGTCAAGGCTCGCAGAATATCGGGACTGGCACGGTGATGTCCAAGCAGATATTTCTGATTTAGAGGCATGCGCTTCGAATCTTGAGATTCAAGGCCTGGCCATTACGGCGATTGACTTTGTTAACCCCTGCGCCCATTACTCGGAGGTTTCCTTTGAACTCGGTGACGATGCGGTCCACGCTCGTTTGATTGAGCCAGTTGGTCGTGCCCGAGTATCTGAGCGCGTGCCACTGTGCCTGATGTTTCACGACATCGATCGGCCTGTGCGTGGCTGGCATCACATGACGAGATTTGCCGCCATGGGGTATGCCGTTCTCGCGCTGGATGACGATGTTGCTGGTGCGGACGATCTGCAGCAGGGGATTACCTCGCCCGCTTTTGTCGAGCGCGTCCGTTGGGGCTGCGCGTTGGCGAAGGTCGCGCGCAATCTTGATGGCGTGGACCCCGACCGCATTTTTGCATGGGGCGAGGGTCTTGGCGGCGGAGTTGCGCTGGCGGTTTCTGCTCTGGACGAGCAGGGCCTTGCCTGCACGGCGGTTGCCAATCCAGTTCCCGGTGGCCTCGAGGCGCTGTCGTCTCGGGCGCGCGGATCGGCGCTCATAGGCACATCGCTTATGGATACCGTGAGCGACCCCAAGGGACAGTTTGCCGTATTCAACGGTCTTGAGTGTGACCGGAGGCATATCATCTATGCCAAATACGCTCACGAGCGCATCAATGCGTTCGAAAACGAAGTCGTCGACTTCTTTAACCAAACGTTCTACCCGTGTTCTTTGGCCTAGACGGCCTGGACACTGCCAACAAGAGTGGGTGGCATAGGGCCGCTCGCCAGACAACTAAGGAGATTCTTGTGGCAACTCAGAAATTCACCGGCGTTATCCCTCCCGTCGTTGTTCCCGATACCGAAGATCACCAGCTCGATGTTGCCTCCTTTGAGCGCAGCATCAACCGCATGATCGATGCCGGCGTCGATGGCCTGTTCTTCCTGGGATCCTCGGGCGAGGTCGTCTTCTCCACCGACGAGCGCCGTCGCCAGATCGTCGCCGAGGCCGTGCGCATCGTCGACCACCGCGTTCCCGTTCTGGTCGGCATCATCGACACCGAGACCGAGCGCATGATCGAGCACGGTAAGGTCGCTCAGGAGCTGGGCGCCGATGCGCTTGTCGCTACCTGCCCGTTCTATGCCCTGCAGGGCATGACCGAGGTCGAGGAGCACTTCCGCATCCTGCACGAGGAACTCGACCTGCCCATCTTCGCCTACGACATCCCCGTGTGCGTCCACACCAAGCTCCCCTGGAAGCTCCTTGCTAAGCTCGGCGCCGAGGGCGTCCTGGCCGGCGTCAAGGATTCCTCGGGCGATGACATCTCGTTCCGCTACCTCGTTCAGGAGAACGAGAAGAACGGCCATCCGATGAGCATCCTCACCGGTCACGAGGTCGTTGTCGACGGCGCTTACCTCGGTGGCGCCGACGGTTCTGTCCCGGGTCTCGCTAACGTTGAGCCCGAGGGCTACGTGCGCCAGTGGAAGGCCGCTCAGGCCGGCGACTGGGCTACCGTCAAGGCCGAGCAGGATCGCCTCAACGAGATTTCCCACATCTGGGATGTCACCTCGGGCGTTCAGGGCTATGCCGGCGGCGTTGGTGCCTTCAAGACCGCTATGAATCTCATGGGCATCTTCGACAGCCCGACCATGCCGCGCCCGGTGAAGGCCATGACCGGCGAGAACGTCGAGGCGATTAAGAAGGTCCTCCAGGACAACGGTCTCCTGTAAAGCTTCCCCAGGCACCCGATCTTGGGGCTCAAGTGGTCGGGCGTGACCCATTAGGTCAACGCCCGACCACTTTCCCCCCAACCTCGGGCACCTGGGAAACCTTTATCATGCTGCGGCGATAACACCGCCTTCATTTCCTGTAGTTGTTTTTATCTCCTAAGGAGAACGACATGGAGAACAAGTACGTCTGCTCTGTCGACATCGGCGGAACTAAGATCGCGACCGCCATTATGGAGTACCCGGCTGACGGCAGCGTGCCCCATCCCGTATTTGAGGCCGAGGTTCCTACTGAGGCCCAGGAGGGCGGCGAGGCCGTCTTCCAGCGTATCGAGGCGTCCATCAAGGCCGCTCTTGAGGCGAATCCCGATGTCGAGGTCCTCGGTGTCGGTATCGGTGCCGCAGGCGTCGTCGATCCCAAGACGGGCGCCATCGCGTATGCCAACGAGATCATGCCCGGCTGGTCCGGCGTTCAGTTGGGGCCGCGCCTGCGCGAGTACCTTGGTCTCCCCGTTGCCGTGGTGGGCGACGTGCAGGCTCATGCTCTGGGCGAGGCCCACTGGGGCGTCGGCAAGGGCAAGTTCTCCGTCTTGTGTCTGGGCATCGGTACGGGCATCGGCGGCGCATATGTCGAGAACGGCCGCGTGATGCAGGGCTTCCATGGTGCTGCCGGCCATATGGGCCACATCGAGTGTTCGGCTGCCGCCGGCATTCCCTGCGCCTGCGGGCGTTCTGGCCATCTTGAGTCGGTAGCCTCGGGCACCTCGATTGGCCGTATGTACGACGAGCGCTTCGGTCGCGTCGACCCCAGCCGTCCTTCGGTCGGTCGCGACGTGAACGACCTGTGCCGTGCTGGCGACGCAAAGGCGACCGAGGTCATCCATGACGCCGGCTTTGCGCTGGGTGCCAGCTTGGGCTCGCTCGCTAACATCCTGGACCCTGAGGTCATCGTGCTTTCGGGTGGCGTGATTCACCAAGGTCCCGATTGGCGTTCACAGACGTGGAAGGATTCGGTGCACGAGGGCTATGCCAGCCAGGCGCTCGACCCGCTTCAGGACACGCCGATCCTCATCGGTTCTCTGGAGGGCGATGCTCCGCTCATCGGTGCCGCCGAACACCTTCTTGCATCGTTGAAGTAAACATAACTACCAAGTGCGCCTTCTGAGGTGCCGCAGATTGACGTGAAAGAGGAGCGAAGCGTACTTGGGTACGCGAGCGACGGTTTGAACGTCAAGGTGCGGTGTCTCAGAAGGCTGTTTTGAGAAAGGTTGAGTCGAACATGACCGTTGATCCTTTGATCCAGTCCCTGAAGGGCAAGCTCGTCGTGAGCGTTCAGGCGTATATGGGCGAGCCGCTTCGTACGCCCGAGACCATGGCTCAAATGTCTCGCGCTTGCGAGCTTGGCGGCGCCGCCGCCATTCGCTGCCAGGGCCTAGCCGACATTGCCGCCATTAAGGGTCGCTGTGAGGTTCCCGTCATCGGCCTGTGGAAGGACGGGCACGAGGGCGTTTACATCACGCCGACGCTGCGTCACGCTCGCGCCTGCGTTGCTGCGGGTGCCGATATCGTGGCGATCGACGCCACCGATCGTCCGCGCCCCGATGGCAAGTCGCTCGAGGATACTTTCCGTCCGCTGCACGAGGAAGGCGTGCTTCTGATGGCGGACTGCGCCACTATCGAGGATATTCGTCGCGCGGTCGATATGGGCTTCGATCTGGTGTCCACCACGCTCTCTCACGGTGTCGCCGCCATCGACTGCACTATGGCCGATGGTCCCGACCTGCCGCTCCTGCGTCAGGCGACCGAGGAATTTCCCGGCCTTCCCATCATTTGCGAGGGTCGCGTGCATACGCCCGAGGAGGCTCGCGCTGCAATCGACGCCGGCGCGTGGGCCGTTGTCGTCGGCACCGCTATCACGCACCCCACGAGTATTACAAGTTGGTTCAAGGCTGCGCTTGAGGCGTAAGACGGGCCTCGTATCCGCTTGGGGCGGTATACTCAATAAAGGCAATTGATCGCGCGGGATCCGCTGGCCGGGTCCCGCGCTTATTTTAGGAGGCGCACATGCAAAAGGGAGATGCCATGGATGCGGCGGAGCGCTCGGAGCGCATCCCCGATATCGTTATCATCACCGGAATGTCCGGATCGGGCCGAACGCAAGCCATGCATGTGTTTGAGGACATGGGCTATTTTTGTATCGATAACCTGCCCCCGCGCCTGATTGCCCAGCTTGCTGAGCTCGTTGGCATCAATACGGGCGTGGGCAGGCACCTTGCCGTTACCTGCGACCTGCGTAGCCAGGGCTTGTTCGATGAACTGCTCGATGCTGTTGCCGCACTGGAAGAGCGCGAGATGAGCTGCGACATTGTGTTTCTCGAGGCGTCTGACGAGGTGCTGATTCGCCGGTATAGCGAAAACCGTCGTCGCCATCCCATTGCAAAGCCGGGGGAGACCACGGCCGACGCTATTCAGCGTGAACGTCTGCAGCTGCAGGGCGTTCGCGATCGAGCCGATATGATTATCGACACGAGCCGCTTGCGCACTTCTGCCTTGCGCAACAAGCTGCGCATGGCTTTTTCCGAGCTGTCCGACCAGCAGCTTATGGATGTCCACGTGTTCTCGTTTGGCTTTAAGCATGGCATGCCCATCGAGGCGGATATCATGATCGATGTTCGCTTCTTGCCCAATCCTTTCTACGATCCCGAGATGCGCACCATGACCGGTCTCGATAAGAAGGTCTCCGATTTTGTCTTGGACCACCCCAAGACCCAGGAGTTCTGGAAGGCCTGGACCCAGCTGCTCGATACGGTCATGCCGGGTTATATCGCAGAGGGCAAGCCGCAGCTTTCCATTGCTATCGGCTGCACAGGCGGACAGCACCGTAGCGTCGCCATTGCCGAGGCCACGGCCCGCTACCTGGAGGGTGCTCAGTATCATGTGAGCATCTCCCACCGTGACCTGTCGCGTGCCAACACGAAGGCATAGGTTTACATGTCGTTTACCGCTGAGGTGCGTGACGAGCTTGCGCGCTGCGAACCAGAATGCGAATACTGCGATTTGTCGACGCTTGCTGCGCTAACGCGTGTGAGCGGCACGCTTTCGCTGGCGGGCTCGGGACGGTACCGCTTGACGGTCGCGACCGAGACGGGTGCTGTGGCGCGCACGATGATTGCGCTGACGCATCGTATCCTTAAGCTCAAGACCGAATTCACGGTTCGTAAGTCGGTCCTGCACAAGGTACGAAACTATCTCATCACCTTGCCCGATCAGCCCGATTTGGATAAGGCTCTGGTGCTGCTGGGCATTCTCGACCGTAGGGGAGGGCTCGTCGCGGGTGTGCCGCGCCACATCGTCGCCCGTCCTTGCTGCAGGCTCGCCTATATTCGCGGTGCGCTGATTGCCGGAGGCTTTGTTGCCGACCCGCGTGGCGATTTTCATTTGGAGATCGCGGTTCAGGGCGAGGAGTATGCAAAGGGACTTTGCGACCTTCTGGAGCAGATTGGAGTTCACGCCCGCGTCAATGCGCGTCGCGGCTCGTATGCCGTGTACATCAAGAGTGCCGAGGAGATTAAACGTCTGTTACAGCTGATTGGCGCCAAGCGCAGCGTTGCCGAGATTGAAGAGGCCCGCGCGGTTAAGCTGGTGAAGAACGACGTGAATCGTCGCGTGAACGCAGAGCTTGCCAACCAGACCAGAAGTGCCGGTGCCGCCCAACATCAGCTTGCGCTCATCGATGAGCTTGATCGGCGCGGTTTGCGCGAAACGCTGCCGGACGCTCTGGCAGTTTTTTGTGACTTACGCGAGCGTTACCCCGATCTCTCACTGCGAGATTTGGGGGAAATGGCCGACCCTCCTTTGTCGAAGTCGGCCTTGTATCACCGTGTTTTGCGCCTTGAAAAGCTCATTGAAGCAAGCGGGTAGTTTAACGCAATAGCTTTTATGGTGGTTTAACTGCTGTTTTATACGTTAAAGCGTTTTAACGCAAATTTGATTTTCAATTTCGAGCATTCTCGTGAAATTCAAGCCAAAAAAAAGGTATATTAGGCGAGTGGTTAGTTTGTGGGCCTCAACGGCAGGCGCTGTAGCTTGCGGGGGCCTTACGAAAGGAGACACAATGGCAGTAAAGGTTGCTATTAACGGCTTCGGTCGCATCGGTCGTCTGGCCTTCCGCCAGATGTTCGGTCATGAGGGCTCCGAGATCGTCGCTATCAACGACCTCACCTCTCCCGATATGCTCGCTTACCTGCTGAAGTACGACTCCACGCAGGGCAACTATGCTCGCGATCACGAGGTCGTCGCTGGCGAGGATTCCATCACCGTTGACGGCAAGGAGATCAAGATCTACAAGGAGGCCGACGCCAACAACCTGCCTTGGGGCGACCTCGACGTCGACGTCGTTCTCGAGTGCACCGGCTTCTACACCAGCAAGGCTAAGGCTCAGGCCCACATCAACGCTGGCGCCAAGAAGGTCGTCATCTCCGCTCCGGCCGGCAGCGATCTGCCCACCATCGTGTACAACGTCAACCATGAGACGCTGACCGCTGAGGACAACATCATCTCCGCTGCTTCCTGCACCACCAACTGCCTCGCCCCGATGGCCAAGGGTCTGAACGACTTCGCTCCCATCGTCTCCGGCATCATGACCACCATCCACGCCTTCACCGGCGACCAGATGCCGCTCGACGGCCCGCAGCGCAAGGGCAACTTCCGTCGCTCCCGCGCCTGCTCCGAGAACATCGTCCCGAACACCACGGGCGCTGCCAAGGCCATCGGCCTGGTTCTCCCCGAGCTCAACGGCAAGCTCATCGGTGCCGCCCAGCGCGTCCCGACGCCGACCGGCTCGCTGACCAACCTCTACGCCGTCGTTGACAAGAAGGTCACCGTCGACGAGGTCAACGCTGCCATGAAGGCCTACGCCGAGACCATCCCCGATACCTTCGCCTACAACGAGGACCAGATCGTCTCCCGCGACATCGTCGGCGAGACCCACGGCTCCATCTTCGACGCCACTCAGACCATGTGCTCTGATCTCGGCAACGGCCAGACCCTCGTTCAGGTCACCTCTTGGTACGACAACGAGAACTCCTACACCTCTCAGATGGTCCGCACCATCAAGTACTTCGAGAAGTTCGTTGCTTAATTTAGCTTTTAGCGAATAGCTCGTTGAGCGTCTAAAGAAGGGCGCGGCCTCATAGGGCTTACACCCTAGGGTCGCGCCCTTTTTATAGGAAATCGTCTGCCGTAATGGGAGGCAGACACGTACGAAAGGTAGAAGCAAACATGGCCTTTACCAAGAAGACCGTCCGCGACATCGATGTCGACGGCAAGCGCGTTCTCGTCCGCGTTGACTTCAACGTGCCTATCAAGGATGGCGTCGTTGGCGACACCACCCGTATCAAGGCTGCCCTGCCCACCATCAACTACCTCGTTGAGCACAACGCTCGCGTCATCCTCATGAGCCACCTCGGCCGTCCTGAGGGCACTGGCTTCCAGCCCGAGCTTTCCCTCGAGCCCGTCGCCAAGAAGCTCGCTGAGCTCTCTGGCCTTGACGTTGCTTTTGTTGCCGACACGTATGGCGAGAAGGCCGCCGAGGCTGTCGCCGCCGTCGAGCCGGGCAAGGTCCTCGTTCTCGAGAACGTCCGTTTTGACAAGCGTGAGAAGAAGAACGATCCCGAGATCGCCAAGAAGCTCGCTTCCTATGGTGACGTCTTCGTTCTCGATGCCTTCGGCACCGCTCACCGCGCCCAGGGTTCCGTCGTGGGCCCCGCCGCTTACCTGCCTGCAGTCGCTGGCTTCCTGCTCGAGAAGGAGGTCGACACGCTGACCGGCATCTTCGCCGAGCCCGAGCGCCCCTTCGTCGCTATCGTCGGCGGTTCCAAGGTTTCTTCCAAGATCGGCGTTCTCGATCACCTCATCGACTCCGCTGACACCCTGATCATCGGTGGCGGCATGGCCTACACCTTCTTCCTGGCTCAGGGCCTGTCCGTCGGTCAGTCCCTCAAGGAAGAGGACTGGGTCGAGCGCGCCGGCGAGATGCTCAAGAAGGCCGAGGAGAAGGGTGTCAAGATCCTGCTCCCCATCGACAACCGCGTTGCCGATCACTTTGGCGAGGACGCTGTCCCCGAGGTTGTCGCTTCCGACGCTATCCCCGACGACCGTGAGGGTATGGACATCGGCCCCAAGACCGAGGAGCTCTACGCCGAGGCCGTCAAGGGCGCCAAGACCGTGTTCTGGAACGGCCCCATGGGCGTCTTCGAGTTCGACAACTTCGCTCATGGCACCCAGGCTATCGCCGAGGCTGTTGCCGAGGCTGATTGCACCTCGATCATCGGTGGTGGCGATTCCGTCGCAGCCGTCAATAAGTTTAACCTGGCCGACAAGATGAGCTGGATCTCCACCGGCGGTGGCGCTTCCATGGAGCTCGTCGAGGGTAAGGCCCTGCCCGGAGTGGAGGCGCTTCTCGATGCCTAATCGCACCCTTCTTATCGCTGGTAACTGGAAGATGAACAACGACGTCGCCGAGGCTGCCAAGCTCGCCGACGAGCTGGCCCAGGCTCTGCCCGAGGTTCCGGCTGGCGTCGAGGTGCTCGTCTGCCCTCCGACCATCGACATCACCACGGTTCATGACCGCATTCAGGCTGCCCCCATCGCCCTCGGTGCACAGAACGTGTACTGGGAGGCCAAGGGTGCCTTCACCGGTGAGTCCTCTTGCGACATGCTCAAGTCCGCTGGCTGCACCTACTGCATCATCGGTCACTCCGAGCGTCGTGATTACTTCCACGAGACCGACGAGGATCAGAACAAGAAGGCCAAGGCCCTCGTTGCCGCCGGTCTTGTTCCCGTCTTCTGCTGCGGTGAGTCTCTTGAGGTCCGCGAGGCCGGCACCTATGTCGAGCACGTCGTGAACCAGGTCAAGGCTGGCCTTGCTGGTCTTGAGATCACCTGCCCCAAGCAGGTCGTCGTCGCCTACGAGCCCATCTGGGCCATCGGCACTGGCAAGACCGCTACCGCCGAGGACGCTCAGGAGGTCTGCGGCGCTATCCGTGAGACCCTCAAGGAGATGTTCGGCGAGGAGCTCGCTAACGGCATCCGCGTTCTCTATGGTGGCTCTGCCAAGCCCGGCAACATCGCCGAGCTCGTCGCCAAGCCCGACGTCGACGGCGCCCTCGTGGGCGGCGCTTCGCTCAAGGCTGCCGACTTCGCTTCTATGGTCGTCAAGGCAGGCGAGTAGGACATATGGCACAACGTCATCTTCCTGCACTCCTGATCATCATGGACGGCTGTGGCCTGGCTCCGGCCGATGGCGAGAACGCCGTCGCCGCTGCTAAGACGCCCTTCCTTGATAGCCTGTACGAGAAGTATCCTCACACCACGCTCGGTGCTTCGGGCGAGGATGTGGGCCTTCCCGACGGTCAGATGGGCAACTCCGAGGTGGGTCACCTCAACATCGGTGCCGGCCGCATCGTGTTCCAGGAGCTTTCGCGCATCAACAATGCCATCAAGGACGGTTCCATCGCCAAGAACGAGGTTTTCGTCAAGGCTATGGACGATGTCAAGGCTGACGGCAAGACTCTCCATCTCATGGGCCTTATGAGTCCTGGCGGTGTTCATTCTCACATGAACCACGTCGAGGCTCTGGTCAAGATGGCTGCCGAGCACGGTGTCAAGACCGTTCGCGTCCACGCCTTTATGGACGGCCGCGACGTCGACCCGCAGTCCGGTGCCGGTTACATGAGTGAGTTCTGCACCTTCCTGGCTAAGATCTCCGAGGAGACCGGTTGCGACGCTCGCGTTGCCACCGTCTCGGGCCGTTATTGGGCTATGGACCGCGATAATCGTTGGGAGCGCATCCAGCGCGCCTACGACGTCATGGTCAACGCATCCGATGCCGATACCGACCCTGTTGCCGGTATCAAGGCCTACTACGAGAAGGATCCGCGCGGCGACGAGTTCGTCGAGCCCTTCGCTGCCCACAACGAGGGCATCCACGAGGGCGACGCGGCCATCTTCTTCAACTTCCGTCCCGACCGCGCTCGTCAGATGACTCGCGTGTTCACGGACAAGGAGTTCGACGGCTTTGAGCGCGAGCAGATCAAGCTTTCGCACTTTGTGACGATGACCGAGTACGACCCGACGTTTGACGTCGAGGTCGCCTTCCCCAAGACGTTCCCCGAGAACGTTCTGGCAGACGTTATCGCCGCCAATGGCCTGAAGCAGCTGCACACCGCCGAGACCGAGAAGTACGCCCACGTGACGTTCTTCCTCAACGGCGGCATCGAGGAGCCCAAGGAGGGCGAGGAGCGCGTGCTCGTCGCTTCCCCCAAGGTCGCTACCTACGACCTGCAACCTGAGATGAGCGCTCCCGAGGTTACCGAGAAGCTTGTCGCCGCCATCAACGAAGATCGCGCTGATTTCTACATCGTGAACTTCGCAAACTGCGACATGGTTGGTCACACCGGTGTCTTCGACGCTGCCGTTAAGGCCGTCGAGGCTGTTGACGATGCCCTGTCCAAGGTTGTCCCGGCGATTCTCGCTAAGGGCGGCTTTGCGCTGATTACCGCCGATCACGGCAACGCCGATCACATGTTTGACGTTGCTTCCGACGGTTCCAAGCATCCGTTCACGGCTCACACCACCAACCGCGTGCCGTTCATCATCGTTGATGAGAAGGCACAGCTCACCGGTATCGAGGACGGCCGTCTCTCCGATATCGCTCCGACTATGCTCACCATGGCTGGTCTGGAGCCTTCCGCCGAGATGACGGGTCGCGTACTCGCCACCGAGGCCTAATAGAAAACAAATACCGTTTTCTAGTAAGGGGGTTGTCCACAACCGGACAACCCTCTTTTTTGCGCTATTTCTACCTCGTCACCAAATGGCTGATGGGGGAGTGCTGGGGGTTGTGGTACAGTACTGGAGTTTGAATTGTTCTATTAAGGAGCTTATCTATGGGTCCGTTCCAGATTCTTCTGTTTGTCGTTTGGGCTGTCTCTGCCGTGGCGCTGACGATTCTCGTCCTGATGCATTCCGGTAAGGGCACCGGCGTTTCGGATATGATCGCCAGCTCGCTGTATAACTCCAGCTCTGCCACGGGCGTCATGGAGCAAAACCTCGATCGCCTGACGGTAATTATGGCCGTCGTTTTTGCCGCGTGTGTCGTCCTGTGCATGTTCTTCTTCCCGCAGGGTATCGTCGGCTACTAAGCACGAGCCGTATAAATACTTGAAAAGGGTTCCGCAAGTGCGGGACCCTTTTTGTTTACATATTTGTAACAGAGCCAAAATATCCCCACATACTTCGCCCAACTAAAGAAATTCTCGACCGTTAACCGGAATTAGCCCCAAATCGTGCATAAAATGCGCTATTGTATTGCGAAACGTTGGTCCGTTGTGCATAACCAGCCATAGCAACGGGCGGCGTTTTGATGGTTCGGATCGGATTGTCTCGACATGTTTCCGACTGAACATTTCTTTGTCCTATCTCATAAGGAGGATGGCATGGCTGATTCTATGTTCCACCAGCCCGTTATGGGTCGTCGCGCCTTTGTTGGCGGCACCCTCGCTGCGAGCTCCATGGCCCTTCTTGCCGCATGCGGCAAGAAGGGCGGCGACGCTTCCGGTTCTGAGTCCGGTTCGAAGCTGAACTTCTACATCAACAACCCGGTCTGCATCGACCCCTACAATGTCCAGGAGGACCAGGGCACTCAGGTCGAGTACCAGCTTTTTGACGCTCTGACCACTTATGACGCCGAGAAGGGCGAGATCGTTCCGCTGGCTTGCGAGTCCTTCGAGGCCAACGACGACGCCACCGAGTTCACCTTCAAGATCAAGAAGGCCAAGTTCCACAACGGTGACGACGTTACCTCCAAGTCCTTCAAGCTCGGTTGGGAGCGTCTGGTCAACACCAAGTCGGCCATCGCTACCGAGTACGGCCCTTCCGAGGTCTCCTATCACCTTTCCATGGTCGAGGGCTATGACGACCTGCTTGCCGGTAACGCTACCGAGCTCAGCGGTGTTACCTGCCCCGACGATGAGACCCTCGTCGTCAAGCTGTCTTCCGCTTACGCCGACTTCCCCTTCGTCGCCTCTCACCCGGCTCTTTCCCCGGTTCCCGAGTGCGCCGAGTCCGATGCCAAGAGCTTCTATCTTGCACCGGTCGGTAACGGCCCGTTCATGATGGACGGCAAGTGGGAGGATGGTCAGGAGATCAACCTCAAGAAGTTTGACGATTACTATGGCGACAAGGCCAAGATCGATGGCATCCACTTCCAGGTCATCAAGGACATGGAGACCGCTTACAAGGAGTTCCAGGCCGGTAACCTCGATGTCTGCGACGTTCCCGTTGCTCAGATCGATGCCGCCAAGAAGGATCGCGGCGTGTCCAAGGACGGCTACACCATGGGCGACGGCGAGCGCATGCTGCTCGGCTCCGAGCCTTCCACCTACTACCTGACCTGCAACAACACGGCTGAGCCGTTCAACAACGCCGACCTGCGCAGGGGCATCTCCCTGGCCATCAACCGTGAGGCCATCTGCAAGACCATCTTCAAGGGCACCCGTACCCCCGCCGACGGTATTGTTCCTCCGGGCATCGATGGCTACAAGGAGGGCGCATGGGAGTTCTGCGCCTACGACGTCGACAAGGCTAACGAGTACCTCGATAAGGTTGCTCCCGCTGACGCCAACGGCGATCGTGGCATTAACGTGACTCTGTCCTACAACCAGGACGGTGGCCACAAGGAGATCATGGAGTCCATCATCGGCGACCTCGCCAAGGTGGGCGTTACCGCAACTTCCGATACCCCTGAGTGGTCTGCCCTGCTCGAGCAGTATCAGAACTTCGACTATCAGTTTGGTCGTCTGGGCTGGATTGCCGACTACCCGATCATGGATAACTTCCTGTATCCGCTGTTCCACTCCGACTCCCTCGGTGGCGACAACCGTTCCGGTTACAACAACCCCGAGTTCGACGCTAAGGTCGACGAGGCCCGTACCACGGTTGATGACAAAGAGCGCGTCGCTAAGATGCAGGAGGCCGACGCTATGGTCGCTGCCGACTGCCCGGTCATCCCGGTGATGTTCTACACGCACACCATCGCCGGCTCCGATCGCATCAAGCACCTCTATGTCGATCCGCAGAAGCACGCCGAGTTGGGTACCGCTGAGCTCGCCTAAGAGTTTGCAGCTTCCGTGAGGGTCAAGTATTTACGTAGACCTCATGGGAAACATACAGTTCTCCCTAACCTGGGGTAAACTGGCTGATGGTAATTTTGGGATGCCGGTCTGGCGATCGGCATCCCATTTAGGTTAATCCCTAGATAGGGGAGTGGTATGGGTAAGTACATCGTTAAACGTGTGCTTCAGTTCATCCCGGTGTTTTTGGGCGTCACGCTGATTCTGTTCGCCCTCCAGAATATCGTGCCGGGAGATCCGATCAAGCTGATCGGTGGAGACAAGGCTCTGTCCCCCGAGGTAGAGCTTCAGCTTCGCGTGCGCTATCACCTGGTCCAGACGGACGAGGACGGCAACGCGATTCTTGACGAGAACGGCGACCCCGTTCAAACGTCGCTCGTGGACCGTTATTTGTATTACATGAACGGCCTGCTTCATGGCGATCTGGGCAATTCGTACCAGCGCAAGCTGCCGGTTACGGAAATCTTTGCCCAGAAGTATCCGTATACGGTCAAACTTGCCGCGTGTGCCATCGTGCTCGAGGCAATCATGGGTATCGGTGCGGGTATCATTTCGGCGGTAAAGCGTTATTCCTTCTGGGATATTTTGGTAACGCTCACCACGTCGATCCTCGTTGCCGTTCCGGCCTTCTGGCTCGGTATGTTGCTGCAGCTGTTCTTTGGCGTCATCCTCAAGGACGCCACGGGCGGTGCATTCTCCATGCCGATCTCGGGTGCCGGCGGTGCCAGCTCTCAGTATCAGGATTGGATGCACTATGTGCTTCCGACCATTACGCTGGCTTCGGTTTCGACCGCTTATGCTGCCCGCATTATGCGCTCGCAGCTGCTTGACGTCATGAACCAGGATTACATCCGCACGGCAAAGGCCAAGGGTCTCTCCAATCGCGCGATCATCATCAAGCATGCGCTTAAGAATGCACTCATCCCCGTCGTTACCTATATTGGTGTCGACTTTGGCGGCATGCTTTCGGGCGCCATCCTGACCGAGACGGTCTTCAACTGGCCCGGTATCGGCTATGAGGTTTATCGCGCCATTAGCATGCGTGACTGGCCCATCGTTATGGGCGGCGTTACGCTCATCGTCGTCGTCGTCATGGTGATCAACCTGCTCGTCGACATCAGCTACGCATTCCTCGACCCGCGCATCCGCCTTGGCGGTCCGTCGGATAAGGCCTAAGGGAGGTACGTCTCATGCAGGAAACTGATTCTCAGTCTCAGGAGCAGGCTACCGCCACCAAGGTTGCATCTGCTCCCGCCAAGTCCCGCACGCTGTGGGGCGACGCTTTTAAGCGTCTTCGTAAGAACAAGCTCGCCGTTATCGGTGTCTGCTGGATCATCATCGTCGTTGTGGTTGCTCTGACCGCAGATCTGTGGGCTAAGCCTTGGCTCGGTTCGCCGACGGCTTCCGATTCGACCACCATGGCCGAGACATCGCTACTGGCTCCGTGTGCCGAGCACCCGTTTGGCACCGATGCCCTCGGTCGCGACATTCTCGTCCGTGTTATCTACGGTGCACGCGTTTCGCTGTCCGTCGGCATTATGGCCACCGCCATCTCCACGTTGATCGGTCTGGTCATGGGCGCCCTGGCCGGTTTCTACGGCGGCATCTGGGATACGATCATTATGCGCTGTGCGGATATCTTCCTGGCGTTCCCGTACGTGCTGTTCGTCGTCGCCATGATCGCCGTTATCGGCCGTGGTCTTCAGAACGTCTTTATCGCCATCGGTATTCTCGGCTGGCCTTCGATTGCGCGCGTTTTCCGCTCTGCAATCTTGACGGTCAAGGAAAACGACTATGTTGACGCTGCGCGTGCGATGGGTGCATCCGATGCCCGCATCGTCATGCGTCACATCTTCCCGAACTCCGTCGCCTCCATCGTGGTCTACGCGACCATGAACATTGGTGGCGCCATTCTGACCGAGTCCGCTCTGTCCTTCCTCGGCATGGGCGTTATTCCGCCTACGCCTTCGTGGGGCTCCATGATTCAGGACGGTCAGCAGTATCTTTTGACCGCTCCCTGGATGATGATCATGCCCGGTCTGGCAATTCTCTCGACGGTGCTCGCCTTCACCCTGCTGGGTGACGGTCTGCGCGACGCCCTCGACGTCAAGATGAAGGACGCATAAGGATGAAGAAGAACAAGAACTATGTGGACCTGAAGGACCAGCCGGTTCCCGAGGGCCAGCATCTACTCGAGGTCGATGACCTTAAGATGTATTTCCATACCGAGGATGGCGTCGTTCGCGCTGTCGACGGTGTGTCCTACACGCTCGATCGTGGCGAGACCCTGGGTGTCGTCGGTGAGTCCGGCTCCGGTAAGTCCGTGACCGCCATGACCATCATGGGTCTTATCTCGATGCCTCCGGGAAAGATCGAGGGCGGTGACGTTCGCTATCGCGGTCGCTCCATCCTCGAGATGACCGAGGAAGAGATGCAGCATATTCGCGGCAACGATATCGCGATGATCTTCCAGGATCCTATGACCTCCTTGAACCCGGTCTATAAGATCGGCAAGCAGGTGGGCGAGGGTCTTCGTCTGCACCGTGGTTACTCCAAGCAGGAGGCGCTTAAGCGCGCCACCGAGCTTTTGGACCTCGTTGGTATTCCCGAGCCCGAGAAGCGCGTCAATGAGTATCCGCATCAGTTCTCTGGCGGTATGCGTCAGCGCGTCATGATTGCCATGGCCCTTGCCTGCGATCCCGATATTCTGATTGCTGACGAGCCCACGACTGCCCTGGACGTTACCATTCAGGCTCAGATTATCGAGCTCATGCAGGAGATGCAGGAGAAGAACGGCAACGCCATCATCATGATTACCCATGACCTGGGCGTCGTTGCCGATATGGCCGATAAGATCATGGTTATGTACGCCGGCCGTCCCGTTGAGTTCGGTACTGCTGAGGAAATCTTCTACGAGAGCCGCCACCCCTACACCTGGGGTCTTATCCGCTCCATTCCGGAGCAGGCCATCGATGAGAAGAAGCCGCTGACGCCGATTCACGGCAACCCGCCTTCGCTCATGAACCTGCCTGAGGGCTGCGTCTTCTCTCCTCGTTGCCCCTATGCGACGGACAAGTGCCGCAAGCAGCGCCCCGAGCGCGTTGTCACCGAGTCTGGTCATTACTCTGCGTGCCACTACTCTGGTGACCCCGAGTTCCTCAAGAACGCTCCTGAGACGTCCCGTACGCGCAAGGATTCCAAGAAGGGAGGCGAGGCGTAATGGCAGATACCAACGAGCGTACTCCGCTGCTAAAGGTCGAGCACCTCTCTAAGGAGTTTCCCGCTGAGTCCGGCATGTTCGCCAAGCGCTTCTCCAAGCGTGTCGTCTCTGCTGTGAATGACATTTCGTTCGAGATTTATCCGGGCGAGACCTTTGGCCTGGTCGGCGAGTCTGGTTGCGGTAAGTCCACGACGGGCCGCACCATCATGCGCCTCACCAAGCCGACGGCCGGCAAAGTGTTCTTCCAGGGCAAAGATGTTGCCGAGATGAGCAAGCATGAGATCAAGGACATGCGCCGCGAGATGCAGTTCATCTTCCAGGACCCCTATGCTTCGCTCAACCCTCGTATGACCATCGGCGAGATCGTCTCCGAGCCCATGACCATTCATGGCGTGGGTACCAAGGAGGAGCGTATCGAGCGCGTCCGCGAGCTTCTCGACGTTGTCGGACTGAACCCCGAGCACATTAACCGCTATCCTCATGAGTTCTCCGGCGGTCAGCGTCAGCGTGTCGGCATTGCCCGCGCATTTGCGCTGAAGCCCAAGCTGATTATCTGCGATGAGCCGGTATCCGCTCTGGATGTGTCCATCCAGGCCCAGGTTCTGAACCTGCTCAAGGAGTTGCAGGATAAGTTTGGTACCGCGTATCTGTTTATCGCCCACGACCTGTCCGTCGTACAGCACATCTCCGATCGTGTTGCCGTTATGTATCTGGGTAAGATGGTCGAGGTTTCGGACTGGAAGACGCTCTATAGTGAGCCTCACCATCCGTACACGCAGTCGCTGCTGTCTGCCGTGCCGGTGCCCGATCCGGATATCCAGAAGACCCGTAAGCGCATCATCCTTGCCGGCGATCCGCCGTCACCGTTGGATCCGCCGACCGGTTGCCGTTTCCACACCCGCTGCCCGATCGCGCAGGGTATCTGCTCCGAGAAGCTCCCCGAGTTTAAGGAAGTCGCACCGGGCCACTGCTGCGCCTGCCACTTCGCGGAGCCGTTCCCGATCAAGGAATCGCACATCGACCTGTAGTCGGTTGTCCTCGTCCGGGCCCGCCCTGAAGTTACTTTTCAGAACGTCCTCGGACATGCAAAGAGGCTCCGCATCGCGCTTCGCGCTGCGGAGCCT
>CATZIU010000021.1:0-43515 GCA_958420165.1 uncultured Collinsella sp. | reverse complement strand
TGTGACCTCCCGGTTATCAGCCGGACGCTCTAACCAACTGAGCTACAGGTCCATCGCGCAAGGGATATATTAGACGAGTCGTTACGCGCGCGTCAACAACTTTTTTGAAAATCTTTGGAGGGTGTTCGCCCCGGCCGCACGGCGGCATGTGAAGTCGCCTGCTCGGACAGTCCTGACTCGCGCAGAGAGCACATTAAGTGCTCTCCGGCTCGTGCGGAACTCGCGATCGACTTCACATGCCGCCGTGCGGCCGGGGCGAACGCGAGTCCCGAGGTTTTCAAAAAAGCGGTCGGCGCGCAGTGCGCCGACCGCCGATATATGGGGTCTGATATTTTCTACCAGCTAGGACCTCTTACTCGTCTAGGAGATCCTCTGGCATGTCGTTGCCGTCGCCTAGGTCGACTGGGGTATTTTCGGCATCGACCGTTGCCTCGGCCTCGGCGCCTTCGCCTTCGGGCTTTTCCTTAGCTGCCGTCATGCGGGCGACAGCGCACACACGGTCGTTGTCGTCGACGGTCATCATCTTGACGCCCTGGGTGGCTCGGCCGGTCTGGCTAATCTCATCGGTCTTGACGCGAATGACCGTCGCGCCTTCCGTCACGATGAACAGCTCGTGCTGCGGACCCACCGTCTTCATGGCCGCGAGGTTTCCCTTACGCTCGGTCATCTGGATGGTGTAGACGCCCTGACCGCCGCGGTTCTGCTCCGGATAGTCCGCGACCGGCGTGCGCTTGCCGTAGCCGCGCTCGGTGATGACAAACAGGTCGCCGTTGCCGTTGGTAACTTCCATACCCAAAACGCTCACGCCGTCCTTCATGCTAATACCGCGAACGCCGCTGGTGTCGCGTCCCGTGGCGCGAACCTGGTCCTCGGGGAACATGATCGCCTTGCCCGCAGTGGTGGCCAGGATGATCTTGTCGCCCTCGCGCACACGGCGCACGGCGAGCAGCGCGTCGTCGTCTCTCAGATTGATGGCGATCAGGCCATCACGGCGGCTGCGGTCGTAAGCGCTCATCACGGTCTTCTTGACCATACCGCTCTTGGTGGCAAACATCAGGTACTCGTCGGCGGGGAACTCGCGGCAGCTGATGACGCTCGCGATCTTCTCGCCTTCCTCAAAGGGCAACAGGTTGACGATCGCGGTGCCGCGCGCCTGGCGCGTGCCCACCGGCAGCTCGTGCACCTTCAGGCGGTAGACCTTGCCCTTGCTCGAGAAGAACAGCACGTACTCGTGCGTGGATGCGATAAACATCTCGTCGATGACGTCATCCTCTTTAAGGTTGACGCCCGACACGCCCTTGCCGCCGCGCTTCTGGGCGCGGTAGGCAGCCACCGGGATGCGCTTCACGTAGCCGGTGTGGGTGATGGTCACGACCATGTCCTCATCGGCGATGAGGTCCTCGACATCCAGGTCCTTCTCGACATGGCTGATCTCGGTGCGGCGTTTGTCGCCAAACTTCTTCGAGATCTCGCGCATCTCCTCCTTGATGACGCCCAGGATCTTCTCCTCATGCGCCAGCAGGTCCTCGTAGTAGGCGATGGCGCGGCGCAGGCCGTCCAGCTCTTCCTGGATCTTGTCGCGCTCCAGGCCGGTCAGGCGGCGCAGCTTCATCTCGAGGATGGCCGTGGTCTGCTCGGGCGTAAAGCCAAAGCGCTCGATCAGGCGGCTGCTGGCCTCGGAGTCGGTCTGCGAGGAGCGGATAATGCTGATGACCTCGTCGATATGGTCGAGAGCCATCAAGTAGCCCTCGAGGATATGGGCGCGCGCCTGGGCCTTCTTGAGGTCGAAGCGGGTGCGGCGGGTGACGACGTCGACCTGGTGGTCGATGTAGTGCTGCAGCATCTCGCGCAGGCTCAGGCATTTGGGAACGCCGTTGACGAGCGCCAGGTTGTTGGCGCCAAAGGTCGTCTGCAGGGAGGTGTACTTATACAGGTTGTTGAGCACGACCTGCGGAATGACGCCCTTCTTGAGCTCGATGACCAGACGGATGCCCTTCTGGTTGGACTCGTCGCGCATGTCCGAGATGCCCTCGATGCGCTTGTCGTTTACGAGCTGGGCGATCTTCTCCTGCAGGGTGCCCTTGTTGACCATGTAGGGAATCTCGGTAAAGACCAGACGACTGCGGCCGGTCTTGGTGGATTCCACATGGGCCTTGGCACGCACGGTAATGGAGCCGCGGCCGGTCTCATAGCTCTGCCTAATGCCGGCGCTGCCCATGATGATGGCACCGGTGGGGAAGTCCGGACCGGGCATGATCTGCATAAGCTCGTCGACGGTAGCATCGGGATTGTCGATCAGGTAGCAGGTTGCCTCGATCGCCTCGGTGAGGTTATGCGGGGCGATATTGGTGGCCATGCCGACAGCGATGCCCTGGCTGCCGTTGACCAGCAGGTTGGGGAAGCGCGCGGGCAGTGCCACGGGCTCGGCGAGCGACTCGTCGTAGTTGGGCTGCCAGTCGACGGTATCCTTTTGCAAGTCGCGCAGCAGCTCCATGGCAGGCTTTGCCAGACGGCTCTCGGTATAGCGCATTGCCGCCGCGCCGTCGCCATCGATGTTGCCGAAGTTACCGTGGCCATCGATGAGCGGTGTGCGCATGGAGAACCACTGCGCCAGACGAACCATGGCCTCGTAGACCGCGAAGTCACCGTGCGGATGGTACTTGCCGATAACTTCGCCGACCGTCCAGGCCGACTTCTTATGCGGGCGGTTGGGGTAGATGCCGCTCTCGTTCATGGCATACAGGATGCGGCGGTGCACCGGCTTTAGGCCGTCGCGCACGTCCGGCAGGGCGCGCGCCGTGATGACCGACATCGAGTACTCGATGAACGACTGCTTCATCTCGCGGCCGAACTCCGAAATCTGGAGCTGACCGCCGTTGATATCCTCGCCGGCCGAGGCGCCACGATCGACCGCACCGAAGCTCTCCTCGAGCTCGGCGTCGTCATCCTCATCCTCTTCATCCTCGGCGTCGGGGTTATAGGAATCCGGATCGCCGTCCTCGCCCTGCTCAGCGCGGGCGAGCAGGCGCTTCAGATCATCGGGCATGCCGGCGTCGCCGGCCTCGTCCATACCCTCGTTGTTGTTGATATCGTCTGCCACGTTACCTCCTCATGGTTTGCGTGGTCCATTAGTTCCCTACCACGGGGACGGATTACCGGGAACACCGGATAACCCTCCTAGGTTTTCCAGGTGCCCCAGGTTGCCCTGAAGGATGAGGGCGCACGCCTTGCGTGCGGCGCCCGAAATCCTGAAGGGCAAGATGGGGTGCCTGGGAAAGCTAGGCGTCCAAGAAGCGTGCATCATGCGCATGCTTCTCGATGTACTCGCGGCGATAGCCGACCTCGGAACCCATGAGCTCGCGCACGGCGCGGTCCGCCACCACGGCGTCCTCGATCGACACGCGCTGCAGGATACGAGTCTTGGGGTCCATCGTCGTCGAGGCAAGCTGCTTGGGGTCCATCTCGCCCAGGCCCTTGTAGCGCTGAACGGTATAGCCCTTGCGCTTCTTGGTGATCTTGCCGTCCTTGGCCTTGCCGTCCTCGTCGTTGTCGTCGGGGTTCAGGCCCAGGCTCTGAATGGTGTCGCGCAGAATCTCGTCTTCGGGCTGGCGGCCGTTGGGATACACGTAATGGATCTTGTTGCGTACCTTAATGCCAAAGATGGGCGGGCAGGCAACATAGACATAGCCGGCATCGATCAGCGGGCGCATGTACTTGTAGAAGAACGTCAGCAGCAGGATGCGGATATGCGCACCGTCAACGTCTGCATCGGTCATGATGATGATTTTGTGGTAGCGCGCCTTGCTGATATCGAAGTCGCCACCGTCGCCGGCGCTCGTCGTGACGCCGCAGCCGATCGCGGTGATGAGCGACTGGATGGTGTCGCTCGAGAACGCGCGGTGGTCACCCACGCGCTCGACGTTCAAAATCTTGCCGCGCAGGGGCAGAATCGCCTGGATGTCTCGGAGACGGCCGTCCTTGGCCGAACCGCCTGCCGAGTCGCCCTCTACGATAAAGAGCTCGGTCAGCTCGGCATCGCGCACCGAGCAGTCGGCGAGCTTGCCGGGCAGCGACGCCGTCTCGAGCAGACTTTTGCGACGGGTCGCCTCGCGCGCCTTGCGGGCGGCGTTGCGGGCCTTGCAGGCCTGCTGGGCCTTCTTGACGATCTCGCGGGCGGGCTTGGGGTGCTCCTCCAGATAATCGGTCAGTCCATCGGTCACGATCTTGAGCGTGAGCGCGCGCATGTAGGAACTGCCGAGCTTCGCCTTGGTCTGGCCCTCAAACTGTGGATCGGGCAGTTTGACCGATATAACGGCCGAAAGACCCTCGCGCACGTCGTCACCGCTCAGGTTGGCGTCCTTCTCCTTGAGCAGATTCTGCTTGCGGGCGTAATCGTTAATCACGCGGGTGAGAGCGGTGCGGAAACCCTCGAGATGCATGCCGCCCTCGGGGGTGTAGATGTCGTTGGCAAACGACATGACGTTCTCGCCGTAGCCGGCATTCCACTGCAGGGACACCTCGACCTCGCCCATCTTGGTCACGGGCGCATCCGGATCCGACTTGCCCTCGATATAGATGGGCTCCTTGAAGGCCTCGGGAACGTCTTTGCCATCGTTGAGGAACTTGACGAAGTCGATGATGCCACCCTCGTAGCAGAACTCCTCCACGTGGGGAGTCGCCTCGCGCTCGTCGGTCAGCACAATCTTTAGATTCTTATTGAGGAACGCCGTCTCCTGCAGACGGTTGTGCAGCGTATCGAAATCGTAGACACAGGTCTCGAAAATCTCGTCGTCGGGCCAGAAGCTGACGGTGGTGCCCGTCGAATCCGAGGTGCCCACGACCTCCATCTTCTTGACGGTCTTGCCGCGCGAGAACTCCATCTCGTAGACGCTGCCATCACGGCGCACCTGCACGACCACGCGCTTGGACAGTGCGTTGACGACGGAGATGCCCACGCCGTGCAGTCCGCCCGAGACCTTGTAGGCCGAGTTATCGAACTTACCGCCGGCGTGCAGGATCGTCATAACGACCTCGAGCGTCGGGATCTTTTTGATGGGATGCTCGTCGACGGGGATGCCTCGCCCGTTGTCGACGACCGTGATGGAGTTGTCGGCGTGGACCGTCACGTGAATCTCGGTGCAGAAACCGGCCATGGCCTCGTCAACGGAGTTGTCAACGATCTCCCACACCAGGTGATGCAGGCCGCTGGCGCTCGTCGAGCCGATATACATGCCCGGGCGCTTACGAACGGCCTCGAGACCTTCGAGAATCTTAATCTCGCCGCCATCGTAATCGTTTTCGTTTGCCACACGTCCTCCTTCAGCTAAGAAAATGTGTACAGCCTTACTAGTTTATCGTAAAAAAATACCCTCGGGAGCGAGGGTATTTGGCTCTACAAGGCCACCAGATGCGATTTAAGGCTCTTTCTTGCTTTGCACGCCCTTGGCCCACTCGGCACTGGCTCTCATGGCATTCTCGAGGGCCTCGCGCAGTTTTTGGTCTTCGATGGGCGCCACTTGGCGCTCGATCTCGCCGCGTTCGGCTTCGCTTAGATCGGCGTGCGGAACCGGCGGTCGCTCGGTCACGGCCCGGCGCAGGCGCTCCTTGGCAGCCGGCGGCGTGTGACCGAGCGCGGTCGTTTTGAACACCAGGCCGTCCACATGCGCGCCGGCCCGCTCCATGCGCGCCCGGATGATCTCGCGCAGCAGCGTCATCTCCTGCGTCCACGAGGGCGAATCGAGATACACCAGCAGCTCATTGGACTCGGGCAGGTAGCGTAGGCCCGTCACGTGGCGTCCCTCGCGCGTGCCCGAGCACACCGCATTCCAGGCACGATAGACCGCGCGCGACTCCTCGGCAGCCTCCATTTGCGCGCGGCGCTCAGGTGTCGCGGCCGCCAGGATGCGCTGACGCTCGGCATCCAAAAAGCCGCCAAAGGCAACCGTTCCGTTCTCGCGCTCGTAATTAGCACGCCTCACCCATGCTCACCACCTTGGCTCGTTCAAGCAGGTCATCAGTAAAGTACCCCAAGTTGGTGGTGGTTATGACCGTCTGGATGTCATCACCGATCAGCTGCAGAAAAGCGCCTCGACGCCCGGCATCGAGCTCGCTCATCACGTCGTCCAAAAGCAGCAGTGGCGCGGTGCCCAGGATATCGCGCGCCACGGCCACTTCTGCCACCTTCCAGGCAAGCACCAGCGTTCGCTGCTGCCCTTGGCTGGCAAACGAACGGGCAGATCGACCCGCAACGGTAAACTCAATCTCGTCGCGATGCGGACCCACAAGCGTCACGCCGCGGCGCATCTCCTCATCGGCACGCTCATCGAGGGCCGCGAGCATATGCTCGTACGCCCAGCCCTTAAGTTCCTCGCGCCCCTCGGTTTGAGGCAAATCCCCCAGTGTGGACACATAGGACACGCCTGCGTCCTCACCGGACGCCACCTGCCCATACGCGGCGCGCACATGGCCTGCCAGTCGGTCGAGCAGGGCCAAACGATGCACGAGCAGGGCGGACCCGGCGCGAGCGATGGAGTCATTCCATGCGCCGAGCATCTCGCGGCAGCACCAGGTCTCCTTGAGTAGAGCGTTGCGCTGCGTCACGCAACGCCCGTAGGTGCTCGCCAGGTCGGCGTAACGGGCGCTCAGCTGCACGCCAAAGTCGTCGAGGGCGGCCCGACGCACGCTGGCACCGCGTTTGACCATATCCAGATGATCGGGGCAAAAAAGCACGCTCGGCAAAACCCCGCGCACGCCGGCGGCCGAACATCTCTTGCCGTTACGGCTAAACGAGCGCTTGCCGTCCTCAACGCCCAGCCCCATATCGAGCACGCGGCCATCGCCCTCGAGTCTCAACTCGAGCCTGCACGAGCCCGTGCCGTCGTGCACGAGCTCGGTAGCGGTGGGATGCCTAAACGAGGCGCCGCTCGTCAAAAGCTGCAGCGCCTCTATAAGGTTGGTCTTTCCCGCCGCGTTGGGTCCCGCAAGCACCGTCACGCCTTCGTCCAGGTCAAGACGGTAGCTATCGAAACTGCGGTAGCGCGCGACGGAAAGGTTGCGGGCAAACATGGTCATGGCGCAGCGCTAGATGCGAACCGGCATGACCAGGTACAGATAGTTGATCTTGTCGTAGGACTTAAAGATACCCGCCTGCGAGTAGCTCTTGAGCTCCAGCGTGATCTCCTTCTCCTTGGATAGGGCATTGAGGCAGCCAAAGATGTAGTGGTAGTTAAAGGCGATGGTGCCCGACTCGCCCTCGGCCTCGACATCGATTGTCTCCTGCGCCAGATCCTGGTCATTGGAGATGGAGGACAGGCCCATCTGGCCGTTCTCGACATCGATCTCGAACTTGACTGCGGGGTTCGCGCTCGCGATGACCGCCACGCGCTTGAGGGCGGCATTAAAAGCCGCCACGTCGATCTTGACGCTCGTCACGCACGAATCGGGGATGAGCTGCTTGTAGTTGGGGTACGCGCCCTCGATACGGCGCGACACGTAGGTGGTGTTGCCGGCCTCAAAGACAACCTGGGTGTCGGTGGCGCCGATCATGATGGTCGCCTGGCTGGCCATGATGCTCAGGGCGTCGTTGAAGGCGTCGGCCGGAACGTTGAGCTCAAAGGACCCCTCGAGCGTCGAGGTCTCGACCTGGGTGTCGCATACAGCCAGACGGAAGGAGTCGGTTGCCACCAGGCGCACGGTGTTGTTCTCGACCTTCATGTGCACGCCTCCCAGGATGGGGCGGGCCTTATCAGTCGAAGTGACGCGCCACACGCGGCTGACCATCTCGGACAGGATATCGGTCGGGAGCTCCACCGCACTTTCGATGGCATAGGCGGGGAACTCGGGGAAATCGTTGGCGTCGAGCGTGTTGAGGCGGAAGGAGCTCTTCTCGCATCCGATCAGCACCTGACGCTCCGAGAGCTCAAAGGTAACCGGGGCGTCGGGAAGGGTCTTCGTAATGTTCGAGAGCATCTTGCAGGGAATCACCATCTCGCCCTCTTCTTCGACATGCGCGGCAATGCGATGACGAATCGAGATGGTGTAGTTAGAGGTTTGGAATTCCAAGATGCCGTCCTGCGCCTTAACGAGCACGCCCGACAGGATGGGAAGGGTAGATGCCGAAGCGACGCCTTTCATAACGACGCCAATGGCTTGCGTGAGCGAGCTTTGGCTGACGGTAAACTTCATCTTTTAATACCTTTCTATAGATATAAATATCTTAATAATAGTAATAGCACTGACGAAACTGTTGATTACTCCCAAAAGCGCTGGTCAACCCCAAAAAGAGAATCGACAGCAACCTGTGCGCAACCGACCGTGTTTTCCACGTTCAAAACCTGCGGAAAACTTTTCGTCGCCTTGGGGCGAGTTTTAGACACGTTATGCCCGGCGTTTCGACAAGTTTTCAACAGGTGTCTCTATTTCCCTACGAGCGCAGTGTAATTTTATCTCGCAGCGATTTGAGATCCTCGGTTATGGTGCGGTCTTCCTGAATCATCTTCTGAACCTTTTTATAGCTCGTACTGACGGTTGAGTGGTTGCGGTTGCCAAACTCCGCGCCCACCGCCGTAGTCGTCATCTCGCACATCTCGATGGCCAGATATATGGCGATATGGCGGGCTTTGGCTATGTTGGCGTTGCGGCGCGGGCCGATGAGCTCCTCGTGCGTCACGCCGTACTGCTCTTCAATGACAGACTGGACCGTCTGCACGTTGATCTTTTTGGCCGACGTATCGAAGTACTGACTTGCGATGGCGTCGATGTCGTCGAAACTGAGCTCGCTGCCCTCGCGTTCGCGGTCTCCTGCCTCGCCGGCGCAGCGTTCGCAGAAGCTCTCGAGTTCGCGGATGTTGGTTCCCGAGACTTCTGCCATGTGCTTAAAGTGCTCGTCGGTCAGATGCCCACCATCGCCGCCATAGGCCGCCAGCAGCGAGTCGTCACCCGCCTCGGGTGCGGCGGCTATCGTGTTCTCGTAGTAGCGCTGCAAGATCTTGTATTTCATCTCGTAGCTGGGCTCCGCCACCAAACAGAGCATACCGGCATTAAAACGGCTGGTAAGGCGCTCGTCCATGCTCAAGTCTTTGGGCGCACGGTCGGCTGCGATGACGACTTTTTTGTTGTTGCGGATAAACTCGTCCATGAGCTGGAAGAAGTAGTCCACGCTCGCGCGCTTGCCGATGATGTTTTGAATGTCGTCGATGATGAGCACGTCCACGTCGTGGTATGCCTGCATGATGGGGGCGTTGCTCTTCTTTTGGCGGTCGAACTCCGTCATCAGGTCATCGAGGTACGCCTGTGAGTTGGCGTACTTTACCTTGATCTCGGGCGACTTTTCGGCGAGCTCGTTTTTGATGGCGAGCAGCAGATGGGTCTTGCCCAGCCCCGATTTGCCATAGATGAACAGGGATGTGCATGTGCCGCGTTCGTCTGCGAGCGCGGCAAACTTGAGGGCTGAGCGATAGGCATGGCTGTTTTCTGGGCCGTAGACAAAGTTTTCGAAGGTGAATTTCGAGTTGGCCGCGAGCGGCGCGCCGTCGGTGTTCTGCTCGATCGGTGCCGCAGCTGCGGGGACGCTCATGGGCGATGTGGAGGCTGGTTTTGCACTCTTTGCAGGCGCCTCGCCTTTCATCTGGTTCATCATGCGGCGGAAATCGTCGGCCGAAAGCGTGTTTTTGATTGCGATGCCCGAATTCTCGCCCGGTGTTGCGTCGTGCGCGATAGGCATGTGTGTGGCAGCGGACATGGGGGCCGCCGGCGTCGAGACGGTGGGCATGGTTTCACGGGAAACATCGCCGATTTGATGCTCGGGAGCCGACACTGTGGTGGTAGCTGGCGCCGCCGGGGGAACGACGGGTGCCGCGGGTGCGGCGTTATCTGCCGCGGAGCCCTGTGGTGCCACGATGTTGAGCGCAATCGGTGCAAAGGCGATCTCTTCCAGGTACGCCTCGATGGTCGGCTGATGCTTTTTGAGCTGAGCGATGGCAAATCGTGAGGGGGCCTCAATCGTCAAGGTGTCCTCGGTCAGGCTCACAGCACGCGATTGCCCCAGCATGTTGATGAGGCGCGCATCTTGGCCGTCGCGCTGACAAAAGGCGATGGCATCCCCCAGGATGATGCTTGCTTCCTCGTCCACTGTCTCTCCCGTTCCTTAATCTTGGGCCCGCACGCGAGCGCTTCCGATTTCGGTCAGATGGTATTTCTGCCCATGTTTGACTATCAAGCCCGTCTGCGCCAAATCGTTGAGCGTGCGCGACCAGGTGGGTGCAGAGTTTCCAAACGCCCGCGCCAAGTCCGTCGCGCCGCACTCTTGATGTTGGGCCAGATACCCTAATGCAGCGTTGCCGCGTTCGCTTATAAACACGTCCGACTGCGGTTGTGCGTATTGATTCGCCGCATTAGGATACATCATTTGAGCTGCTGGTTGTTGAGAACTCTGCATGGGCGGCATCTGCTGTTGAAAACTTTGCGGCCACTGTTGGTAAGGCTGCGGCGGCATCTGCTGAGTCCAGGGGTTGAGGTTTCCCTGCGGCATCTGCTGATACGGCTGCTGGTACGGCTGAGGATACTGCTGTGGATACGGCTGGGCATATCCCTGCTGCGGCATATATTGGGGAGGATACCCTTGTGGGTACGGTTGGTAGCCCATTTGCGCGACGTTTGGCATGGCCGCCGTCTGCTGCACGGCGCCTGTGTCCGGATCTGCCGAGCCTATCCCCTCCGGCATGTTTTGCACTGGGTTGCCCAGCGGTGTCTGGGGGTCTTGCATGGGAAAACTTCCAGGCTGCTGCATCTGCTGCGCCACGGGCTGCTGTGCAAACGTGCTGGATAGGGGATACGCCGGCTGCTCCGTCTCGGGGCGCACGGCGGCCCCTCGCCCTCCGGCGCGCTCGATTTCCTGTACGCGCTTGGGATTCAGGCTTACCGTGACCACGGTGCCGTTGCCCATGTTGTCCTCGATGGATACAGCGCCGCCGGCGTTTTCCAGGTACTCCTGCACCATGGGAAACCCGGCTCCGGTTCCGCGGATGTATCGTTTCATGTTGCTGTTTGCGCTGGTAACGCCAAAGTCGAACGCGCGCTCCTTGTCGTCGATCCCCGGTCCCTGGTCTGCGAATCGGATGGTGTCGCCGCCGTCTAGGATCGAGATGATGGGCTCTGCAAAGTGGGCGTGGATAAAGTTTTCGACAATCTCGCGGATAACCATGAGCGAGATGTGCCCGCCCTGTTCTTTCATGCACTGGTAGACGGTGTTTGTTGTCTCTTCCAGATAGGTGCGCACGTCCTTAGGTTCGATGACGATGACGCGCGGCGTCGACAGCATGTCGTCATAGACCGCGATGCGTGCGGCATACATGGCAGTCTGCGTTTTCGCAGCGGCCTGCTCTTCCTCGCCACGCTTTTCGCGCACGCCGGTGATGTGCTCGTTGTCGGGTGCCGGGTCTCCGGAATCGACCATGGTGTAAAAGTCGTCAGACATGCCGCTCGCAATCTTTCAAAAGGTTTCGAACAAATAGTAGCTCACCGTGCAATGTTTCTCATCTTTCGACAACTTTTCAAAACCTGTTGAAAACTTTGGAAAATAGGCGAAAAGTTCTCAACATTGCCAACATGACCTGTCGAAAACTCGATGAAATATCGTGAAAAGTTGTAATGCGGCGCAAATTTCGGTTGAGCTTATGGGGGAACCGTGTGAACTACGCAACCTTTTACCTTTGATTTCTTGACATTTGAACATTGATTTCCCTACAATCTTCAAGCTCACGTGTCTATATCTGCGTCCGCGCTCCCGCGGACACTCGAAATGCAGCAGGAGGAACTTAAGATGAAGCGTACGTATCAGCCTAATAAGCGTAAGCGTGCCAAGACCCATGGCTTCCGTGCCCGTATGGCCACCAAGGGTGGTCGTGCCGTGCTCGCCCGTCGCCGCGCCAAGGGCCGCAAGCGTCTCACTGTCTAGCAGCGATACACACATCTCGCATGAAGACTATTAAGTCTCGGCAAGATTTCGAGCATGTGTTCAGTCAGGGGCGTCGTTTCAATCACCCTCTGATTCGAATGACCATATGTGAATCGGTTGGCGAAGGCGACTCCGGAAGGGTCGCCTTCGTTGGTGCTAAACGGCTCGGTTGCGCAGTCGTGCGCAACCGTTCTAAGCGTGTGATGCGCGAGGCCGCCCGCAGCTGCGGATTTCCCGTTGCGGGTTATGACATCATCTTGTTCGCTACTCCCAAGACGAGGATCTCTTCGCCTCAGGAGATGGACAAGGCATTGCGTTCGCTTATGAAACGCGCCGGCGTTGCCGGGGAGGAGCGATGAGCAATCACGTTTTGCGACGTGTTGCCATCGCTCCTATTCGCATATATCAACAGGTTATTTCGCCCTTATTGCCTGACGCCTGCATTTATTACCCAACGTGCTCGCAATATGCCGTTCAGGCGATTGAGAAGTACGGTGTTTTGAGAGGCTGCTGGCTTGCCGTGAGGCGCATCGCTCGCTGCAATCCCCTGCACGTCGGCGGTTATGACCCTGTGCCCTAGCGGGCACTCGCTATCGGAGGAAAACTTACATGTGGGATTGGATCGTTAACATCCTTTTCGAGCTGCTCAAGCTCATCCAGACCTTTGCGGTCGACTGGGGCCTGTCCATCATCATCCTGGTGGTCATCATCCGTCTGCTGCTGACGCCGCTTATGCTCAAGTCGACCAAGTCGACGGCTCGCATGCAGGTGCTGCAGCCTAAGATGCTCGAGATCCAGGAGCGCTATGCCGACGATCCCCAGCGTCAGGCCGAGGAGATGCAGAAGTTCTACAGCGAGAACAAGTTCAACCCCATGGCTGGTTGTCTGCCGCTGTTGATCCAGATGCCTGTCCTGTTCGCCCTGTTTACGCTGCTGCGTAACCTGCCGCAGTACTTTAGCGACGGCACGTTCTCGTTCTTCAACATCCTGCCTGACCTTACCACCACGCCGAGCGCTTCTTTTGCCGATGGCTTTATGGTTGCGCTGCCTGCACTGGTTTGCCTGATTCTGTTCGCTGTCTTGACCCTGATTCCGCAGCTGTATATGTCTCGCAATCAGACCGGTCAGCAGGCCCAGAGCATGCGCATGATGGCCGTCGTCATGACCGTCATGATGCTTTGGATGGGCTGGAGCCTGCCCGTCGGCGTTCTGCTGTACTACGATGTGTCTTCTGCCTGGCAGGTTATCCAGCAGATCTTCGTGACGCAGAAGGTTATCGACAAGGCTAAGGCCGATGAGGAGGAGCGCCTCAAGAACGCTCCGCTGCAGGTCGAGGTTACCCGTCGCGAGAAGAAGCCGCGTCCGCACAAGAAGAAGTAGTGGGATAGTATTCTTATTTAGGTACCTAACTTTTGGAGTTCGTTATGTCTGAAGAGATCGTCGAGGATATGCTTGAGGAGGTTGCCCCGCGGGTCGCGGGCGATTATCCCGAGATTGCACAGCGTTACAAGGCTGGTGAAGAGCTGACCGATGAGGAGCTCGACACCATTGCCGATGTGGCTATTTCCATTCTGCGTTCCATCCTTTCGCACTTCGATGCGGCGAACTCACCCATCGATGAGTATGAGGGTGACGAGGGCGAGTTGATCCTGGACGTAACTGCTCCTGATCTTGCTGTTCTCATTGGCCGTCATGGACGTACCCTCGATGCTCTTCAAGTTATGTTCTCCCTGTTGGTGAGTCGCAAGCTTGGCTTTAGGTATCCGGTCGTCGTCGACGTCGAAGGTTATAAGAGCCGTCGACAGGACAAGGTTGCTTCTATGGCCCAGTCCGCTGCCGAGCGCGCTATTCGCACTCATAAAAGTGTTTCCTTGCCGCCTATGAATGCCTACGAACGTCGACTGGTTCATATTGCCCTTCGTGGTAACGATGCTGTCGACACGCATTCTGAGGGCTCTGACCCCGATCGCCATGTGGTGATTGTTGCTCGATAATCTTCTCGAGTCTATGCTAAGGGGACGTGGTTTCCACGTCCCCTTTTTTTGTCAAAAGTTCTCGATACACTGATTTTTGTCAGAAAGGAGTCGTCTTGTTTGTTTTAACTGATGAGCAGGCAAGCCAAATGCTGGGCCGTCTTATTTCGTATCGCAAAGACTATTCTTTGAAGGTCTCCGACGAGAGCCTTCGTGTCTGTATCAAGCATCTTGATCTTGTTCTGGAGGCCAATAAGACTACTAATCTAACGCGCATCCTGAATGTTGATGATGCAGCCGTCCTTCATATTCTGGACTCACTTGTTTTACTGCCCTATATTGATAAAGCTCCTGAAGGTGCTTTGCTTGATATGGGTACCGGTGCTGGATTTCCAGGTATTCCGTTGACTATTGCAAGTGGGCGAAAGGCTACCTATATCGATTCCGTTGGCAAGAAAGTAGATGCTGTTAACTCCTTTGTTAGTGCGCTTAGACTCAAGCATGCTTATGCCGTTCACGATCGTCTTGAGGAATATGCTCGATCCCATAAGAAGCAATTTGCAGTTGTGACCGCCCGTGCGCTCGCACCATTACCGGTTCTCGTTGAATATGCTTCTCCTTTTCTAAAAGATGGTGGTCTCTTTGTTATTACGAAGGGGAATCCATCTGATGAAGAGTTTCAATCTGGTATTGCTGCTGCAAAGATATGCGGCTTTACCACGCTTATGACGGACGACTTTGATTTGCCGAATGGTCTGGGTCACCGTGAATTTATTATCCTTAAAAAGACTCGTCATGCCTCGGTTTCTCTTCCTCGTGCTAATGGCATGGCAAAAAAGAATCCGCTTGCCTAGATGTTTCACGTGAAACATAATGGATAGTGTCGATTGTTATGTTTCACGTGAAACATAACAATCGATGTCGAATCGGATTGTTTCACGTGAAACATCCTCCATTCAACAGCTTTAAATACACCAGGAGGGACCGTGGGATTTCGCGACGTTAAGCGTTCTAAGAGTGCAAAAGACACGCGTGTCATTGCTATCATCAACCAAAAAGGCGGCGTAGGTAAGTCCACCACGGCTGTAAATCTTGCAGCAGCGTTGGGTGAACTGGGCCGAAAGACGTTAATTGTCGATTTTGACCCGCAGGGTAATAGTACGAGTGGTTTTGGAATCGAAAAAGAAGAACTCGATCACTGCATCTATGATGCATTGCTGAACGATGTTCCGGCGGAATCGCTCGTTCTTGATACAAATTGCAATAAGGTATTTGTAATCCCGGCAACTATCCAGCTTGCGGGTGCGGAAATCGAACTTGTCAGTGCGATTGCCCGTGAGACTCGCTTAAAGGATCTGCTTGAGCCTGTTCAGGATGAGTTTGATTTTATATTCATCGATTGCCCGCCATCGCTTGGTTTGCTGACCATCAATGCGTTAACAGCAGCAGACAGTGTTTTGATTCCTATTCAATGCGAATATTACGCACTCGAAGGTGTCACAAAGCTGCTTGAATCGATGAAGATGGTTAAAACACGCCTTAATAAGAGCCTTGATACTTATGGCGTGCTCATGACTATGTACGATTCGCGTACATCGCTTTCGAACCAGGTTGTGGAAGAGGTTCAATCGTATTTTGGTGACAAGGCATTCAAGACCTTGATTCCACGCACAGTTAAAATTTCAGAAGCACCCTCGTTCGGAGAGCCAGTAATTACCTATGCGCCACAGAACAAGGGCGCAAAGGCGTATATGAACCTTGCTAAAGAGGTGATTAAGCGTGCCTAGTCCTAAGAAGCGCGGCGGCTTGGGTCGTGGTCTCAATGCACTGGTCTCAGAAGCTGAATATGAGACTGGTGGATCTGCAGCGTCAGCATCAAATGCCGTTTCGGAAACTAAGCTTCCAATCGAAGACATCGTTCCGAACCCAAATCAGCCACGAATTCACTTCAACGAGACCGAGCTTCGAGAGTTGAGTGAGTCAATTCAGGAGCATGGCGTTCTTCAGCCGCTTCTTGTGCGCAAGCACGGTAATGGCTATGAGATTATCGCGGGTGAGCGCCGTTATCAGGCTTCGAAACTTGCGGGTCTTGAGGAGCTCCCCGTCATCATTAAAGATGTTGATGATGAGCAGATGCTTGCACTCGCACTGATTGAAAACCTTCAGCGCTCTGACCTTAACCCCGTCGAAGAGGCAAAGGGATATCGACAGCTCATCGATGCGAGCGGTATGACTCAAGAAGCCTTGTCAAAGGCTGTCAGCAAGTCTCGTTCCGCAATCACCAATTCGTTGCGCCTGCTTGATCTTCCTGAGGTAGTTCAGCAGATGATCTTCGAAGGCAAACTGACTGCTGGTCATGCGCGTGCAATTCTTGCGGTTCCGTATGAAGATGCGCGCATTAATCTTGCTGAGAAGGTTGTTGCAGAGGGATTGTCTGTCCGTGCGACAGAAAATCTTGCCCCACTGTTTTCTGCCGGAGAGACGCCTAAAACACCTCGCCCTGCAACGCCTCAGTCTTTTAAGAAGGCTGCACGCGTTCTGCGTCAGGTGTTTAACACGAACGTTCGCGTCAAGAGCTCGCGCGGCAAGAATAAAATCGAGATCGAGTTTAAGGATGAGGAAGAGCTGTCTCGCATTCTTGGCGAGATGATTCAATTTGACCAGGGAGATCAGGATGAAGAATAAAGTTCTGACTGCTCTTGCTTTGGCTGCAACTGTAGCGGTTGGTGCGTTTGAGGGATTTAAGATCGCAACAGACGATGAATTGCGTGGTCGTCTGCTTCGCGGAGCGCAAGATATCGTCGATACGTCCAAAAAGAAAATGGATGTTATGACTGAGGATGTCGCTATGCGTACAGCTCAGGTAACTAAGAATCCCAAGATTAATCAAGATTGGGTTAACCATCAATGGGAAAATGTAGGCTTTTAGGTACCTAACAATTACTAGCCTTTTTTAAGGGGTCCTTGTCTGAACGCCAGAACAAGGACCCCTTATTTCTTTCGAAAAAGTTGTTGAACAATCGCTCGATGCGAATTAGCGATAGATATGAAACAGCCCCGGTTGCAATTAAGCAACCGGGGCTGTTCGATGTTTCACATGAAACGTTTAGGTTGGTCTCCCCTACGCGTTCTTCTGAACCTTGAAGCGCTGCTTGAGTTGGCCGCAAGCAGCGTCGATATCGTTGCCGCGAGAGTTACGGATCGTGGTCTCAATGCCACGGGACTCAAGACGACGCTGAAGGTCTTCAACCTTATGAATCGGTGACGGTTTGAGAGGACTGCCCTCGATATCGTTGAGCTGGATCAGGTTGACGTGGCACAGCGTGCCCTCGCAGAAGTCGCAGAGCGCCTGCATCTCGGGGTTGGTGTCATTGACGCCCTCGATCATGGCGTATTCGTATGTCGGACGGCGGCCGGTCTTTTCGGTGTAGAGCTGAAGGGCCTCGTGAAGGCGCAAAAGCGTGTACTTCTTAACGCCCGGCATGAGCTTATTGCGCGTGGACTGAATGGCAGAGTGCAGCGAGACGGCGAGCGTGAACTGCTCGGGAATGTCGGCAAACTTGCGAATACCAGGAATGACGCCGCTGGTGGAGACAGTGAGATGACGTGCTCCAATACCGATTCCATCGGGGTCATTAAGAATACGCAGTGCCTTGAGGACCTCGTCGTAGTTGGCGAAAGGCTCACCCTGGCCCATGAACACGACGCTCGTCGCGCGCTCACCAAAGTCGTTGGAAACATGCAGTACCTGGTCAACGATCTCTTGAGCGGTCAGTGAGCGCTTGAGGCCGTGCAGACCGGTAGCGCAAAAAGCGCAGCCCATACCACAGCCGGCTTGGGTAGATACGCAGACAGACAGCTTGTTGCGACGAGGCATGCCGACGGTCTCGACGGAGATACCGTCGTGGTACTCGAGTAGGTATTTACGAGAGCCATCCTTAGACACCTGCTTGGCGAGCTCGGTCGGCGTGTCGAAGGCAAATGCCTCCTTCAGCTGCTCGCGGAAGGCCTTGGGAAGGTTGGTCATGTCATCAAACGAACAAACGTTCTTCTCAAAAACCCATTCGATGAGCTGCTTTGCGCGAAAAGCGGGTTGGCCGAGTTCGGCGACAAGTTCGCGAATATCGTTTTGGCTCAAGTCGCGAATGTCTTGAGATTTAGTCCTGGGATTCATGGAAGCCTTTCGATTTTGGGGAAACGTAGAGGGTATCGCTACAATATGGTATCAGCTGCAGGAATTATAGAGGAGGAGTCTGCCCATGCCGGGTAAAAGCCTAGAGAACATGCACGTAGCGGTCTTGGCGGGCGGCCATTCCGCCGAACGCGAGATTTCGCTCAATTCTGGAAAGAATGTCGTGGTGGCACTGAAGGAGGCCGGCTACACCTCGGTGGAGCTGCTCGACACCGCCGCCGATGGCTTTATGGTGACTATGGCGACCGGTGGCTTCGACGTGGCGTTTATCGCTATGCACGGCGCCGGCGGCGAGGATGGCGCCATGCAGGGGGCCATGGAGACGCTGGGTATCCCCTACACGGCGTCAGGCGTGCTCGCCAGCGCATGTGGCGCCGATAAAGAGGTTTCAAAGCTTCTGTATGCCAAGGCGGGCATCCCCATTGCCCCCGGCCTGGCGCTTGAGGCGGGCGACGAGGTCGATATCGATCGTATCGTCGAGATTTGTGGCGAGCGGTGCTTTGTAAAGCCCGCCGTCAACGGCTCCAGCTATGGCATCTCTCTGGTCCATGAGCCCTCCGAGCTACCCGCGGCAATCGCCAAGGCGTTTGAGTACGGCGACAAAGTGCTGGTCGAGAAGTGCATCGAGGGTACCGAGATTACCGTCGGCGTATACGGCGAAGATGACGTGCGCGCCCTGCCGATTGTTGAGATCCGTAAGCCCGAGGACTGCGAGTTCTACGATCTGGACGTGAAGTATGTGGACCCCACGGATATCCATCGCATTCCGGCGCAGATTTCGCCCGAGAACTATGCTCGTGCTCAGGAGCTCGCCTGTGCTGCCCATAAGGCACTCGGCTGCCTGGGTATCTCGCGCAGCGACTTTATCGTGAGCGAGGATGGCCCCGTCATCCTCGAGACCAACACGATTCCCGGCATGACCGATACGTCGCTGTATCCGGATGAGATTCGCCACACCGATGACATGACGTTCCCACAGGTCTGTGACAGTCTGATTCGTATGGGACTTCGTCGAGCGGGCGTTGCATGCTAATCGAGGACGCTGTTTCGTCGGGAACGCCGCAGTTTGTCATCGATTCCTATGCCACGCTTGCCGAGCGTGCCAAAACCCAATCGTTTGGTCTCATCGAGGAAGATGTTATCGTCCTCGATACCGAAACCACGGGTCTTTCGGTGCAGGACAATGAACTGATTGAGATCTCGGCTGCCCGTCTTTCGGGCCGCGAGATCGTCGACCGGTTCGATACCTTCGTGCACCCCAAGCAGCTGATTCCCGCCGAGATTACCGAACTCACGAGCATTACAAACGCCGATGTGGTGGATGCCCCATCGGCCGTCGATGCCGTGGCCGCTCTCGCCGATTTTGTCGGCGGCTGCCCGGTGATTGCGCATAACGCCACCTTCGACCGTTCGTTTATCGAGTCGGTCAAGGGCGGTGTCAACGTCAGCGACATCTGGATCGATTCGCTGGCACTGTCGCGCATCGCACTTCCGCGCTTGGCCTCGCACAAGCTGTCTTTTATGGCCGACTTGTTTGGGTGCGATTCGGTGTCGCATCGCGCGAACGCAGACGTTGATGCCCTGTGCGGTGTGTGGCGCGTGCTGTTGGTTGCGCTTACCGACCTGCCTTCGGGCCTTATGGCGCGCTTGGCGGACATGCACGCGGACGTGCCTTGGTCCTATCGCCCCATTTTTTCTTTTTTGGCCGGCCAGAACCCGGGTTCGATATTTTCGCTCAGCGCCGCTCGTGCTGACGTGCTCAAGGCCGATCGTGCAGACGATCGCGTTGATGCGGACGAGTTGCCGGTCCTTAAGATGCCGAGCCGTGAAGAGATCGAGGCGGATTATGCCCCCGGCGGCCTAGTCAATCGCATGTATCCCACGTACGAGCCGCGCGATGAGCAAATCGCGATGGCGCTCGAGGTCCGTGACGCGCTCGTTACGGGAACGCATCGCGTGATTGAGGCGGGGACGGGCGTCGGCAAATCGATGGCTTACCTGGTGCCTTTTGCCGAGGCCGCACGCCGCAACAACATCACGGTTGGTATCGCGACTAAATCGAATAATCTTGCCGACCAGCTCATGTATCATGAGCTGCCCAAACTTGCCGATCAGCTGGACGGAGGCTTATCGTTTTGCGCCCTCAAGGGCTATGACCACTATCCATGCTTGCGCAAGCTTGAGCGCATGAGCCGTAGCCAAGTCGAAATTACGACTAAGCGTGATCCTGCCGACACGCTTACGGCGGTCGCGGTCATCATGGCGTACGTGTGTCAGTCGGCCGATGGCGACCTCGACTCGCTCGGCATTCGTTGGCGCAGCGTCAACCGTCCCGACTTTACGACGGCCTCGCGCGAGTGCGCCCGTCGCTTATGCCCGTTTTTCCCCGATAAATGCCTGGTCCACGGCGCCCGCCGCCGCGCGGCGCATGCCGATGTGGTGGTCAGCAACCATTCCCTGTTGTTCCGCAATGTTGCGGCCGAGGGCAGAATCTTGCCTCCGATTCGCCACTGGGTGATCGATGAGGCCCACTCCATCGAGCGCGAGGCGCGCCGTCAATGGGCGCGCGTGGTGTCGGCGGATGAATCGCGCGTTCTGTTTGAGCGCCTGGGTGGCTCGAGCACCGGTGCGCTGAGCCAGGTTTCCCGCGATTTGGCAACCTCGGAGGGCTCTACGCTCTACCTGGGTCTTACTGCCAAGGCGACGTCGACGGCTGCCCGCGCGAGCATGGCGATTGCCGATGTGTTCGATGGCGTGCGCGAGCTTGGCCGCCGTGCCCGCGGGGGCTATGACAACGCGAATCTGTGGATTGGCCCCGAGCTGCGCGTGTCGGATGACTGGCACGATTTTTTGCAGTCGGCCCATACCGCAATTGATGCGCTGGGCCAGGCGGATAAAAGCGTAGACGCGCTGGTGCAGGCCGTCGCCGCCGATAAGCCCGAGGTCGTCGTCGACCTGGGCGACATTTCGCGCCGTCTGCACGAGTTGGTCGAGAATCTCAAGCTCATCATTGAAGGCACGGATGAGCACTACGTGTACTCGCTGCAGGTTAACCGTCGGCTGCGTGCGGGCGGGGAGTCTATGACCGCCGAGCGCATCGATATCGGCGAGGCCCTGGCGAACGAGTGGTTGCCCGAGGTGCACACGGCCATCTTCGCTTCGGCGACCATGACGGTGTCCAAGAGCTTTGAGCATTTCAACCATGCCGTCGGCCTTGATCGCATCGGTGCGTCGACATCCTCATCGCTGCACCTGGATTCGAGCTATGACTTTGACTCGAATATGGCCGTGGTCGTGGCGGGGGACATTCCCGATCCGCGCGATCGTGAGCGCTATCTGTCGGCGCTCGAGTGCGTGCTGGTCGATGCCCATCTCGCCATGGGTGGATCGGTGCTCACGCTCTTCACTAACAGGCGCGATATGGAGGATCTGTATGCCCGTGTCGAGCCCAAATTGGCGCGAGCGGGTCTGGAACTCAATTGCCAACAGCGTAACTCGTCCCCACGTCGTCTGCGCGATCGGTTTATCAACGAGCCGACTTCATCGCTCTTTGCGCTCAAGGCCTTTTGGGAGGGCTTTGACGCCAGCGGCGAGACACTGCGTTGCGTCATTATCCCCAAGCTGCCGTTCTCGAGCCCCACGGATCCTCTTTCGTGTGAGCGCAACCTGCGCGAGGACCGCGCTTGGGCGCGCTACTCGCTGCCCGAGGCGGTGCTCGAAGTCAAGCAGGCCGCCGGCCGTCTCATCCGCTCGTCGACTGATTGCGGCGTGCTCATCTTGGCAGATCCGCGCTTGGTGACAAAGGGCTACGGCAAGAAGTTCTTGACGTCGCTGCCCACGACTTCCTACCAGCGTATCGAGTCGGCGCAGATCGGTCATTATTTGCAGCTGTGGCGTGCACGCCACGAGCGACGCCGTTAAAGCGGGCAGGTCAGGCTCTTCGCCATATCGCATAGACGCAATGCCTGGGCGGGGTCATCCAGTATGCGGATGGCTCCGCCCGCTGCGATTACCTGGCAGAACAGCCAGTGCTCTGACCCATAACGCACGGTCACCGTCGCCATGTCTGCCCCGTTTGGCTCAATCGACATGATGCCGGCCCAGTCTAGGCGCTCTGCCATGTCGAGCGGCATGAGGAGTTTTGCGCTCTGCTCCGCTTGGGAAAGGGATTCGTGGAGGGACAAGGACGCGGATGTGTGGCGCTCCACAGAATCGTCGGTAAGGGCAAGGCCTTCGATTTTGTCCATGCGGTAGGAGCGCTGCGCATCAACTTCGACATCCCAGGCAATCAGATATGTTTGGTCGCCATGCGTCGCGATGCGCAGGGGGTCGATGAGACGCTCACGCGGCCGTGTGTCGTCCATCGAACGGTAGATGATGCGGCATCGAACGCCGTCTTGAATCGCGCAGTTCAGCTGTTGCCAGTGCGATCCTCGGGCAACGGTATCGACGACGCGCTGGTTGTAGCCGAGTTTCTCGGGTAGGAGGGCGTGTCGGATACGCTCTGCTGCCCGAGAGTCGATTCCCATCGATTCGAGTTTGTGGTTGAGCACGGCACCTTCGGCGGCACTTAGGCGCAAGGGCAGCACACGCCCCGCATCGCCTGTCAGGATGATGCACTCGCCGTGGCGTTCGCAGATGATGCGTGCGCCCGACTCACGGTCAGCGAGGGTCGAGACGATATCGATAATTTCGTCGAGCGCCGCACCCGTGATATCAAAACGGCTGCAGATATCCCCTCGTGTCATACCGGTCTCACCGGCAGCGTAGAGGGCCTCCATGATGTCAATCGCACGCGAGAGCCTTTGCTCGCTGGTGAGTTTACGCGCGGGCATGCTCGTGCACCGTCCTTTCGATGAGGTGGTTCCACGCCAGTTTAAGTGCATCGGGGGCAACGGGTCTCATGCCGTCCATGGCGTGCTCCATACAAAACGAGGCAGCGGCATTAAGGTCGCGCACGCCGACGGTCCAGGTCCAACCCTCTTCGGTGTGCGTGAGCTCCCCGCGACCGCGCGTTAGGCCGCTGACCATGTCGGCCTGGGCTTGCGGGGCAAACGAAAAGGTCGCCATAACGGGCTTGCAATCGGCAAAATCAAACTCGAAGAACAGGCGATCGTTCAGGTTAAAGTCGGCGGGGATGGAGTAGGCCTTCGAGGGGCGCCATGCGCGAACGATACGGTCGCAGCGAAACGTCCTGATTTCATCGGTGGCGTTGTCGAGTCCGCAAAAATACGCCACACCCTCGTGCTCAAACATGCCGTATACGCAGACGGTGCGCTCTTTTTGCTCCCCGTGCCCGTTTTGATACAAAAAGCGCAGTGCGCAGCGTTCGGCGAAAGCGCTCCACACCGCATCGACGGCGGGTAAGCGACGGGCGGGAGGCTCTTCTGCGGTCGATGCGCCGGTGAGGTAGGCGATCTTGGAGCGTATGTCTGCAAGCGGCGTGGCAAACGCGGCCGAACCGGTCGCAAGGGTCTGGTCGATAGCGTCGAGCAAGATGTCCGCGTCGTCTGCGGTGATGAGGCCACCGGCCGCAAACGTGTGCTCGCGATCGATGGTCCACGCGCTTTCTTCGGTTTCTTGGGCGCCTGCTGCGCGAACTTCCTTGATCGTGATTCCGCGTTCGAGGAGTTTTTCGCGATCGCGGCGAAACTTGCGCTTGTCCGAGTCGATATTGCCCGACCCATAGCCAAGATCGGAATCCAGGACAATTTGCTCTGTGGTCAATGGCTCGGGAGAGCTGTTGAGGACAAAGAACAGATTGAGGATGCGCTGGGCGGTCTTGTCGAAACCGGGTTCCGGCGCCCCATTTTTATTCGTTACGGTTGTATCGCTTGCCGTCATAGAATCCTCGCACGGAAGGTGTTTGATGCCATGATTTTAGTCCGATATGGAGATTAGGCTATATCCTTGTCCGCTTGGGGCGTTAAGATGCCCAGAATTCGGCCGTTTGCGCCCGCTCGGGGTATACTTTCGACTATATACGGTTCTAATGTGCATACATTGGGCCTATTTGTCGGATTATGGATGTGGAGCGCATATGGCGAACACCCAGAACTATATTAACCACCTGCTGCAGAACACTGGCATCACGCCGGCGTGCAGCGAAGAAGAGCGCTTGGCCGCCGAAGATATCGCTCAAATTTTCCGCAACCACGGCTTTGATCCCGAGGTGCAGGAGTTTAATGCTCCCGCGCCGAGCAGGATGGCGTTTGCCGTTACGGGCATTCTGGCATTTGCCGGTGCCCTGCTTATGGGCATCGGCGGCGGTATCGGCTTAGTCGGCACCCTGTTGGCCATTGTCGGAGCCGTGCTCTATGTGCTCGAGAGAACCGGGCGCCCCGTGATCTCGCGCCTGGGCAAGACGGGCGTGAGCCAAAACGTCATCGCCTACCACAAGGCGTCGGGCCCGCTTGCCTCTCCGCGCAATCGCCCGGTTGTCGTCGTCGCGCACTATGACTCCCCGCGCGCCGAACTGCTCGCTCGCGAGCCCTATGCGCCGTACCGAGCGCTGATCGCCAAATTGCTCCCGATTGCCACGATTGCTCCCGCGGCTATTGCCATCCTGCGCATCTTGCCGCTTCCCGGCGCGTTGAAGGTCCTGCTGTGGATTGTCGCGATCCTTGCCTCCCTCGTGGCGCTCGCCAATGCCGCCAATATCATTTCCAATCGTTTTGTCCTTCCCTACACGTCCGGCTCGGTTTGCAACAAGTCCTCTGTTGCCGCCATGCTGGGCGTCATGGATAACGTCGCCCCCTATCAGGGTGAGAACGAGTTCCCTGACGATATTCCGTTTGACACGTATTTTGGCGAGCAGAAGCGTCGCGCCGAGGAGATGGCGCGCGCGGCAGCCGAGTACGCCGCGGCCCAGCAGCAAAACGATTACGGCAATACCATCGAGTACGAAGAGCCTGCCTATACCGAGGATGAGTATGGCCAGCCGGTCGCTCCCGAGGGTGAGCAGGGCGAGGCTTTTGATGAGCAAATCGATGGATTCGAAGGTGCTTCTGCCGACGAGACCCTGATTGGCGTCATTGCACCCGAGTCCCAGGTCCAAGATATTCCGGCCGAGGAGCCCGTTGCAGACGAGTCCGCTGCCGAGTCGGCAGAGGAGCCTGCCGCGGCCGAGCAGGCCGAGCCCGAGCCCAAGCTTTATCGCAATGCCGCCGGCAACATCCGGTTTGGCTCGAATGCCATCCGTGCCCTGGGAATGCTTCCCGAGTCCTGTACGCTCGATTACGAAGAGGGCGAGGAGCCGACGTTCGAGCCCGCGCCCCAGCCCGATCCGGTCGTGGCTGCACAGCCCGATGAGGCCAATGCCGTCGAGACGGAAGCCGATGCGGAGACTGCTATCGATCCCGCAGCCGGTCTGGACGTCATGGCGCCTGCCCCGGCGCCCGAGGAGCTCGATAATACCGAGGACGACTACGATGCGTATCCGCAGCGTGTGTCCTACGAGAGCGACACCGATTTTTCTGCCGAGCTTCCGGTGACGACGCCCCATGCCGATATCGCTTCCGCGTTTTCTTCGATCGGTGCCAGCGCCTCCCATTTCTTTAAGGGGGCATTCGAAAAGGGCAAGAAACTCGTTGACGACTTTGAGGAAAAGCGCGTCGCTGCCCGCGAGGCAGCCGAGCGCGAGGCTGCAGCCCAGCAACAGGCGGCCGAGGCCGAGCGCGAGCGCGCGGCACAGGAATTTGAGCAAAACGACGCCGAGCAGCCGGTATCGCCGGTATCCGTTGATGTTGCCGACGCCACGACGTCTTTCGAGGCGCCGCAGCCTTCGCCTGCGGAAGTTGCCGGGGAGACGGCGACTTTCGAAACCCAACAGCCAGTCGACAGCACTGTGTCGTTTGATGCCACGATGACGTTTGAGAAGCAGGGCACCGCTATCGCCGAGCCCCTTTCCGCTCCTGTCGAGGACGAGCCCGCTGCGCCCGATACGGTCGAGGATCAATCTGCGGCGGAACAGGTCGCTGCGGACAGCTCCGAGCAAGAGCCTGAGCCCGTGGCCCCCGAAGCTCCGCAGGCGGATGAGTCGAGGCCCTACTCTACGCAGATCTTCACCATGCCCGCGCCGAGTGATCCCGGCGCCACGGTTGCCAATGCTGCTCCGTCGCAGGCCGAGACGGTCGATGCTCTGATGGCTCAAATCTCGTCTCAGGCGTCGCCGCGCCCGAACATGAACGTTCCCGACCCGGCATCCGCGCCGGCTCCCATGCCCTCTGCGTCTCCGCTGGCCTCGGTCCCCGATCCCTCGATGCCTTCGATGCAGCAGGCCAATGTCGCCTCGCGCACCTCGCTGTTCGACCTTCCCGACCCTTCGGCTCAGGTCAACGATCCCTTCGCGACGGCACAGGGTCCCGAGCCCATATCGGCTCCGGTTGTTCCTCCCATGCCGGCCACCTCGGATGTTCAGCCGCTTGAGACTATCTCGGCTCCTGCCGCTCCGGCCGCCAAGCCGCAAAAGCGCGGCTTGGGCGGTCTGTTCGGTCGCAAAAAGAAAAACGAGCAGGACAGCATGAGCGATTGGCTTGGTGTCGAGGATGATTACGACGCCAAGAAATCTGGTCGCGGAATCGGCTCGTGGGATAACTTCGAGGATGACGACGACGGCTGGAAGGGCGGTGCCACGTCTTCCGATGGAGCTTCCGCCGAGGATATGCTCGCTGCCGTTGCCTCCATGGGCGATGACGAGCTGCTTGGCCACGACATCTGGTTTGTGGCTACAGGCGCTTCCGATTGCGACGGCGCCGGCATGAAGGCGTTCCTGGCCGCGCATCGCGACAAGCTCCGCGGCGTGTTCTTTATCAACCTTGAGTCCATTGGTGCCGGTAGGCTTTCGGTCGTGACGGTCGAGGGCGAGCAGCAGCTGCTCAAGGGTGACCGACGCATCATGAACTTGGTCAACAAGGTGTGCAAGTCGTTCCATGTCGATTGCGGTGCATTTGAGATGCCCTATGCCAAGACCGATGCCTATGCTGCGCTCGAGGCAAGCCGACGCGCCCTTACCATTGCCGGCGTCGACGGCCCACGTTTGGCATGCGCTCACACTGAGGACGATCTGCCGTACAACGTCAATCCGACAAATATCGCTACGGTGTCCGAGGTCGTGACCGAGGTCATTCGTCGTTCGTAGGTTGACCTATAAGGAGTCTGCGTGTTTTCGTACATCAAGCGCCACTGGCCCGTCTATCTCATCTTGGCCCTGATCGCCATTGTCCTTGGTTTCGGGGCCGCGTATATCGTGGGCGTTAAAGGCTCAACGCCTGAGTCCACGATTAGCGAAGAAGTGGAGCACGAGCAGAGTTTGGGAGCCGATGGCATCTCCGAGTCCGATCAAGCGCTCATCGACGGTGGGTCTGCATCTGGGGAATAGCCATTTCGCCACGAACGAATAAGAGGCGAGCCGGGAGACGGGCTCGCCTCTTTTTTATTGCGTCAGCGACGTTTTGACGCCAGCTTTAGATGGGCAAACCAGATTGCCGCGGCGCCGGAGGTCACGAAGGCGGTGAGGCAGGCGGCAATGGGAAGGGAGCCCGTTGCCGGTAAATCTTGCGGCATGGCGCATCGCTGGATGACGCGATCCTCGTCATGTGATTCAAGGTTGCTACCGCCGCCATTGCGACAGAGGTCAACGCGAGCGCTGTTGGCGAGTGCGGTCTGAGGCGTGTAAGACGACGCGGCCTGCATATGGATGACGGCACCGTGAATATCCGAGTCAAGGACGGCGCTCACATCATCAAGGTCGTCATGCTCGTCTTTGAGGTCCTCGCGGGTCCAAGATTCTGCAGCGCCTCTTGTCGTGAAGTCGGCCGATACGGCCCCGTACTCAAGACGAATGCCCGTGACGGCGGTATCGTCCAAAAGAGCGAGCTCTTTTGCCTCGAGGGTGACCGACTCCGTTGTTGGGATATCGGCTTTCCAAAGATGCCAATCGCCGTAATCGACCATGCGCAAATCGTCACCTAGGAGCTTTTTGACCTCGTCCGTTTCGAGCCAGGGGTTGTCATGCCCGTCGCTGAGCGTTGCATTGGTCTGTTCGCCCGTATCGATACTTCCCACTGGAGACGTTCGATACCACACGTTGCAAAGACCGTCGATGTCCCCGGTCGCGACAGGGGTTTCGATGGCGATGAGTTTGGCAGTGCCTTCCTTGGCGCATTCGAGATCGTCAGTGATGGTGAATTCATCAACCCAGGTATTCGACTCATTTTTAGCATCGAGCGTATAAGAGAAGGAGCCGTCCGCATCGGATTGTGCCACGGCTCGGTTTTTGCCATCGCCGTTGGCGACGAGACCCTTACCGATAGGGCGGGCGATCTCTTGCCGCTTGTCGACTCTGCCCTCGATCTCGATGGGTGCGTCCTTCATGGTTACCGTCTGCACTTCTCCTGTGGCCTTAATTTCAAACGTCATGTCTTCGGCAAGGTCGTAAGTGCGCGGGGGCATCACTTCGCACAGGGTGTAGGTGCCGGGCAAAAGATGCTCGATGCGATGCGGTTTGTCAGAGGAGGTCCAAGCGTCAATTTCGGTTCCGTCGGCACCGTGGAGGGAGAGCCGAGCGCCTTCCACTTCTTGTTTGCCGGTCAAATCTACTTTGGAGATGTCGATTTTGGTGTAGTCGTTAGAAACATCGAGGTGCGCATTGATCACGGGTGTTTCCTGACCGGCATACGACAGCTCGACGGTGTGGACGCTTTGGTCGAGCAGGTAACCTTCGGGTGCCTGCACCTCGATTACCTCATAGGTGGCGGTTCCGCACCCCAGTGAAAGATGAGTCGCGCACGCAAATCCCCGCTCGTCGGTCGTGATGGATGTGACGGTTTCGCCGTCCAGGGCAGCAATGCTGCCGTCGGGGCGCACGATATCGCCCGCGGCACGGATATCAAAAACAGCACCGGCAAGGGCGCGCCCACCTACGGCATCGTTCTTGACGATCTCGATGCTTCCTGTTGCCGCGTCGTCGTAAAACGAGGCGACCGCGACGGGCGTTAAGTTCATGTCGGCGGGAATCGTTATCTCCAGATCTTCACCAACAAGATACGGTTCCTTGGCGGAAGTCTCTCGTATGTAATACGTGCCCGGGTTAAGCGATTCGGGTAGGGTGACGGTGCCGGTTTCATCGGTCGTAAAGGTATTCATAACGGTATGGGCGGGATGCCAGGATGTTTGCGAGATGGGCTCACGGTCGCCGTTGAGCAGCTGAAAGGTGAACCCAGCGCGTGGTACGGCGTTGCCGGTCTGAGCATCGCGCTTCACGATTTGAAGATGTGTCGACAGGGCGTGGTTGTCTACGATGTACTGAAGCTCTGCGCCGTCCGTGATCTGCTCTGCTGTGATAGTCCATTCCCCTGCCTGCTTAAAGCCGTCGGGCACAGTGTCGACAACCTCACGAATGGTGTAGCCGGCACGGTCATACGGTATGGTTCCGCTGACGCCATCGGGGCGCTCTCCTGCGCCAAACCATGCTCCAGCCTGGTCTTTGGTTGATGCGAAGCCGTAGATATTGGTGGTCAGCGTTCCAACAACCTGCTGCGAAGTGTTGCTTACCACTTCAAAGACCACGCCTTCCGCCGGCTGCTCTATACCAGACCCATCGCTATTACCGCAGTCCTTGAACTTTGAAATCTCGAGGTCAAAAGCGATGGGGATGTTGGGGATGCGACGCTCGAGCTCAACGACGCCCACGTCTCCGAGCTGGTCGGCGCCGATGGTATAGCTCCAGGTTTCATCGGAGGGCATATAGCCCTCGGGAGCTCTCGACTCATAGATGGTAAAGGTGCCCAGGGGGATGTTGGTAAGTGTTGCCCGGCCGTCCTCATCCGTCGTGAGGGTGCGCGTCCAGCCCGGGGTAGACTGTGAGACGCAGGTGAACTCAGCGTCGGCAAGCGACGCACCGACTTGAGGACCTGCCCCTGTCGCGGCATCGGCCTTTGCGATGCGCAGGGTAATGGTACCGGGCTGCTCATCGATGACGACATTCCCGCCGTCATTGCCGGTGGAAAAGGCGATGCGGTCACTCCTGGGGATATAACCCGCTGGAGCTTTGGTTTCGACCAGATAATATGCTGTGTTGGGCAAAAGTGTCGCCTGTGCGCGACCGCTGCTGTCCATCTGGATGCTGCCGACACGCTTGTCGCTGGCGCTCTCATAGATGTCGAACCTCGCTCCGTCGAGCCTGTAGGTATCGTTTTCGCTGGTGATGGCGGCGTTGGCTGACTGTTTTTGGAAGGATACGGAGACAGCCGGGAGCACGTAGAGCATGTCTTGACGCTTGCTGCCGCCCGACACAGTTCCCAAATAGCGCCGCGCGCGATGCGGTGCGGCTTTAATGCCTCCCGACTTGGCGCTGTCGTGGAGCCAGCGCGCTGCGGCAACGACCTCATTGTCGCCGGAAAAGTTTCCGCTCTTCGTGACGCCCTGAGCGGTTGTATATGAGAATGATCCGTCGGTATGGGTGGTGCCGTTGAGCATCCAGACGGCAAGTTGGGTTGCGGCACGTGCTCGATCGGGGGATAGGTTATGCCCGCCAAAGGATGTGGCAGTGGGGTAGCCATGGCAGATGATGGCCGCGAATTTGTCTTCAAGCCATACCCAGCCCTGATTGTAGGTGAGCCAGGGGCCGCCCGGCGTGCTGGGGCCAAAGCGCTCCTGGTTCATGCAATAGGCAATCGAAGAATCCTGTGCCTCGTATTTGCCAACTCCAAAAGGACCGCATTCATTGCTGATAGTGCGGAATCCGAGCGATTCGTAACCGTCGACGGCGAGCGCGGCATCCGGTGTCATGCAGCCTAAAAGTAAAAAGAGGACTAGGAGCAGCGATCCTGCTGTGATTGCGCTGTGGACAGAGTGCGTGGGTGTGTTGGACATGGCTGCTCCTTATCCCTCGTGCGCCGCATGGGGAGGCCGCGGCGCGTAGGATGAGGCTACCCCCAAGGTTCATGCGGGTAAGTACCGGAACCTGACCAAACGCTTGCCCGATATCTGACAAATGGCGCCTGCGAAAGACAATGGAATAAATCTGCAGGTAGACAACGGTAAATAGAAGAACGTACAGGTCCCTGTCTCCACAATTGGTCTATTTTTAGGACGATTCTCCACAGCTAAAACAAGCATCGTCACCCTTGTATAGAACAAGACAACCGCGTTATACTATCCCCCACATATGCGGGCATCGCCAAGTGGTAAGGCATCAGCTTCCCAAGCTGACACTCGCGGGTTCGAGTCCCGTTGCCCGCTCCAGCTAAAAGCATGAGCACGGCACCATCACGGTGCCGTGCTTTTTTTAATAAAGTGCCGGGACTCGAACCCGCCAGGGTGCGAGCGTAAAGCAAACGCGAAGCGTTTGTAGCGAGCAGGCGAAGGCGCCGACAGGTGCCTGAAGCCGGTGCGGATTTGCGAAGCAAATACGCGGACGTCCCGTTGCCCGCTCCACCGGGCACGGGGGACCTTGGGAACGTCGGGTCCAACCCGCTTTGCCCGTGCATGCGCGCGGACCGGGTCCGGCGACCGCGGCTGGTGCGGATTTGCGAAGCAAATGCGCAGACGTCCCCATGACCGCTCTTGCGGCAAAATGTTAGGTTAATGCCTACTGCCCATTCTTGCACCTGCGCACGGTACAATGGTTGAGTTACGACCAACGTGCCAATAACCAAAAAGGAGCCGCTATGATCGATCGCTATACCCGCCCGGAGATGGGACACATCTTCTCCCTCGAGAACAAGTACGCCATTTGGCAGGAGATTGAGGTCCTGGCCTGCGAGGCTCAGGCGGAGCTCGGCAAGATCGGTATTTCCAAAGAAGAGGCCCAGTGGATTCGCGACCATGCCAACTTTGAGAAGGCGAAGGTTGACGAGATCGAGGAGGTCACGCGCCACGATGTCATCGCCTTCCTGACCAACATGAAGGAGTACATCGACGCCGATGTTCCCGAGGGTGACCCCAAGCCCAGCCGCTGGGTTCACTACGGCATGACCAGCTCCGACCTGGGCGATACGGCTCTGTGCTACCAGCTCACCCAGGCCTGTGACCTGATTATCGAGGACGTCAAGAAGCTCGGCGAGATCTGCAAGCGTCGTGCCTTCGAGGAGCGCAACACGCTCTGTGCCGGCCGTACTCATGGCATCCACGCCGAGCCGATGACCTTCGGCATGAAGTTTGGCTCTTGGGCCTGGGAGCTCAAGCGCGATCTGGACCGTCTTGAGGATGCCCGTAAGAATGTTGCCTTCGGTGCCATCTCGGGTGCTGTCGGCACGTACAGCTCCATCGAGCCGTTTGTCGAGGAGTATGTCTGTGAGCACCTGGGCCTGGTTCACGACCCGCTGTCCACGCAGGTCATCAGCCGCGATCACCACGCCTACCTTGCCGGCGTGCTTGCCACTACAGCGGCCACCTGCGAGCGCATCGCGACCGAGGTCCGCAACCTGCAGAAGACCGATACGCTCGAGGCCGAGGAGCCGTTCCGCAAGGGTCAAAAGGGCAGCTCCGCCATGCCGCACAAGCGCAACCCGATCACCATGGAGAAGGTCTGCGGCCTGTCGCGCGTCGTGAAGTCCAACGCCCAGGTCGCCTTCGACAACGTCGCCCTGTGGCACGAGCGCGATATTTCGCACTCCTCCGCCGAGCGCGTCGCCCAGGCCGATAGCTTCATCGCACTCGACCACATGTTCCAGTGCCTCATCCGTGTCATCGACGGCCTGCAGCTGTATCCGCCCCGCATGATGGCCAATCTCAACAAGACCCGTGGCCTCATCTTCTCCTCCAAGGTCCTGCTGGCCCTCGTCGATACGGGCATCACCCGCGAGGACGCCTACGCTATCGTGCAGGAAAACGCCATGGCCACCTGGCATGAGGTGCAGGATTGTGTTTCTGGCCCCACCTTCAAGGAGCGTCTCGAGGCCGATCCGCGCTGCACCGTCAGCCAGGAGAAGCTCGATGAGATCTTTGATCCGTGGGACTTCCTCACCCGCATCGATACGGTCTTCGACCGCCTGGAGCAGCTGAGCTTCGAGTAGGGTTAACCTAATTCGACCGCTTGCGGATGCATTTCAACCTTTGGCGTCTTGCCCATTTTGGGTGAGGCGCTTTTTTATTGCCGCATCAGCCCCGGGTATACAATGAAATCCGATTGCTGTTTCGATGAAGGGAGGCGCGTGCCCGGACGCACCAAGCGAGCCGCCATCGTCTCGTTTACGCTCATGCTCCTTGTTGCCGCCTGTGTGGCCGCCCTGACGTATACCGTTCGAAGCAGTTCTTCCTCCTCGAATGAAGCCGACAAAGATCTCCCGGTACTCAAAATCGGCGTTACGGATAACGACCCCTATGTGTATGTCGATACCACGGGCGATTACGCCGGTATCGATATCGACATCGCCCGCGAGGCCTGCAAGCGTGCGGGGATTAAGCCACAGTTTGTCGATATTGACTGGAACGATCGCGACCGGCTGCTCAAAAACGGTGATATCGATTGTCTGTGGTGTGACTATTCGCCCTGTTATCGCGAGGATAAGTATTACTGGACCGAGCCGTATTTAACCGTGACGGTCTCGGTTGCCGCCAAGAAAACGAGTGGCATCAAGTCCTTGGCGCATCTCGATGGAAGCAAGACCATCGCGGTGATTGCGGGCTCGGTGAGCGAACGCCGATTGCTCGCAGGGGATCTGGAAATCTCGCCGGACGTGCAAATCAAATCGTATGGTTCTGCCGAACTCTGCAAAGCCGCCCTCGCCAAAGGGTATGTCGACTGTTGGATGGCGGACGTTCAATCGCTTGATCGACTCGTCACCCAGTATCCCGGCGTTTATCGTGTGTTTGCCGACAACGTTATGACGGTTGACCTGGGCGTTGCATTTGATGTTGCCTATGAGGGAGAGTGCGTCAAAAACCTCAATACCGCGCTGTTCGACATGGATCGAGACGGCACGATAGAGCGCATTGTGGACAATTACAGGGCAGGAGCGACGACGGGCGGGCAAGGAGCGGAATCATGACAAATGACAAGCACCGCTTGCGTCGAAAGATTCTGACCGTCATAGCTGTCGGCGTTATTGTCAGCGCTGTCTTATTAGGCCTGTTGTATGCGGTTGGAACCCATCGCTGCCTCGAAAAAACGCTTGGGTTTGGTCAAGAAACCATGGTGTTTTTGGAAAACGCTTGCGAAAAATATGACCGCAACGAACAGGGGAGAAAAATCGAGACGACGCACGATTTGCTCGCCGCGGTCGAATCGTTTGCGACGTTCCTGTCCTCTGATCGCGTTGATGTCAACGACGATCTTATCGAGCAATTTGTTCATACCGAGAACCTTTCGGGGCTGATGGTCATGGATGCCGACGGTCATATGGCCGCCCACTACGACATCGATGGTCGCGATCCGCTCATGTTGTGGCGAGAGGAGCTGGCATGTTCGTCGGTCGCATCGATGTATCAAGGTTCCAAAGTGTCCTACTCAACTGTCGTCGAGCGCCGTGGTGTTGTTTTTGCCGTCTGTGCTGTTCCGTATGGTGACGGCGTTGCCCTGGCATACCGCTCATTTGTTCCCGATACGGCGGACGACTATTCATATGCCATAGCCGACGTGCTTTCGAACAGCACCTTCCATCAGGGCCCCACGGTGCTTGTTATGGAGGATGCGGAGATTGTCTCATCCAACAGTGCCGATGCTGACATGTCGCTCGCCCGACTCCTCACCAGCCCAGGGGTTGAGTGGAAAGACGACGGCCTGACGCCCATCGAATATCGAGGAGACAAATGGTACGCCGTGCGTGCGGCATATAAGGACTACCGCCTGTTTGCGCTATATCCCAAATCTGAGGTCATGTCTGACAGGATTTCATTTGTCGCCGTCGGCGTTTTGGTGTGCCTTGCGTTTTGGGTCGTGGTGCTGTTGGCTCGGAATATCGTTGACCACCGCAATTTGGTCGAAAAAGATAAACAGCTCGGCATTATCAATGCCATAAGCGCCATCTACGATTCGACCTTCCTTTTGCATCTCGACACCCTCGAGATCGAGGGAATCAATATGTCGCCGGCGATAGCGAAGATATTTGTCGAGCACAACGAGGCATATGACTTTATGGACACGGTCTGCCGGGATATCGTGAGCCCCGAAAGCCGCGAAGCGGTTGTGGGACTCGTAGATATAAGTACACTTCGTGAACGTATGGAGGGCGTACCGTACTTGGCTGCCGAGGTGCGAGATTGTCGAGGTGCTTGGTACTCGCTACAGGTTGTCCCCCAGCATCGCGATGAGCAAGGCCGGTTGGAGTCGGTCGTCGTGGCGACGCACAACATATCGATGGTCAAGCATGCCGAGGAGCTGTCATACCAAGATAAACTGACGGGGCTTCGCAACCGCAACTATCTTGAATCGCGCGGAGATAGCCTGGTAAACGAGGGCTTGCCAGTGAGCGTGATTATGGTGGACTGCAATTATCTCAAGCGGACCAACGACATCTATGGTCACGAGATGGGGGATGAACTGCTGCGACGGACGGCGTCCGTGCTGCGACGGGTGGCTGGTGCGGATTACCTGCCGATGCGCGTTGGCGGCGACGAGTTTTTGCTGGTCTGTCCCCATACTGACAACGAGTCTGCGCTCGGGCTGGAACAGGATCTTCGTCTCGGTCTTGCCGCGGTAAGCGATGAGGCCCTGACGGTCAGCGCATCGATTGGCGTGGCGACCGTCGAGACGGCTGGAAATACGCTGGCCGATGTATATCGCGTCGCCGATCACAATATGTATCGGGAGAAGCGCATGGTCCACGTACAGGGTGCGGACTGCTAATCTTGCTCCCACTAGTCCAAGCATCGTAGGATGTTGAATCGGTGCTTGCGATAATAAGTCGGTCCAGGCGGGGATAATAGACGTCTGAAATTTCTTTCTGAGAGGGGATCTCAATGATTAGTTTTGACTACAAGCCTCAGGGTGTATGCTCTCGCAATATCCACCTCAATCTTTCCGATGACGGCAGCAAGGTGCTGGGCGTCGAGTTTACCGGCGGCTGCGATGGCAACCTCAAGGCCATCTCCAGGCTGGTCGAAGGCGCTCCCGCCGACCGCGTGATCGAGGTTCTCGCGGGTAATACCTGCGGTATGAAAAAGACCTCTTGCGCCGATCAGCTTACGCGCGCTATTGAGGCCGCACGCGCCGAGATTGCCTAATGGGTATCGTCGATCACATCAAGAACGGAATATCGCGTCGCGGCTTTGTGCTCGGTGGGGCCGCCGCGGGCGCCGCCACGGTGCTTGCCGGTTGCTCGAAAAAAACGGGCACCAGCGATGATGCCGCTGGCGAGCCGCAGGTTATCAAGGATGACTCAAAAATCGTCTCGATTACGGATGAGTACGAGGCCGTCGAAATCGACCTCGAGCCTGCAGCTTCATGGACATTGCCTCTGGGTACGCTGCTGTACTACTGCGATGGCGACTACGCTGCCGCGATGATGGCACCCGCATCGGCGCGGCATGCCAACACGCTCGGTGTGCTCAACTTGGGCGACGGTTCGCTCACGACGCTCATCGAGGATCCCATCGAAGGTACAGGGTATTCGTTTTACGATGTCCGCGCCGGCGATGGCGTATTTACTTGGGTCGAAATGAACTTTGCAAACGCATCGTGGAAGCTCTATGCGCAAAATACGGCAGGTGCGTCGCTTGTCGGCGATGTAGTCGAGCTCGACCGAGGCGGCAAGGACTACGATCCGCCACTGTTTACGGCGTTCGGATCGTCCGTCATTTGGTACAAGATGCCTGCTGCAGGCGGCAATAAGACAAGTCATGACTCGTATTGCTACCGCCGCTCGCTCGATGAGGCAAAGGCCGAGGCCATTTGGAAGTCAACGGGTCGCTTTGCATCCGCCCCGCGCGTGAGTGACGGCATCTTGACCATTTCCCCGCGTGTGCGCAACGACGAGGGCGTCTACTACGGCATGACGGCGATCGACCTGACGGACGGCAACAATACCAAGAGGGCTCAGCTGGTCCTTCCCTCATCGGTGTCTCCCTTCGAGGCCGTATATATGGGTGACACGTTTGTGTTCTCCATCGAGGCCACCTATAACGGCGTGGGAAGTCTAGGCAACATGGGCACCTATATCGGTAACGAGAACGGGACGTTCCTATTCCTGTCGCGCGAGCCGCTTGCGTGTGCTGCCGGCAGAAAGGGCAAATATCTGGTTAAGGTTCAGGCCTCGCATTTTCTGATCGATACCTCCGCCAAAACCTATGGTTCGCTGCTGTCGCCCGACCGCGCTCTCGAATATGGCGATTATCCAGCTACGGCGGGTAAATCGAATACGTTTTTAACCTATGCCACGGTGCGTAATAGCCAAGGAATTCCCGAGACGGTCACTGCCCGCCTGTTCTCTCTTTAGCGCCGAGGGGTTAAAAAGGCGCCAACGGGGGAATAAGCGCGTTGTAATTGTGAGTGCCGCCCGCCGAGCCGCCGCACTGTAGCGGTGCTCGGTGGGCATAGGTGCGTTAAAATGGGCTTGTTCTTAGTTAATTGAGACAGGGGGGCCGTGTTATGGCTTCAGAAGCAAAAAAGATTCTGCTGGTCGAGGACGAGAAGGCAATCCGTGACGCTGTCGCTGCCTATCTCGAGCGCGAGGGCTACTGGGTTGTTGGCGTCGGCGACGGCCAGTCTGCGATCGAGGAGTTCGAGAAGCACCAGTTCGACCTGGTTGTACTCGACCTTATGCTCCCCAAGATTCCCGGCGAGCGCGTTTGCCGCACTATCCGCGATACCTCGGATGTGCCCATTATCATGCTTACCGCCAAGGGCGAGATCGAGGATCGCATCATCGGCCTCGAGCTTGGTGCCGACGACTACCTGATCAAGCCGTTCTCGCCGCGCGAGCTCGTCGCCCGCGTCCGTGCCCTGTTCCGCCGTGCTCACCAGGCAGACGAGCCTGCCGTTGAGGTGCTCGACTTTGGCGATCTGGTCATCGATATCTCAGGACACAAGATTTTGGTCGAGGACAAGGAAGTAGACCTGACTGCTTCCGAGTTTAAGTTGCTCACCACGCTTGCTCGTCATCCCGGTCGTGTCTATAACCGTATGGAGCTGGTCGAGAAGGTGCTCGGCTACGACTTTGAGGGTTACGAGCGCACCATCGACAGCCACGTGAAGAACCTTCGCGCCAAGCTGGGCGACGACCCCAAGAAGCCTAAGTGGCTCTACACCGTTCACGGTGTCGGCTATCGCTTTGAGGCCCCGGCCAAGACCGATAAGTCGGACGAGAAATAGGGAAATCACATATGACACCTGCGCGCTTTGAAATCGGACAAAAGCACAAGCAGGAGAACGAGGCGGGTTCCAAGGCAAGTTGGAACACGCCTCGTTCCGATTCACGGCCAGCGATGAGCTATCCCTCGCGCATGGCATTGGCTTTTGCCCTGACGTCGCTCATGACGGTATTGGTGCTGGTGGGCGTTGTCTCCGTTGTGTGGGGCACCGTCTTTTCGGATTACACGCGCTCCAATATCGTCGAGATCGCCAATTCTGCTGCCGAAAAGCTTGCGACGTCGTATGAGGAAAACGGCAGCTGGACTGCGGGCGAGCTGCGCACGGTCGCGACATCGAGTTTGGTGTCCGACGACCTGAGTATGCAGGTCGTCAACAAGAAAGGCGTTGTCGTCTATGACGACTCATGGCCTTCGGCAAGTGCGACCGCCGATGTGCGCGAGAGCGAATCACCGTCGAGCAGCTCGAGCGGTAAAAAGGCCTCGCATAGCCCGGTCTCGTCGGCGCCCACCGACTCCGATAGCGTCGCCAACGTCGAAATCATAACGTCTTCCGGCGAGCATGTCGGACAGGTAAAGCTGTGGGCCATCGGCTCCGACGCTCTGCTCACCAAGGCGGACTCTGCGTTTAGGGAGAAGACCTTTAACGCCATGGCCCTTGCCGCGGTTGTTGCGGTCTGTATCTCGGTTGTTATCGGATCGCTCGTGTCTCGCATGCTCACCAAGCCGATTCATCGTATTACGAGCACAGCCAAGCAAATTCGCGATGGAGACCTGTCCGCTCGTACGGGCTTGCGCGGCGACGATGAGATCGATCAGTTGGGTGAGACCTTTGACGAGATGGCCACCTCGCTCGAGAAAGATATGAAGCACGAAAAGCGCCTGACTTCCGATGTGGCTCATGAGCTGCGCACGCCTCTCATGGCCATGCTTGCAACGGTCGAGGCCATGCAGGACGGCGTGTATCCCACCGACGACGAGCATCTGGAGACGGTCGCTTCCGAGACGCGTCGCCTGGCTCGTTTGGTGCAGCAGATGCTCGACCTATCGCGTATGGAAAACAGCACGGCGCCGCTCAACCTTGAGCCGGTGGACATGGTTCCCTTTGTGCGATCAATTGTGAACGGCCAGGAGCGTCTGTTTGCCGACCGCGACCTTCGTCTTCGCTTTGCAGATGAAACCCAGGGGCACGACGATGTCGTCGAGGCCGATCCCGACATGATCACGCAGTGCGTCATCAACCTCATGAGCAACGCCATGCGCTACACCCCCGAGGGCGGTTGGGTCGTGGTGTCGGTGCTCAGTGACCGCAAGCATGTCAGTATTGCCGTTTCGGATACCGGTATCGGTATTGCCAAGGACGACCTGTCGCGCATCTTCGGGCGATTTTGGCGCGCAGATGCCAGCCGCGCCCGCGAAGCCGGCGGCCTGGGCGTTGGCCTCGCCGTGACCAAGCAAATCGTCGAGCGTCACCATGGCTACATATCCGTGGAGTCGGAGCTTGGAAAGGGTACGACTTTTACGATTCATCTGCCTCGCGAGCACACGGCGGACGCGGCATCTACTACAATGGAGCACTAGCTTTTCGCTATTCGGTGAAGGAGGGGCCGCGTTCCTGCCGCTCCGAGTTTGCGAAAACATGCGGGAAAGAACCCGCATTTCTGTCGTATTTAGGTAAGGAGTGACTCACGTGACAACGATGGAGCGTCGTCCGGATTCCCGTGGCAAGGTTCGTGATATCTACGATGCCGGCGAAAACCTTTTGATGGTCGCCACCGATCGCATTTCTGCGTTCGACTTTATTCTCCCCGACGAGATTCCGTTTAAGGGAGAGGTGCTCAACCGCATTTCGGCATTCTGGTTCGACAAGTTTGCCGATATCGTCCCCAACCACCTCGTCTCCATCGATCCGGCGGATTTCCCCGAGGAGTTTGCCGAGTATCGTGACTATCTCGCAGGCCGCGCCATGCTGGTTAAGAAGGCCCAGACGATTCCCATCGAATGCATCGTCCGCGGCTATCTGACCGGTTCGGGCAAGAAGACCTACGACGAGAACGGCACCGTCTGCGGCATCCAGCTGCCCGAGGGTCTGACCGAGGCCTCCAAGCTTCCCGAGCCGCTGTTCACGCCGTCCACGAAGGCCGAGATCGGTGATCACGACGAGAATATCTCGTTTGAGCGTTGCTGCGAGATCGTTGGCGAGGACATCGCCAGGCAGATTCGCGATCTGTCTCTCAAGATCTACAAGGCTGCTGCCGAGTATGCAGCGACCCGTGGCATCATCATTGCCGACACCAAGTTTGAGTTTGGTGTTATCGATGGCAAGGTCACGCTGATCGACGAGTGCCTCACGCCCGACTCCAGCCGTTTCTGGCCCGCCGCCAGCTACGAGGAGGGCAAGATCCAGCCTAGCTACGACAAGCAATTCGTCCGCAATTGGCTCAAGGCCAACTGGGATATGACGGGGGAGACCCCGCACCTGCCCGCCGAGGTCATCGATGGCACGTCCGAGCGCTATCGCGAGGCCTTCCAGATCATCACGGGCTCCCAGTTCACAAGCATGAAGGAGAACGCATAAGTGAGTACCCGTAGCGCCACGAACAAGCGCACGCAATCCCACGAAGTTACCGGGGTTGCGCGCAAGTCCGCCGCATCTGCTAAACCCGCCCGCCAAGCAGCGAGCTCCGTTCGCGTCGTGCCGGCTTCGTCTAAAGCTCGCCGCAAAGAGCTCGAGAAGGGTGAAAACCTGGAAGGCCTTTCCAAGGAGGAGAAGCGCGCCCGCAAGGCCAAGCAGCGTGCTCGCGAGGATCGTATCTATACGGTGTCGAATATTCTTCTCAAGCAGGATGAGGACTACACCAAGCGCCGTCGTATCTGGTGGGCCGTGCTCGCCATCGGCATGGTACTCGTCGTGGCAATTTGGGCTTCGCTCTACTTCGCTCCCGGCGGCACGGTGTCCAGTCCTGTTCAGATGGTCGGCATCGTTTTGTCCTATGTCATCATCCTGGGTGACTTTATCTACGACTTCGTTCGTATTCGTCCCTTGCGCAACATGTACCGCGCGCAGGCCGAGGGCATGTCCGAGAACAAGCTCAACGCTCTTATCGAGCGCTCGGCTGCCGAGGAGGACAAGAAGGACTCCAAGAAGAAGTAGCGTTTGTATCCATACATATCGCTAAGATATAAGGCGCGTCGTTTTTGCGGCGCGCCTTTTTACTGTTCTATAGATAGATGGAGTGGCACATGATTCGAGCTGCCCTAACGGTCGAGGAAGCTCTTGAGGGCATGAAGACCCTTGAGCCCAAGATTAAAAATTATGCGCGTCTCGTTGTCCGCAAGGGTGTAAACGTTAAGCCCGGCCAGGAGGTCGTCGTTCAGTCTCCCGTCGAGTGCGCATCATTTGCGCGCGTGGTGGTTGCGGAGGCTTATGACGCCGGTGCCGGTCACGTGACGGTCATCTGGGCCGACGACGCCGTGACGAGGCTTGCGTACGAGCATGTCGAGAAAAGCTATTTTGGGCAGACGCCCGAGTGGAAGCGCATACAGCTGGATTCTCTGGCCCAGGACGGTGCCTGCTTTATCTTTATCGAGGGTGCTGACCCCGCCGCTCTCAAGGGCATCGATCCTGCCAAGCCCGCTGCCGCTTCCAAGGCGAGGAACACGCAGTGCAAGATTTTCCGCCGCGGACTGGATTACAACATCAACCCGTGGTGCATTGCCGGAGCGCCGGTCGTGGCTTGGGCGCGCGAGGTGTTCCCGGGAGACGCCGATGAGGTTGCAATCTATAAACTATGGATTGCGATTCTGCATACCGCCCGTGCTGACGGCCAAGATCCGGAGAGTGACTGGGAGCTTCACGATGCGGCGTTTGAAAAGAACCTGCGCTTTCTGAACGAAAATCGTTTCGACTGCCTGCGCTATACCGCTTCGAATGGAACCGACCTGGTAATTGGTATGACGAAGGGGCATGAGTGGGCCGGCGGTAAGGGCGAGACCCCCGACGGTCACCCCTTCTTCCCCAACATCCCCACCGAGGAGGTCTTCACCTCGCCCGATCGTATGCGTGCTGACGGAATCGTCTATTCCGCAATGCCGCTTATCCATCACGGTAACAAGGTCGACGATTTTTGGATCAAGTTCGAGAACGGTCGTGTGGTGGATTACGACGCCCGTGTGGGAAAGGCGACACTCGCAAGTATCATCGATACTGACGAGGGCGCTGCTCATCTGGGAGAGGTTGCGCTCATTTCCAAGAACACGCCGATTCGCGAAAGCGGCATCCTGTTCTATGACACGCTCTATGACGAGAATGCCAGCTGCCATCTTGCACTGGGAGTCGGCTTCCCCGAGTGCATTGAGGGTGGATATGATATGTCCAAAGAGGAGCTCATTGAGCATGGCGTCAACGTTTCGAGCACGCACGTCGACTTTATGATCGGTACGGACGACATCGATATTGTGGGCATTACGCCCGATGGACGCGAAGTTGTGATTTTCCAGAACGGCCAATGGAGTTGGGAATAGTCCCAGACCGTGGTACAATGCCACCCGCGGGCCGTTAGCTCAGCTGGCAGAGCAGGGGACTTTTAATCCCAAGGTCCAGGGTTCGAACCCCTGACGGCCCACCCAAAGATTGTTGAGGCGGTCAACTTCGGTTGGCCGTCTTTTTTGTCGCCCCTTCATGGGTTCGAACCCGAAAGGGCGCGGAGCTGAGGAAACGCGCGAGCGTTTGCCAGCGCAGCGCGCAAGGCGCGAAAGCGCCGCAGCGGTCGCCCGCGCAGCGGGCCCGAACCCCTGACGGCCCACCATAGAATAGAAAAGCGACTGGCGGATGCCGGTCGCTTTTTTGTTGTCGCGACGCGGGTTCGAACCAGATCTTCTCTATATATAAGGACGCCTGGCGGCCAAAACCAGCCTTTTACCGACAGGAAACCAAAACCTAATGTCTTTAGAGTAAAGTAGCCCAGCAGAGATGGCCGACGCCTCAACACCTATAAACCAGCTGGTCATCGCCAATACCAGAAGCCGATGCTTCAGACATGACTTCAGTGGAACAACTGAAGGATCGATTCATTTGTGAACAAAATATGGAGTGCCAGATTCCCGCCCCCGGGGCCCCTCCGGTCTGGCAATATATCTCCTTGCCGCGC